>CAVOAA010000157.1:0-7341 GCA_963693555.1 Dehalococcoidia bacterium | reverse complement strand
AGCGGCTGGCAGACCTGCGCAAAGACCTGCCCATATGGAGCATCAACTCCCTTGCCCAGTTCTTCCTTGAGGAGATGCGAAATTACGCGCGGGAGTACCAGGAATCGTGCCGCCAGGTTCGAAATGCGACCAAACGTTTGGTCCGCGGCTTGGAAGATGTCCCATATCTGCATCCCTATCCCACCCAGGGGAATTTCGTCCTCTGCTGGATCCTGTACGGATTCACCGGCCCGGAGTTGGCGGAACGATTGTTTGAAGACTCCAGGATCATGGTCAACGACTGTGGAGCCAAAGAGGGCCTGGAGGACAATTTCATCCGCATAGCTTGCCGTACCGAAGCAGACAACGACCGTCTGGTAGATGCGCTCCTGCGAATCACCAAATTCACGGGAGCAGGCAAGATCGAACCCGTCGAGGTCAGATAGCCGATGAAAGGCCTGATACTGGCGGCCGGGATGGGCACTCGACTCGACCCGCTCACCCGGGATTGTCCGAAATGCATGGTCCATGTGGCTGGGCGTCCGATGATGGAATTCCAATTAGACGCGCTACTAACGGCCGGCATCGAGAATTGCACCGTCGTCTTGGGCTACATGGCTGATTCGGTTCGCGATTACTTCGGGACAGAATACAAGGGTGTCCGTCTCTCCTATGTGGAGAACTCGGTCTACGCCGAAACCAACAACCTCTATTCTTTCCTGCTGGCAAAGAAAGAGTTCGACGACGACTTACTGCTTTTGGAAGGGGACCTGGTGTTCGACAGCCGGTTGGTGAGCGAATTGGCGGGCCTGGCGGACGAAAACGTCGCTGTTGTGGACCAGTTCCGGTCCGACATGGACGGTACATTGATACTGGCCCAAGACGGATTCGCCAAGGCAATGGTCCTGAAAGCAGACCAAGGCCCCGAGTTCGATTACGGCCCTGCGTTGAAAACCGTAAATATCTATAAACTCTCTCGCCAAACTCTGGCGGACGCAATCATCCCGGAGATGGAGAAATTCATAGCCGAAGGCCGTACCGATCAGTATTACGAAGCTGCCTTTTCCAAACTGATAGAGTCTGGCCGCATGAAAATGGCGGTCATGCATACCGATAAGAATAAATGGGCGGAGATCGATACGTTGGACGACCTCCGCCAAGCTGAAAAAATGTTCGTCTCAGGTTCCGCCGCATCCAGTTGATGCCGGTAAGTTGAGGCGACCACCAAGAGCCGTCAGATCAATTGCATTCGATTTTCAAAATCTGTGATGACGAGACATTGCTGGTTGAGTTGGACTAGCCAGACGAGCCGGACCTGTCGTGCCCAAAGGCGTCTGAGGACAATTCCGAAGATTTCTATCGGCACCACGCGCAGCGTTATTCAGAGGTTGCCCACCAATTTCTCCGATCGGTCTATATCAAGTCGTTCCATCAGGCGCTGAAGGGCGACCTGGACCTTCTGGATAGGCTGGTGATATTGGCACCCGGTAAAAAAGGGCTGGACGCCGGTTGCGGCACCGGGGCAAGAGACGTGCATCACTCTGGGAGCAAGGCCTCGATATCCAGGGCGTAGATGCCGTTCGCGACGATATCGCCGCCGAAGCCCCTGACGAGCTTGGAGGCGTGTTGTATTTCACCGACCCCCAACCGATGGACCACTGCGTCTTCCACGTCTGTAAGTCTAGCTGAAGCATTGAGCCTAGGTTTGATTCAGGTTTCCGGCGGGAATTGAACAACTTTGCAGGATGGACCCTGCGTAAATGATGCTATATTGACGGCCAACCTCGTTCTGCCCTCGATGAGAGATTCGTTGAGTGGCGTTTTACCGCCTGGTGAATGAGAGCTTCAGGCTGGAGCCAGCCATTAGGAAACCGGGAAGATATCAGGAAAATACCGGGAAGATACCAGGAAAATACCTGCAACCAGCTTTAAAGCGAGTTGCATTTTTAGGTGATTGATCTATGGGGCAGTCAGGGTCACGCCGGTCAACCGAGGATGGACGGTTTGGACCGATGGGCAACCTGGTCATTTTCGCCATCCTCCCTCTGATTATTCTGGGTGGCCTGCTGGCCGGGCTCATCGCCTCTGGTGTGCTGACTCTGAAGCCGTCATCGGACAGTGGTAGCGTGCTGGACGCCCTTCTCCTGGGGCCTGCCGGTGTGGTAATCACAAGTAAAGACGAGATTGAACTTAAGACCGCAGACGGCTCGGTCATGGTGGCGATACTGCCCGGGTCTGTTTCCGATCCGATCATCTTCGACTACCAGGAATCTGACCTATCAGGCGCGCCAAGCCTGCCCGCCGGATACCTCAATACTGGCCGCGTCTTCGACCTGTCCGCCCGTTCTGCGGACGGTAGTAGCAGCCCGGTGGAATTTCAGCGTATGCTCACCATCACGGTCGAGATCGGACCGCAGGACTTGGAGCTTGCTGGTGCGGATTTTTCGCGGTTCTTCATCCAGAACTTCCATGAAGATTCCCTGGCATGGGATGTTTTGCCGACCACCGGCGACCCATTCGCCTCCACAGTTGCAACCCAAGTCGGCCGGTTGAGCCGGTTCGTGCTCACGGTTGGCCCATCTAAGAGCGTTTCGCAGCCAGCATTGGACGGAACTCCCTTTGCCGATACTCCAGTCCCAGCACAGGTTCAGACCGGGCCGGTCTCTCCGACGCCTGAGATCAACAACCCAAAGCCTGGACCGACACCTAGCCTGGTGCCAAGCGAGTCGCCTGATGCTACACCGACCCTGTCACCGGCTCCCACAGACAAGATGGACCCCAACGGCAACCCCAGCGGGTCGCACACCCACCCCGGTCTCGACACCGACGGCTATCCCGGTGCCTACTCCCGTTCCGGCAGCCACTCTATTGCCAATCCCAACTCCAACTCCGGTGCCAACTCCGACACCGGCACCGCAGCCAACCCCGACGTTGCTGCCCACTCGTATTCCGACGCTAACCCCAACTCCAGCCCCAACTATTCCGGCGCTAACGCCGACACCAACCCCGGCGCCGACTTCGACTCCGGTGCCGACTCCAACGCCGCAGCCAACTGCAACGCCAACGCCGACCGCCACACCCCAACCTACCGATACCCCCCTTCCCACACCGACGCCAACCCCCGCGGCGTATATCGCGGGAGGTCGGATGGCCTTCCAGTCTGACCGCAGCGGGAACCTGGATATCATGATCATGGGTTGGGATGGCGCAAACCCCGTGAGACTCACGGATAACCCAGCATCTGATATGGAGCCGTCATGGTGTGGCGGCAACACGCTGGTGTTCGCATCGGACCGTGACGGCGACCTTGAGATTTACCGCATGTCTGATGATGGCGCCGGTCAGACCAGGCTCACTAACAGGTCTGGCACCGATTTCTTACCGGCCTGCTCCCCTTCCGGAGGCCAGATCACGTACACCTCCAACGGCGACGGCAATGACGAGATATACGTGATGAACACCGACGGTTCCGGAAAAACACGCTTGACCACCGACTCGGCTGCCGATAATTTTCCGGCCTGGTCTCCAGATGGCTCAAAGATCGTGTTTGTTTCGTACCGGGACGGGAACAGCGAGATATATGCCATGAACTCCGACGGCACCGGGCTGGTGAACCTGACCAACGACGCCGCACAAGATTCCGGTCCGGCCTAGTCTCCCGATGGAAGCTCCATCGCCTTCGCATCAAGTCGGGTTGGCTCATGGGAGCTACACGTGATGAATGCAGACGGCTCAGGTGTCATTCAGCTGACCAACAGTGGGGCCTTGGACACTGCGCCCACCTGGAAGTCCGACGGCTCTCGAATCGCTTATCATAGCGACCGTGACGGCAATGGCGAGATCTACTGGATGGCTGCGGATGGGTCGTTTCAAACTAGACTGACCAGCCATGCCTCGGCCGATAGCGCTCCAGACTGGGAATGACGGCCTGGCTTTTCCTCAGAAGATTTGTGTATTCTCAGTCTGGGTGGCAGAATGGCCAGGCTCACCGCCATGACAGTAAAGGCGCGGCAGAGAAAATCCGGAATCAGGAGGACGTATATGGCGTCGATCAGAGTTAATAAGGCAAAGCAGAAATTACAGAACGGGGAGCCGATCACCGTTATCTCCGGACTGCAAAGCAGTGACATCATCGATTTTCTAGGACCGATGGGGTTCGACGCGGCCTGGATCGAATGCGAGCACGGCTCGGTGGACTGGGACGCATTGGGCGATATGACCAGGGCCTGCGACCTGTGGGAGATGGCGTCAATAACCCGGGTAAATTCCAATGACCCCGGGCTGATCACCCGCACGTTGGACCGGGGTTCCATGGGCATCGTAGTGCCCCACGTGAACTCCAAAGAGGCTGCTGAGCAGGCTGCGCAGTCGACGAAGTACGCACCACTTGGGTACCGGGGAATGTTTGGTGGGCGTCAGTCGTTTGGGGTCGGAGATTACTTCCACCAGGCCAATGACCAGACTATGGTTGTGGTGCTCTTGGAAGAGGTTGAAGCCCTACAGAACCTGGAAGAGATACTGACCGTGCCCGACATAGATGTCTTTTTCATCGCTCCGTCTGACCTGTCACAGACCATGGGCCACATCGGCAATGCCGGCCATCCTGATGTACTGAAAGCCATCGATGAAGCCATTGCCAAGATCACCGGGGCCGGCAAGGTTGCGGGCACCCTGGTGAACGACGCGAACCTGGAAGAGTACATGCAAAAGGGAGTCCAGTATCTGATGACTTCCTGGAACGGCTGGGTGGCCCGGGGAGCCGCCGATTTCGTCAAGAAAGCCGGGTCCGGCCGCTAACCCCTACCGGACAATTTACTCCAGAGCTACGACGCCGGCGGGGGAGCAACATAGTCTGAGAGATGCTCCCTCCCGGTGGTTTTAAGTGGCATCAGCAATAACGCTCCAATGAGGAATAATGCTGCTGCGCTCGCGATCATTACCTGGTAGCCAAAGTCATCGGGCCGACCGGGGATCCGGTTTAGGGCGTCGATTCCGGGGCCGAGTAATTTCGCGATCACAGCGCCGCCAATCGTTGCCAGGTTCACGATTCCCATGTGCAACCCCGCCTGGCTTTCGTCAGCCAATTCGTTGGCCAATGCCCAGTTGGCGCTCAGAAGAACCCCGATCGATGAGCCTATGACGATGGCGATGATCAACACTTCGGTGGAGCTGCCAGCCGTCAGCATCCACAACGTGCTCAAAGAAGCTCCAACCGCACCGACCATCACCACCGGCTTTCTCCCTACACGGTCAGAGATCCAGCCAGAGATATAGACGGCTATCCCCATCGCCCCGGCGATAACCAAGATCATGCGCCCCAACGCCTGAGCCGGGTTTTCCAATCCGACCGAGTCCCGAAGAAAATAGAGGCCGTACGTCTGGAAGGACATGATGGCGATGATCATTACCAGCCGTGAAGCAAGGAAGAAACCCAACTGCAGGTTCAGTACCGACAAAAATGACGACGCAACTTGAACACGGGGCTGGGATTCCGGCGCTCTTAACTCCCGAATCGATACCTTAACCGAAGTGATGGAGATGGCCACGATCATGAGGAAGGCCAGTATCCCCATCGTGAGCCATTCCCAGTCGATAGAAGAACCAGTCTTGCCGATCAAAGCCCCGGCTATGGCGATCATCACCGCTCCGCCAGCGGCATCTGACATGATCTTCATAGACGAAGCCGCGCCGATCCGGTTAAGCGGCACGTGATCCCCGATCAACGCCAACCCGGGTCCGTAGGCGATATTCACGTTGGCCTGGATGAATATCCAAACCCCGAAAAGAACGCCAAAATTGGGGGCTAAACGAATGCCGACCAGGCCGGTCGCGGCAAATACGCATCCCCAGAGTATGAACGGGACTCTACGGCCCAAGGGGGATTGGGTGCGGTCGCTGATGCGCCCGATGGTCGGTTGTACCAGGGCCGCCATGACCAGGCCACTGATTCCCAGTATGGCCAGGTAGGTGTTTTTGAACTCTTCGGGCGCCACCGTAAGGACGATGACCGGCAACACCACAGTGTCCATGGCCAAGATGAAACCGGTTACTCCAAAGCTAAACGCATTTAGCTTCAGGAGGTCCAGTTGGCTCCATTTCTCTACCCATGAACCCTGGGCCATTCTTGGCATCCGCCTGCTCTAAGATTGGTCGAGGTCTATAATATATTAGGCTCCACACTTGAACCCCCGGCTGGAAACGGCTGTCGCCCAGGGTTTTTGGTGCAAAGTTGGCGCGCCGGGTGTTGGCCAAGTAAAAAGCGTGGCCGCAAGTCTTTCTCCCCGGCTAAGGATGTCTGATCAGGCATGAAGATCTGCTCATTGCTACCGAGTGGAACGGAGATACTATTCGCGTTGGGTCTGGGGGACCAGGTCGCTGGAGTCTCCGACCTGTGCGACTATCCTGCTGAGGCCAGCTCCAAAACAGTGGTCAGCCGTAGCAAGGTCGATCCATCCGTGATGAACAGTGAGGAAGTGGAAGCTGCAATGAATGCTCTGTTGGTCAACGGCGAGAACCCTTACGAACTGGACCAAGAGTGGCTGATGAGAGAGTTGCCGGACGTGATCTTGACCCAAGACCTGTGCCACGTCTGCGAGGTCGATGCCGGACAGGTCATCGGGGTTGTGGCCGGAATGGCTGTCCAGCCAGAGATCGTCGTGCTGCAACCCAGGACCTTCGAAGGGGTACTGGACTCCATATTGGAAGTGGGACGGGCTTGCGCCGCGGACGGACCTGCGGCACAGACCGTGGCCGCAATGCGTCAGCGATTAGAACGGATACAGGCAAAACTGCCCACAGAATCGCAGCGCCCACGGGTGTTTTCCCTGGAGGGAATCAACCCGCTGGTGGTCGGCGGACACTGGATACCCGACATGATTGGACTCGCCGGTGGCATCCAAGATATGTTCGTCCCCGGCTGTAACTCCGAGCGGCTCGATTGGAAAACCGTTCGGAACTACGACCCCGATAAACTGTTCATCGACCTGTGCTCGTCCGACCTGGCTAGAAATCTGCGGGAAGCGCCGTGGCTCGAGACTCAAGAAGGGTGGCGTGACCTGTCTGCGGTTCAGAGCGGAGAGGTGTATCTGATCGACCATTCGTACTTCAGCCGTCCTGGTCCGAGGACCGTCGACGGTGTGGAATTATTGGCCGGTCTGACGCATCCAGAATTGTTCACAAACCTGGTGCCACGAGGGTCGGTTGTAAAGCTGGATGCCTCTCTCTACTCAGGCCGGACGGACGGAAATATAGGCGCCTGCTTCGGCCGCTATCCGTAAACCCGTAGAACGACAGTAAATATCCACGCTGGCGGCACGATATTCGAATGTATATAATATCGGCAATATCACTCGGATCACATTT
>CAVOAA010000156.1:0-7432 GCA_963693555.1 Dehalococcoidia bacterium | reverse complement strand
GCTATCAAGGGAGAAACGGCGGCCAACGCAAACCTGGAGAATGAGAAGACCCCGAGTGTGCTGGCAGCGACTTTCTCACCCACAACGTCCAATGCAGCCGCCGTAAGAATGGGCTGGTCGCTGAACAAGAATGTGCCCAAAAGAGCCAGGATGATGATCAACCCGGTCCCTTCGCCAAAAGGGACCAGCAGGGCCGTCAGGATGCAGAGTCCGAGCTCCCCCGGTATCAGCACCAGTTTTCGGCCGAAGCGGTCGGAAATATAACCAGTTATCGGCGTAGCTATGACCCCGACACCGACCAGAAGGGCGATATGTAAGCCAAGCATTGCGTTGCCCAAGCCCAGTTCTTCATCAAGCCCCAGATAGAGGGCCAGGAACGGCAGAAATGCCACATTGGCCATGCCGCGAAGCCCAGCCACGGCCATTATTCCCCACAGCCGCGGATGTTCCTTGAACGATTGCCGGGTGTTGGACATCTGTTCCTGGAACCCGGCAGGTTTATTCTCTCGGGAACCTGTGTGACCGATGTCCCGAAAGGCCCAGAAGACCAAGAAAGCCAGAAACAGCGGGACGGCCGCATAGATGCTTAGAATTCCCTTCCAGCTAAGTGACACCAGAAGAACGCCGGTCAATGCCGGGCCGAGAACGTCTCCGATATTGCCGCCCACACCATGTATCGATAATGCTGAGCCTCGGCGGTCGATGAATCGCCTAGAGAGGGCGGCAGTTGCCGGCAGATGCCACATCGACGCTGCTGCAGCCACAATTCCCATGCCGATCAACAGAACAGGATAAGCCGGCGCTATCCCCATGATCAGCCAACCGATACCAAACAGCGCCATGCACCCCGCCAGCACTATCCCCCAGTGCCGCTGGAGCATGTCGGTCACCACGCCGCCCGGGAGGGCAATGATGCCCGATACGACCTCCCGTGTCGTCGAGATGGCGCCAACCTGGAGTCCGTTCAAACCAAAGGTCGCCACCACTTCAGGCAACATAACGAAAAAGCTTTGGCTGAACCAGTGGAACACCCCGTGGCCCCCGCTGAGTCCGGCCAAAATGAACGCGGCGCCTGTGCGGATCCCTTGGGTTTCTTCATCCGTTGGTTGGGTGTAGTCTTCCGCCATTTTAGGGTCCTTTCATTATTTCGTTTTGGTTTAGCCGATGAAATTGATTTTCATCTTAATGGACAGGATGGCGCTCTCCCAAGTTAAGTGCTGCCTGTTATCACGCCTTTGGTGGACAATTGCGGTCTATCGCCACGAATAGATGGACTTTGGCGGGTACGTGACGCCGGAGATTTTGCTGTCCGGCGGTTGAGGCCAAGCATTGACTCCGGCTATAGTGGAACGAATCCAACTAAGGAGTCAAATTCATGGCAGACAAGATTCGCTTGGGGTTTGTGGGAGCTAACGTTAATTCAGGTTGGTCGACCCAATCGCATTATCCGGCGCTAATGGCCAGTCCGGACGTCGAGATGACCGCGGTTTGCACCTCCAGGCCTGAGAGCGCCGAAGAGGCGAAGAAGGCGTTTGGGTCCAAGCTCGCCTTCCATGATTTCCGAGAGATGGTGAAGTCGCCTGAGATCGACGCGGTGGCCGTGGTAGTGCGGGTGCCACTGCACTATGAGCCAACCAAAGCTGCTATCGAAGCCGGCAAGCATGTCTACACCGAGTGGCCGTTGGGCCGGACTACCGCCGAGGCCGAAGAACTGGCAGCGCTGGCCAAGGCCAAGGGCGTTCAGACTGCAGTCGGTCTGCAGTCCCGAGTCAGCCCCGCTTTGTTGTATATCAAGGAGCTGATCGAAGAAGGTTACGTTGGCGAGGTGCTGACCTGCCAGGTCACCACGATGCGCAGCGGCGCACTGGAAAGCCCTTCCAGTCGTAACTGGAACCTCGACGCCAGCCAGGGCGCAAACACCCTGACCATCGCCAACGGGCACGTCATCGACGCACTGCGGATGGTCTTGGGTAACTTTTCACGGGTGGCTTGCATGGTCACGACCCAAGTTCCCAAGATCTACGAGACTGATACCCAGAAGTTTGTGGATGCCACGGCTCCCGACAATGTGCGAGTAAGCGGACAGCTAAAGCGCGGCGCGGCGGCGTCGGTGCACGTCGGAGCTGTTCCCTGGGCCGGTAGCGGATTCAGGATGGAGATCTTCGGCCGTGAAGGCACGATCATCACCACCGGGAGTGTTTCGTCACAACGCGGCGAGATGCTGCGTGTCCAGGGCGCACAGAAAAGTCAGGAATTGCAGGACCTGACCATCCCCGACCGGTTCTCATTCGTCCCGGACGATTTCCCCAAGGGAGACCCGTACAACGTCGGTCAGATGTACGCCCTGTTTGCCGAAGCGATCCGGACCGGGAAGAACCGCCTGCCCACCTTCGATGACGCGGTGGAACTGCATCGCTTTCTCGATACCATCCAGCTGGCGTCGGACACGGGTCAAGAGCAGCAGGTCACCTAAAACGCACCTGAGGTAATGGTCTAACCACGTACCGATGGCCATAGGTACGTGGTATCAGTTACTGAGGCATGCCTTCCATATCAACCGTGATGTAGTACTGCTTGTCGCCCAGGGATCTGACCTTCTCCCAGAACTCATCCCCGGCGGCGAGGCCTCTTTCGTTGCGCTCGGCGGTCTCCCGGTAGATATTCCAAGAATCCGGGTGCAACTCACAGGACTCGGCAAAGATTGCCTCTGCTTCGTCAGCGCGTCCGTTCCTTCTCAGGTATTGGCCCAACTGAAATTTTGCGTGCGCCAGAGCGATCTCGTCGGTCATCGCCGGTATGCGCTTCTTGGTCTCATCAATATCGAACAAGAACTTGCTGGCGCTGCCGTTAACCGCCCAGTCCCCCGCGGCGTTGATGTAGGTTAATTTTGCTTGGGCGCGTGTTTCCTGGTCGAAATCCCGGGCAATATCGAGCGAACCGCCAGTCTCAACCGGGCGGACGATCTTGCCCGTTTCGTCTATCCAGACCGCCTGGGGTACGTTGAACATGTTGTACAACGAAGACAGCAAATGGTTCTGGTCGATCAGCGTGACATAATCCGGAGTGGCCGCTTCGATCCAAGGCCGCGCCGCCTCGACGTCAGCATCCATCGCCACCGACAAGATCATGAAGTCCTCGTCCTTGACGCTTTCAAACATCGTCTGCCAACCTGGCAGATCAAATCGGCATCCTCACCAAGAGGCCCACGTGATCAACAAGACCCGCTTCCCTCGGTAGTCGCTCAAGGAATGCAGCTTGCCGTCAAGATCAGGTAGCGTGAAATCGGGCGCCTGTAGGCTGATCATCGCATCGTTGCGGGAACCGGCGCCTTCGCCAAGCAGCCATACACCTGCATCAGCCGTCCGGACTGCGGGCTTACCCATCAGATCCCAAAAAGCCGACACATTTATCGCATCACCCTGGACAAACCTGTCCGAGTTCCCAGCAGGTGTGGGCACGCAGATATCGCCCTTGCAGAAGCCTTCGGGCTTCATCTCCCACCCGGTTATAGCGGCTGTATCGGTAGCACTGAGCCAAAGCTCATCGTTAGTATTCGGCCTGACCGACGCTACCTCTATATCGGTTGCGCTAGTCTCAGTTAAAACAGTAACCATTCGTTACCCACCTCTTAATTGATTGGTCTCATTGTATGCCAATACGGACGGCACAGTTGCCTAACCTGTGGCGATGTCCGTTCCATTTAATCTGACTGCACCGTAGTATAATCCGTGCCTTCGCGAATATTCCTAGGGGACGAAATTGATGCAGATAGGGATGTTTTACCAGATACAGGTCCCCAAGCCGTGGACGGCCACCAGCGACTACGACCGCCACTGGGAGATGTTGGAGCAGGTGGTCTTGGCCGAGGAGCTAGGTTTTGGAAGTGTCTGGGTGGCAGATCACCAATTCCGCACCGAGTGGTCTCACTCCAGCGCACCCGACATTACCCTGGCCGCCATCAGCCAACGGACATCACGCATCAGGCTGGGCATCGCTGTAGCCGTGCCGCCAGTGCAGCACCCTCTGCACATCGCAGCTCGAATGGCCACCCTCGATATATTCAGCAAAGGGCGAGTGGACCTCGGCATCGGCCGCTCCGGCTACCCGCTGCAGATGGCAGCGTTCGGAGTAGACCTGGAAAACGCCACCGGCATGGTGGATGAAGCATTGGAGATCATCCCCCGGGCCTGGACTGAAGGCGAATTTTCCTACGAGGGGAAATACTTCAATATTCCGCCCAGGGAAGTCCATCCCAAGCCGGTGCAGTCTCCCCACCCGCCGATGTGGCTGGGGTGCAGCCGCGAAGAGACTTTCAGGAAGGCTGGCGAGCTTGGCATGGGGTGTCTTGCGATGTCCGGCGGCGGGCCTGACCGGCTGACCGGACTGATCAACGCCTACCGCGAGGGCATCCGGAACGCCAAACCGGTGAGTAAAGTAATTACCGACAAGGTCTCCATCAGTACGCTGGCGATCTGCGGGGAAAACAGGAAGAAGACCCAGGAACGGGGCGCGGAGATCCTAGACTGGTACCGCCGACAGCAAGACCTGCGTCACGACAGGGTCTGGCGGCAACAAGACCCTGCCGACGTTCCGAGCGACTATCAGTGGCATTACGAACGCTCGGTGCCGACGGAAACGTCCAAGCAGAAAGAGATTTTTTCGTTAGACATGATCAAAGAGGGGCGGTATTGCATCGGCGACCCGGACGATTGCTTTCGCTTCTTGGAGCAGTACGGGCCGACCGGCGTGGACGAGATCATGCCCTTGTTCCAGATCGGTCCGATGGCCAGTGAAGAGGTAACGGAGACGCTGCGGCTGTTCGGCAAACACGTTATCCCGCATCTCGCCTAAACGCCGCGTCTTAAGACTAAGGTATAACCGCCGGGAATAGCTCTGTGAGACCAACCACACGCTTCGCTAGGCCTTGGTCTACCACATATTGGGTCAAGGCTTCCAGCGCCGGCCTATTGGACTCCACTCCGTACGCCCAATAGTCCTTGCCAAACGTCCGCCACGCCTCCTCCACATGCTCGATCAGGAACGGCAGAGTTAGGGCCAGAGCATCGGTATCGTACAGACGATCGACGGCGATATCCTTGGCCGCGGAGAATGCGTCGTAAAGACTCGATGCGATCCAGGGGTACTCCCGGTAGAGGTCCTCCCGGATAACCACCGTATGCATCACTGGGAAGATTCCAGTGCGCCGGTAGTAGTCCTGCTCCACCTCTTTGAAGTTGGGAAAGAGGCGGGCGATCTTGTCCGAGCCGTTCAGGAACATGCTCGGGATGTAGGTGGCGAATAGCGCATCAAGTTCGCCGGCAGCCAACATACCCTCCAGAGTCTGGTTTTCGGCAAGGAACTCCAAGTGGATATCATCAGGTAGGTCAGGAGGGGCCAGAGGCGCCGGAGCGGGAGTATCCTGTCCGCCCATGAACCAATCTATCTCCGACGGCGGCACACCATACTCGTGTTGGACGAGACCCTTGATGAAAACCCCGGCGGTAGAACTGTAATTGGGCAGTCCGACCCGCTTGCCCCGCAGGTCCTCAGGCTTGTTGATCCCAGCACCCGGCCTTACGTAGATGCAGTCATGCCGGAATATCTTTGACAGCATCACTGGGATGGCCACGAAAGGGCACCTGTTTCGCGCCTGCAAGATCACATATGAGGCCAGCGACATTTCGGCAGCGTGAAACTCCTGGTCTTGGAGCATTCGGGGAAATATCTCTCGCGGGCGCAGGACAGTGATGTTCGGGTTGATGCCCTCGGGCCGCACCCTGCCATCCATCAACGGACGGGTCCGGTCGTAGTCCCAGAAGGCGATGTTGAGGTCAAGGTCTGGCATCGAGATTCTCCGGCCAAAATCCACGGCGCTAAGGATAATCGACTAGCCGGGTAGCCGGGAGACTACAGGTTCAACGAGTGTTCTTCGTAGTCCTTGAGCTTGTTGTAGATCTGCAGGCGGTGGCGGTACGACTCCAACACTATGATCCGGTCGTTCTCGTCCACATTCACGGCCACAGGTCTGTGGAACCGCCATTCGGGTTCCATGTCGGCGCGGCGTCGGGCCTTGAGGATTTCGGGGTTGGCGTTGATGTAGGTCTGGGTCCACGGCGAGGGTTCCTGGGCGTCTCCGACCAGCGCTGTGATGTAGTGGCCCTCAGCGTCATAGATCTGGACGCGGTGGTTCCCCCAGTCGGTCACGTAGACGTCACCATCAGAGTCCACGGCCACCCCGGACGGCCCTTTCAGCGAGCCTACCCCGGTGGCGGTGGCTTCGAACTTAGCCAGCAACTCGCCGCTTGGGGAGAATTTCTGCACCCGGTTGTTGCCCCAGTCTGCGACGAACACGTCGTCATTCTTGTCGATGCAGATGCCCCAAGGCATTTCCAATCGCCCGTCGTCGGCGCCCTGCTGGCCAAAGCCGGACCGGAACTCGCCTATCTGGCTGAAATTCTGCACCCGGTGGTTCAGGCTATCGACAACCCAGATGGTGTTCTGCGAGTCGAAAGCGACTCCGGAAGGCCCGTTCAGCGTGCCTTCCTCGCTCCCTTTTCTGCCGAAGTGATAGCGGAAGGCTCCCTCGGCGTCAAACACCGAGATGCGGTGCAAGTACTCGTCGGAGACGTAAACACGGCCGTCCTGGTCGAGGTCGATTGACCGTGGCCACATGAAGCGGCCGTCCTCACCGCCGAACGATCCGAACTGGCCCTGGAATTCGGAATCGAAGTTGAGCTTGCTAACCCGCTGGCCCAATTGCTCTACGCCGCGGCTCAAGACATAGATGCGGCCGTTCTTGCCCAGCACAAAGTCCTGGGGCGCCCAGAAGCCCTGGCCTGACTGGCTGTACATGCCGATGCAGTAGCTATAGTCGAAGACCCGCCCAGCGGCGACGGTTGTTAGCATGATCGGCGTCCGGCGTTGGAGATCATACGAAAGCCATCTGTTCGAATTGTCCGCCGACTATCGGCACGGGGTCGAGACCCATCCATTGGTCTACCAACGAGGCGTAGAAGCCCCGGAAGTCGTAATTCGGCGCCAGGTCGCCCTGGGAGAGGTCTTCGGGTTTCAACGAGGGGTACTGCCCGTACATCCCGCCCTTGACTGCGTCGCCGATGGCAAACGCAACGCCGGCAGCGCCGTGGTCGGTCCCGGTGCCATTGTCCTTAACCCGGCGGCCGAACTCGCTGAACAGCATCACGACCACGTTATCGCTGGCGTCATGCTCTCTCAGGTCGGAGAAGAAACTCTCCAGGGCTTCGGATATCTCGATCCAAAGCTTGGCGTGGGAGCCTGACTGGTCGAAGTGGGTGTCAAAGGGCCCGTGGGACGTGTAGAAGACCTGGGTGCCAAGCCCGGCCAGATGCACCTGGGCCACATCCTTCAGGGCCTTGGCGATGGCGTTGTTGGCGTATTCGATGGTCGATGAATA
>CAVOAA010000155.1:0-7439 GCA_963693555.1 Dehalococcoidia bacterium | reverse complement strand
TGACGGGTGAGCGAACAAGAAAGTCTCGCTCCGATAATTGAATACGCCACGCCTAGGCTGTCATTCCGAGGAGGCGCTAGCCGACGAGGAATCCCATTACCCAGCCTTTAACCATTGACTGCTGTGCATGACCGATAGTTGGTTGACCTCAGCAATGAGATTCCTCGCTTCTCTCGGAATGACATTGGGTCGGCATGGCTAGCGACACAAGCTCGGCCATCGCCGGTGTTTCTATCGCATTCTGATTGCCGTCATTCTGGCGAAGGCCAGAACCCAGATTGGTTGGATCGGGCAAGCACTGTTCTGCAACAGCGTTCTGGATTCCTGCCTTCGCAGGAATGACGGGTGAGGGAAAAGGCAGAACAGAAGGCCGCTAAAACCCCGAATCCACGGCCTGCTGATATTGCTCCGGCGTATTCAAGTCCCAGAGCAATGTCGGGTCATCAACCTCAAACCGCTCCGTGGCGTCGGCATGCCGCCGTACGACCGCCTTCAAACCCTGGGATTCCTCGTCAATGTCCGCAAGCTCCGGCAGCAATTCCGCACTTATAAGTATCGGGTGGCCGCCCTTGCCGCCGTGGGTTGGAATCGTTATCAGGAAGGTTGACGCCTGATGACGTTCCAGCAGAGTCCGCACTGTGTCTGAGTTTCTGGGTTGGTCCACGTTGAGCAAAAGGACGTCAGCCACGTCCTGTCCGGTCAGCGCTGCAACGCCGGTCTTGAGCGAAGTAGTCTTGCCTTGGAGATAATCGGGGTTCAATGTCCATGTCGCGCCGTCAACGGCTTCAACGACCGGTTTCAAGCGGTCGGCGTCGTGGCCCAAGATCACAACGACCTGTTGGACACCGGCTTCGAGAAGAGACCGGAGTTGGTGTTCGAGGAGGGTTGCTCCCTGCCAGGGAAGCAGGGCTTTCAGCTCGCCCATGCGGCTGGATTCGCCGGCCGCCAGAAGGATCGCCCAAACTCCGGGCATTGGCCGGGGCCTAGGCTTCTACCGAGGATTCAGACGCGCGTTCGACGATGTCAGCGGCTCGGTCGATGTACCAGTCGCCCATCTGCATCTGCCCACCGTCGCCACCACGCCGGACCATGATGATCTCAGACATGATGCTAACGGCCAGTTCGTCGGGCTCAAGGGCACCGATGTTCAGGCCGATCGGTGCGTAGACCTCTTTGATGCGCTCCAATGACACGCCTTGTTGCAACAGCCGCCGGAAGATCATGATGGTCTTGCGCCGGCTGCCAAGCACTCCGATGTAGCGGGCGCGTGTCTTCAAAGCCGATTCCAAGGCCATATCGTCGTAGCGGTGGCCTCGGGTGGCAACCACCACAAAGGTGTTCACGTTGAGGTCCAGGTGGTCTGTCCACTTGTCGTAGGTGGCTACCACCGTTTCTTCGGCATAGGGGAATCTCTCTTCGTTGGAGAACTCCGGCCGGTCATCCACCAAGTAGACGCGGTAGCCTAGAGAATAGGCCAGGTCGGCGGTCGCCTTGCCAACGTGTCCGCCACCGACCATCACCAGGGTCGGGGGAGTGGTGAACCCTTCGACAAATACTTCCGTGCCGTCGGCTACGCTGAATGCCTCATTGCTGCCGACGTCGGCAACTTTCTGGGCGATCTCGATGGCCTGGGCGTCAAGTTCGGCGTTGCCTAGAGTCCCGGTGATCGAGCCATCTGACCGCAAGAGGAGCTTCGAGCCTAGGGCCGGTCCGCCCTCTTTGGAATTGACCACGGTCGCCAGGCTCACCGGCTGGCCGCCGTCATAGGCTTCAACGATCTCGTCGCCGATAGCCGTGAAATCCGCTGGCTCTCGCATCGGCTCCAGATAGAAATACATCGTGCCGCCGCAGACCAGACCGTCACGGGCGGCGATATCTTCGTTGAGGTAATAGTCTTTGAACTCGGGGCCACCGTTCTGACGCAGTATCTCTTTGGCCGCGAACCAGATGTCGCCCTCGACACAGCCGCCGCCCAGGGTGCCCACACCGCTGCCGTCCTGCCTGACAAGCAGCATGGCGCCGGCTTTCTGGGGTGTGGAGCCTTTGGTCCGAACCACGGTCGCCAAAACACAGGGCTGACCTTCTTTCAAGTCGTCGATCGCGCCCTGAATCACTTCTTTCATCAAATCCCTCGTTAAGAGCCGGTTGTTATTCCTGACACTGTATTCGCAGCTATATATCTACCCATAGCTTAACAAAACAAGATGGGTAGGAGCAAATAACAGTAGGCGTTGATACGCACGAAAACCCGGCCAACCCCGAACGCCTACCACTGTAAGTCCAGGCTCGATTCCGTTACAATGTTATGTCATATGGCCACTGTAGTAATCACGTCTTCCACCACCAAGAACGCCCGCCGGTATATCGAAGTAATGGAGTCCGCAGGGGCGGATGTGCGCGTTCTTTTGCCCGATGACCACTCAGCCATCGCTACGGAAGAATTGATGAGCGACGCCGGAGGCCTCCTTCTCTCCGGAGGACCGGACATTGACCCCACGCTGTACGGAGAGGAACCCGACCCGGACGCGGGCCTGACTCTGAACCGGCCTCTGGATGACCTGGAACTGCGTATCTTGGCTTACGCCCTCGATCAAGACATGCCGATACTGGCTATCTGCCGCGGCATGCAGCTGCTGAACGTGGCCTTTGGCGGCAAGTTGATCCAGGACCTGCCTGGCCATCGAGCGGAAAAGACCGACGGCAAGTGGGTGTCTGCCTCCCACACGATATACCTTGCGCCCGGCGCCAAGGCAGCGCCGGTGATTGGAATGGCAGGGTTTTTCAAGGTAAATAGCCTGCACCACCAAGGGCTGAAAGAAGCGCAGCGGGCGCAGCGCCTGATGACCACGGCATATGAGGTGGAAGATGGGTTGATCGAGGGGTTGGAGAGCCCGGAACACAGCTGGGTTATCGGATTGCAGTGTCATCCCGAGCGCCAGGACGAAGTCCCAAAGATGTTCAACAACTTATTTCTAGGTTTGCACGAACGCGCCGAGACATTTCTCTCCGAATTCGCCACATGATAGCCTCTCCACCCGGAAATCTTCCGGTTTGGCCTCACAGAACGAAAACTGATCTAATACGGTGTCATTTCTCAGTATCAAGTCACGTTAAGAAAACAGAAACTATCCATGGGCACCAGTAAGCCCGTACAAGAGAATCAATTAGCCCGGCCAAGGGATCCAGCGGACCCGCAAGGAGCGTCTACCGATGGTAACAACCACACCCGAACAACCTAACTCGGGGGAGCGCCCGATACGCATCGAAGAAGAGATGCGAACTTCGTATCTGAATTACGCCATGAGCGTGATCGTGTCTAGAGCGCTTCCGGATGTGCGCGACGGCCTGAAACCCGTCCACCGCCGCATCCTGTACGCGATGCACGACATGGGTATCCGCCCCGGCGGCGCCTATAGAAAGAGCGCCAGGATCGCGGGTGAAGTGCTGGGCAAGTTCCATCCCCACGGTGAAGGTTCGGTATACGACGCCCTGGTCCGTTTGGCCCAAGATTTCTCCATGCGCTACCCGTTGATCACCGGTCAGGGTAACTTCGGCAGCATCGACGGCGACCCGCCCGCTGCCATGAGGTACACCGAGGCCCGCTTGGCCCCCATCGCGGAGGAACTCCTGGCAGACATTGACCAGAATACGGTCAACTTCACCCCCAACTTCGACGACTCACTAAGCGAGCCCACAGTCCTGCCGGCACGGCTGCCCAATATGTTGATCAACGGCGCATCGGGCATCGCGGTCGGCATGGCCACCAACATCCCACCCCACAACCTAGGTGAGATCTGCGACGCCATCATCACGCTGGTCGATAACCCAGACGCCACCACCGAACAACTGATGCGGTCGGTCAAGGGGCCCGACTTCCCGACCGGCGCCAATATCCTTGGCCATCAGGGCATCTACGACACCTACACCACCGGCCGTGGCCGAATCATCATGGAAGCCACCACCGAGATCGAAGAGATCAAGGGCAGCAGAGACCGGGAACAGATAATCATTACCGAGCTGCCGTACCAGGTGAACAAGGCCAACCTGGTCGAAAAGATCGCCATGTTGACCAGAGAGAAGAAGCTGGACGGGATCTCGGACATCCGCGACGAGTCCGACCGCCACGGCATGCGGGTCGTCATAGAACTGCGCCGCGACGCACAGACCTACGTGGTGATGAATAACCTGTTCCGCCACACAGCCCTACGGTCGTCGTTCAATACCATCATGCTGGCCCTGGTGGACGGCCAGCCCCAGATACTACCGCTGAAACGGTGCCTGACACTGTTCATAGAGCACCGTCAGGTGGTTATCCGCCGTCGTGCCGAGTTCCAGTTACTGAAGGCCCAGGAACGCGACCACGTGGTGCAGGGACTCCTGCTAGCCCTGGACCGCATGGACGAAGTCATTCAGATCATCCGGAATTCCGCCGACGTGGAAGCCGCCCGGGCAAACCTGATGAGTACGTTGGACCTCAGCGAGATTCAAGCACAGGCCATCTTGGATATGCAGCTTCGCCGTTTGGCCGCACTGGAGCGGGAGCGGTTGGAGAAAGAGCACGATGACCTGGTTGCCAGGATCGCCGAGCTAGAAACACTGCTGGCCAGCCCCGAGCTGGTGTTAGCCGATATCAAGACGGAGACTCAAGCTCTAAAGAAGTCTTTCAACAACCCGCGACGGACGGTCATCCACGACGCCGAGTTGGCGGACCAGACCGATGAGTCGTTCATCCCCCATGAAGACTCCATAATCACGCTGAGTCAACAGGGTTACGTCAAACGGGTGCGGTCGGATACCTTCCGTACGCAGCACCGCGGCGGGAAAGGTGTGCTGGGGATGCGGACCCGGGAAGACGATGCGGTGATGGACCTGGTGGTCGTCGACTCTCACGACACCTTGTTCTTCTTCACCAACCGGGGACGGGTATACCCTCTGAAGGCCTACCAGATCCACGGAGATTCGTCCCGGACCAGCCGAGGAGTCCTGGCGGCCAACCTACTGCCACTTGACCGAGGAGAAGCGATTCAGGCGATGCTTCTCATAGCCAACCCAAGGGACGAATACCCGCTGTTGTTGGCCACCAAACGCGGTGAGATAAAGGCCCTGAAAACGGGCGAACTCACCCGTATACGCCCATCCGGTCTCATAGTGTTTGACTTGGAGCAGGGTGATGAAATGGTTTCTGTTGCCCAGGTTGGAGAGGCTAAAGACGTGGTCATGGTCACGGAACAGGGCCAGGCCATTAAATTCCCGATAACCGGGCTAACCCCTCGCTCCCGCACCGCTGGCGGCGTCCGGGGTATACGGCTACTGAACAAAGACGAAGTGGTCGCCATGGCCACGGTTACTCCCAACAGCCATCTGCTGATCGTCAGCCAACGGGGCTACGGCAAGAGCACCCCATTGGCCAGCTATCCTCGCCACTCCAGAGGCGGCCAGGGTGTGCGGACGTTCCGCACTTCCGACAAGGCTGGCAAGGTAGCAGCGGCGCGGGTGGTGACTGAAGGCCCAGACCAGCTGATATTGATCATATCCGCCAAGGCTCAGGTGGTGCGCATCACTCTGGAAGACGTCCGGGTTACCGGGCGAAACACCCAGGGCGTGATCGTCTGGCGCGACCGTGCACCGGATGACTATGTAGCCTCCATCGCTTGCTTCCAGGAGTCTGATACCCAGATGTCCCCAGAGGAAGAGGCCGCTGCAAAGGCTGATGACAACATCGATGAAAAAGGCGCTGAAAAGAAACCGTCCAAAGCTAAGAGCAAAGCTTCCAAAGCCGATGAGGCTAACGAAGTAGAGGTTGAAGGCGAAGGCGTCGACGAGTCGGACGAAGACGAGGACGAGAACGAAGACGTCGCGACCGAAGATGTTGAAGAAAACGCTGTCGAAGACGCTGTGGACGACGAAGACGATGACGAAGATATGGACGACGATGAGGACGGGGAGGAAGAAGACACCGATAGCGAATAACTAAGTTTTAACCGCTAACAGTAAGGAAAGCGCCGTTTAACCACGGCGCTTTCTTTTTGCGAATTTCCAGGTTTAGATATATCCGGTCAATATAACTGCCTTATCTTGAAGACAGTTATATTTTTTTGTAATATGACTATAGATATTTGATACTGACGGAACATCATTATACGGAATTATGATGTTCTTTATTACCAAGAAAGCAACCATCAATGAAACTCGTTTTCCTCCACGGGGCGGGCAATTCCAGCCTTTCCTACTACTACCAACTCCGGCATTTCAGAAATTCCAAGGCGATCGACCTTCCGGGGCATTCCAGTGGCAAAGCATGTCACGATATCGGGAGCTACTTGGAATGGGTTCGGGGGTTCATCACCGCCCGGAGATACAAAGATGTTGTCCTCTGCGGCCACGCCATGGGTGGCGCCATCGCCTTGCTCTATATCCCGAGGAACTGAAGGGGCTGATCCTGATGGGAACTGGGGCCCGTCTCCACGTACATCCCGACTATCTGGAGCGATGCCGTGAGCCGGGTCCGGACAACGAACAATGGCTGGCTTGGTACATGAAATCGTTCAACCGTGTGGCCTCAGACATGCTCCCGGTCCTCTCACAACGAGCGGAAGAATTGGGCCCGGAAGTCGAACTCAACGACCTTTTGGCCTGCGACCGGTTTGATGTCATGGACCAGTTGGGGAAGATTGACCTTCCGACTCAGGTGCTGTGCGGAAGCGAAGACGTCATGACCCCGGTGAAGTACTCGAATTACCTAGCCGAGAACATGAAAAACGCCCGGGAAACTGTGATCCCGGGCGGTACTCATTTCGTGCAGATGGAAAAATTCAAGACGGTCAACGCAGAGATAGAGAACTTCATGGCCAGCTTGAAGTAGTCTCTTGTCCCCAATAACCCTGGCTAAGACTAAGTCGACCAGATAGACCGGGTCTATTCTCCGGCCGGGTTATACCAACCGCTGTTGTAGAACATCAAAGGTGCGCCGGACTCGTTCCGGCGCATTTCTATTACTGAACCAACATAGATCGTGTGGTCTCCGTACTCGTGCCGGCCCAGTACTTCACAGCCGAAAAAAACCATGGAACCATCCAACACCGGTGTCTTGTCGGAGGCTTCGGAGTAATGGTACTCGACGTCGCCGGTGCGGTTTTCGGGCCGCCTGGCGAAATAGGCGCCAAGCTCCTGCTGGTCCTGTGTCAGGATATTCACCCCAAAGCGGCTGGTCTTCTCCAGGTAGCCATGGGTATTGGTGCCGTGGGCGATGCAGACCATGATTGTCGGCGGGTCGAGGCAGATCGATGAGAACGCATTGGCCGTCATGGAATGAGGCTGACCCTCCTCGTCCAAAGTCGTGATCACCGTAACACCGGTGGCGAATTGTCCGAGGGCTGACCTAAATTCGTCTTTGTCTAACAAAAATGTACCTACACTAAATGTGATCCGAGTGATATTAC
>CAVOAA010000154.1:0-7552 GCA_963693555.1 Dehalococcoidia bacterium | reverse complement strand
GCCCAGTTCCTCCATAGCCGCGATGCTCCCGCGAACCGCCGATTCGACCTCGCTGTCCAGCAGGTCGAAGTAATGGTTGGTGGGGACGCCCATCTTCAGTCCCTTTAGGCTCTTGCCCAAGTAGGCGGTGTAATCGGGGACCGGGACCGGCACCGTGCTCGGGTCCAGCGGGTCGTTGCCAGCCAAGACCTGGAGCATGATCGCGCTGTCGGCCACCGACCGGGTCATTGGGCCGATATGGTCGCCGTTGAAGCTGGTCACCATCAACCCGCGCTGGCTGACCCGCCCATAGGTCTGTTTGAGGCCAACCACGCCGCAGAACGTACCAGGGAGACGGACCGACCCGCCAAGGTCGGTGCCCAGCGACGCAAAGGTAATCCCGGCGGCCACGTTGGCGCCACCACCGCCGCTTGACCCACCGGGTATATGGTCCAGGCCCCAGGGGTTGTGCACGGCGCCGTAATGAGGATTGTTGGACGTCGCCCCAGCGGCGAACTCCTCCAGGTTCTCTTTGCCGATGAAGATCGCTCCGGCGTTACGGCAGCGGACCACTACCTCAGCGTCATGTTCCGGTACATGGTCGGCCAGTACCTTCGAACCCACGGTGGTGGTGATACCGGCGGTTTCCAGGTTGTCCTTCAGGCCGATCGGGATGCCATGCAGCGGACCACGGTACTGGCCGCGGGATATCTCAGCTTCAGATGCCCGCGCTTGGTCCGTGGCGCGTTCGTGGAGGATGGTTATGAATGAGTTCAAGGTGGGTTGAAGGCGGGCAGCCTCGGCCAATGAGGCTTCGGTCAACTCGACCGGCGATATTTCTTTGCTCTGAATCTTGGGCGCCAATTCGGCGATGGTCATCCGTAGCAGATCAACGTTCGACATGGGCTTGTCCTCACAATGGAAACGAGTTTGGGAATCTGAGTTTTTGGTTAGTCTGGGAATTGCGTCAGCCGGGCGGAAAATACGGCCGACAGGTCAAGGTCTTCCAGCTTTTTCAGTTCGGCGAAATAAGACTCCAACTCCGGGCGGACCAACTCCAACTCATCGTCGGACAATTCCAACCCGTTGTAGTCTCGTATCATTGCCTTCAGGGTCTCATTTGCGATCGACATTCTTATCCCCCTAGTCAGGCTTGCCTGGTCGGCGGCCCTGAGCGGACGGCCGTTGATACACGAGAGTTTAAGGCGAGATGGTCGAGAAAGCCAGCGAGTCTTGGCTATCTCAAGACGGAAAGAAAATCTCTGGTCGATTCTGGGTTGTTAGGAACCATCGGTTCATGTCCCGACCGACGCTTCTGGGCCTGCCTCAAGCTATGAAAAAGCCCCGGCCTTTCTGGGAGGGCCGAGGCTTTTTCTCACACAGATTGCGGTCAGGTCTCTATTTTTTAGTTGGGTCATGCTCCTTGAGGAAGCGGCGGGTGTGCTCTACAACCTCGTCGATGTGCGCCTGCGAGTCTTTCCATGGATAGATGGTCACTTCAGCGTTCGGAGCGAGCTTGGCCACCTCCATCGCAGCCTTATAGGGGTGCGCCGGTACGTCGTCTGGCGCGATCAGGAGCGGCGTCTGAACGGAGCTCACGTATTCACGTGAAGCGGTAAAAACGAAGTCGGCGCGGTCGGTATACATGCTGGTGAGGAAGTCGTGGACCGTGTCCATCGTTACGTCAGAGCGTTTCTCCGCCAGCGGCGGGCCCCAGGCTTTGATGTTGTTCTGGTAGAACAGGTCGGGGTACTCCGGACTGTAACCGCTGGGTTGCATCAGCGCGGCCGCGACGACCCGGTCCGGGGCCAGTCTGAGCAGGTTGTGGATCATCGGCCCGCCGATGCAGAAACCCATGACCAAGAACTTGTTGATGCCGAGTTCATCCATCAACCCCAGGTGGTCATCGGAATAGGCGTCCCATGGGCGGTCGGTCTCAAGCGGGCCGCTGGACTGCCCGTCAGCCGCGTTGCGGAGGTCAGCGGAGATACAGCGGAATTCACCCTTGTACGTTTCCATCGGGTTGAACGGCACCGATGTATCAAGCGACGACAACGTTGCGTTGAGACCGCCACTGGGGAGAATCAGCAGGGGGAATCCGGAACCGACCTCTTTATAGTTGATACGGACCGGACCTCTTTCGTAGAACGGCAATGTAATTGTCCTCCAATAAGGGAATCGCAAGACGGACTCGGCGTCTACTCAGTGACCAGACAATGCCGTTAAAGCCTTGTCTGTCTTTCGCGCGCCTGTGCCGCGCGCCTGTGCGTTCATGCGTTAAATCGATGTCGAACGCAGGATAAGCCGTTTGGACTTCACTCATCAAGCCCAAAACAGACCGATTCTCTTCGGAACCTCCTGGCGCAGATCTACTCGCGATCTACCGTCGAAGCAGGTTTTCAAGAAATACCGTCTCAAGAATTACGGCCCCAAGAAACACCGTGCCAAGATGCACACCGTGCCCACACCCAATCTGCCCTCGTCTTGGGCAAAATAGAGTGGTGTCCATCTTTGACTTCAAAAGCCTGCGCAACCGGAAATGGACATGGTGAGGATGTCTCAGCGCCCATCAGCGATGTGGGCAACGGGCAGGTTTACGGGTCACCTAGTTGATTCTAATGCCGCATCTGTCCCGTGACCACGGCACGTCGATTTACTCACAGTGACCGGCTAACCGCCACAATGGGTTGGTAGGTCCAGGCATATTCAACACCGGAGACTGATTAGACAGATGGGCTCAGCCCTTCCCATAAGGATCAAGATTCTCGCCGCTGCCGTGGCGCTAACGGGCCTCCTGATGCAGGTCTATCTCGGAGCAGGCGAAGAGTGGAGTAGGAGCGTCCTGGCAGGCTCCGCTTTCTTCATGGTCCTGATCATTGTCACCGGAAGTTTCCCCCTGCCGGTCGCCCCACGGGCCACCACCGACATAAGCACCGCTGTCCTCTTCACCGGAGCACTGGTGTTGGAACCGGGTATAGCGATATTCACCGCCGTTATCGGCAAATTGGCCTCATACATTTTCGTCAAACACCTGGGAGACCGTCTTAGGCTGCCAGGTTACAAGTACCCCTACTACAAATACCCGTTCAACCTGGGCGAGGTTGCGATCACCACCGGCGTTACATCCTTCGTGTTCCACTCCTTGGGAACCAGCGGAGAATTCGTTTCGCCGGCCATCATCGTGGCCGCTTGGGTGATGTATCTTTCGAACACCTCGCTGGTCACGACCGTGGTCAGTCTGGAGATGAAGATCAACCCCCTGGCGTTTTGGTTGATGGGTACCCGAGAGAACGGCGCGGCCGAGGTGAGCCTGCTGTGTTTCGGGTTCCTGGGCGCGGTTGTTTACGGCGAAAACCCCTGGGCCACCGCGGCATTGATACTGCCTGTCGGCATAATCTACTTGGCCTTCTCCCGGTTGGCCAGCGCCAACACCCGCTTGGAAGAAACGCTGGAGAGGTTGGAATCACTACAGGGGCGGATCGTCAGTTCCGCCAAATTGGCGTCCATCGGCGCCATCTCCTTGGACCTAGCCCACCAGATCAAGAACCCGCTGGCAATCATCCTAGGGCGCCTCGAAGGGATACAAGACCGGTTTGAAGAAGGCTCAAGGGACCGGAAGAACGTCGAGATCGCGCAGGAGGCTGGCTGGCGGATCCAGGAACTCACCCAGACCTTCAACAATATCGGGCGGCAACAATGGGTCGCCCTGGACATGAGGACGCTTTTGGATGAAGGGATGGGAATGGCTGGCCTCCGGTCTGCTAAGCGTATCGATACAAGCTGGTCATTCCCCGCAGACCTGCCGCAGGTCCATGGGAACCCGATATTGATCAGGGAAGCCCTGTCCAACTTCTTCTCAAACGCCATGGACGCCGTTGGCGAGGACGGCGAGATCAACGTCGAAGCCAGCCATGAAGGCGAGTTTGTTACGGTAAAGATCAGCGACAACGGCGCAGGAATCTCTCCGGACGAACTCAAGCTGCTGTTCCAGCCGTTCCATACCACCAAACCTCACGGGCAGGGGCAGGGGCTGGGTCTGTTCGCCTCGAAGCATATATTGGAGATGCACCGGGGCAGCGTGGCGATCACAAGCACCAAAGGCGTGGGGTCCACGGTGATCGTCAATCTACCCCTCTTCGGCCCCGAAGTGCCGGTTGATCCATTCGAAGACGACCTGGTGGAATCGAAGAGCCGTTAGCCTTCCTTCCCCGGCGGGCCCCCTCCTGCTTGAACTACCGCCTCATCGCCTCTGGTCTACGGCGAGCCTGCTGCTGCATCTACTCAGACTCCGCGATCACCGTTGGACAACAACGCTGGAAAACTACGCTGGAAAACTACGTTGGACAACCACGTTGGACAACTTCGGTGGGCCACTGTAGATTAAGCCCCTGCAACATTTAGCACCTGGAGACGTAACAATGTCAGCTACAGAAACTGCCATGGAGGCCCTACGGCGTAACTGGGGGATGGTCGACAAAGCTCTGGAAGACGTCGACGACGCTATGCTGGGAGACCGGCCGAACGACGAGTCGAACTCGATGGGGTGGCTCCTTTGGCATATGTCCAGGATAGTTGACCGCTTCGTCCATACTTGGTGCCAAGAAGCTCCACAAGTATGGATCGGCGGGGGCTGGCATGAGAAATTCGGCTTGGATGACGACCTCAACAATACGGGAGGCGGTTGGACCAAAGAGCAGGTCGCCGCGTGGCAGCTTCCGCCCAAGGAATCGGTCCTGGGCTACTATGAGGCAGTCAAAGGCGCGGCCACGAAGTATTTCGAGTCGCTGTCGCAGTCTGATGTGGACCGGCAGCTCGAGATTCCTCCTCGGCCCCCGAATTCTATAGCCACGTTTTTGGGAATCGTGGTCTTCGACAACTGCGTTCATGGCGGGCAGATCGCCTACCTCCGGGGCTACTACAAAGGCATGGGCTGGTTCCTATAACCTGAGTTGTTTTGCTAATCGATTCCACGCCACCACTCGCAAGACTAGCGCCAAAACTTAAGCAGAACATCGGAGAAAAATATGGTATCCCTCAGTCGGCAACTTGCGCAGTGGGTCGTAGGACTGAGCTATGACGACTTGCCGCCCGCGGTAGTAGACCGGGCCAAGGGCGTTACGCTCCACAGCCTGGCTTCCGTGCTACTTGGCTCCCAGACGAAGCCTGGCCAACAGGCGATAGACCTCATGACCGCCGACGAATCAGGTGTGAGCAAAGGCGCGACCATCATGGTGGACGGCACGACCGTTACTAAAGGCGGCGCAGCCTTTACCAACGCGGAAATGGCCATGTCCGGCGGCAAACTGGACTCATTTCGCATGCTCACCCACCCCGGCACCAGCATCTTGCCGGGGGCATTCGTCGCCGCCGAAACCGCCGGAGCATCAGGCAAAGAATTCCTCACCGGCGTCGCCGTCGGCTACGAGGTCATGGAGCGGCTGGCCTCTGATTTCATCCCCACAGTTATGTCCCGCGGCTTTCATGCCGGACCGGTGTTTGGCATCTTTGGCCCAGCCATGGCCGCAGCCAAGATCCTTAACCTTACAGAAGACCAGGTGAACAGCACCATCGCACTGTGCGTGCACCTAGCGGCAGGTAACCTTGAAGGGCCCCGTAGTGGCGGCGTCGCCCTGCGCGAGGGGGCTGCCGTCCGCAACGCCATGCTTGCCGTGGCCCTGGCGCAGATGGGTCAAAAAGGCGGAGAGACGACCCTTGAAGGCGAAGCAGGGTTCTACCACGCCTACACGGGCAATAACAAAGGGCAACTCACCTACAGCTTTGTCGGAGACACCCAGACCAGCCTTGACGTGATCACCAAGGGGCTGGGTCAGGACTGGATGTTCCTCGAAACCCTCTATCGCATCTACTCGACCGCCGGATATAACATCGCCCACGTCGACGTCTCGGCCCAACTCTGTACCGAGCACGACATCAAATATGAGGACGTTGACCGGGTCGAGGCGGTCGTGAACTGGGTCGAGACCCAGTATCCCAGCCCGGCATTCCCGAGCCGCCGAGAAGACGGCGAAGCGCAGGTCGGCGGCACCAAGTACTACACCGCTTACGGAGTTTGCCAGCGGGGATTTCCGGTGTTGCGAAACCAGTATATGGGTGAATCCGACGGGGTTGGCGACCCGCCCGAGGTGTTGGACCTGATGCACCGGGTGACGATCATCCCTTCGCGAGAGATGACGCTCTTCGGCCCTCGCATCACGGTCTTCACCAAAGACGGCAAGAGCTATACCAAGCAGTCCACCGGCCGTGAATTCATGTGGGACTTCGAAGAAGAGGCACGCCGGATACGCGGGGTCATTCCCGGCCTGCCCATCCCGGAGTCACAGTTCGAAGAAATCATCGCGACCTGCCGTGATCTAGACAGTCAAGAAAGGGCCGATAAGCTCGTTCAACTAACCGTCAAGAAAGGATAGTTCGAGTAACCGTCAAGAAAAGACAGTTCGAGGTACCAGATTTTCGTGCCAGTTAGCGCCTATGTGCGCTCGGCTTCGATAGCCTCTGTAACATAAAATTTACATCTCCGTCACATAGGCGAAACAACAACTGACGATAATGGGCACTCTTCATTATGTTGAATTCAGGGCGGCAGACCTTGTCCTGCCGTCTTCGCTGTCTATTTAGGAGTGCCACTCTTTGCCCATTACTATGCCGTGGTCTGGCATATTCTCCAACGCCTCCAAGAACAACAACCGGTTGGAAGCAACCGGTGATGCCCTGCAAGAAGGTGCATTCTCGGTTGTTTCAGGCCGCCCGATGCTCGCATTGAGGGGCATCACCAAGCGGTTCCAAGACCTGGTGGCCAACGACAACATCGACCTGGACGTGTACGGCGGTGAGGTGCACGCGGTCCTGGGCGAGAACGGCGCCGGGAAGAGCACTTTGATGAAGGTCATCTACGGCGTTCATCAGCCAGAGGGCGGCAGGATAGAGTTCAAGGGAGTCGATGCCCGTATCCAGTCTCCCCGAGACAGCCGGAACCTCGGCATCGGCATGGTCTTCCAAAATTTCGCCCTCGTTCCGGCCCTTTCTGTGACGGAGAACATCGCTCTATTCCTCCCCGACCAGGGTATGATTTTGAGTCGGCGAAACCTGGTTCGGAAGATCGAGCAGGTCTCTGAGAAATACAACCTTCACGTAAGCCCATCCGCCCGTATCAGCGACCTCACCATGGGAGAGCGCCAAAAAGTGGAGCTGATCAAGCTCATCATGGCGAAAGCCCAGGTCCTGATCCTGGATGAGCCGACCAGCGTGCTCGCCCCTCATGAAGTGCAAGGTCTGTTCGAGGTTTTCAACGAGCTGAGGCAAGACGGTTACGCCATCTTGTTCATCACTCACAAGATTCCCGAGGTACTCACCTCGGCCGACCGAATCACCGTCCTCAGGCATGGAGCCGTGGTATCCACCGGGCCGAGTGAGGGTGTTACCGGAGATGACCTGGTATCCATGATGATGGGCATAGACCCGGAGTCCGTCACCCCAAAGGCCGACATTCAACGTGCTGTGGAATATGACTCCAAGAAACTCGCCTACCAGAGGGGCGTGGCCGCCGACACCGCCG
>CAVOAA010000153.1:0-7565 GCA_963693555.1 Dehalococcoidia bacterium | reverse complement strand
GATGATGGTCCCCACGCTAATTTCCTGTGCCGGTGTGAACTACTCAGCGGCGGTGATGGTTATGTGGGACATGTAGGAGTTGGCAGTAGCACCGTGCCAGTGGTTCTCGCCCTGTAAGACGTGGACCACGTCGCCCACCGTGATCTCCTGCTCGTGGCTCTCGTCCGCTACCATGCCGATGCCGGCGGTGACCACCAGCATCTGGTCGCTCTTGTGGGTGTGCCAGCCGGTGCTGCAGCCTTTTTCGAAGTTGACGATACTGCTGTTGAAAGTCTTGCTGGCGCCCTCGGGGAGTATGGGCTGCCTGGTGCGCTTGACGTCGCCGCCGGTCCAGCCGGGGATGGGAGTGGCGGTGGCGATGGGTTCGACTTCGATCTCGGCGATTCTAATGACTCTCATGGGTTCCTCCACTAATAGGCATGATTTTCAGACTGGATAATACACTTCTATCGACTCTCACGAAACCACGCTGGGCTGTGACTCGCCGGCCGATCCAAGGAACCCCGGCTGCGCCGGTTGTTCGAGCGTGGGGGATGTGTTAATCTGAAAGTCGTTCAAACGAATAAAAATGAGATATTGTGCTGTCCGGCCATGAGCCTGGATAGCAGTAAACGGGACAACAAAGATGCGCTGTCAGCTCTGCTTAAAAGATGGGATGACTGGTAACAACGTCAGCCACTCCAACCGCCACACCAAGACCAAGTTCTTCGCCAACGTCCACAAGCAAACGCTGGTGCGTGATGGCAAGCCAGTCAAGGTAAAGATCTGCACTCGCTGCCTGCGCTCCCTGCATAAGTCCAAGAAGGTCCAGAAAGTCTTCGCCGCGCTGTAAGCGGTCAAAAAGACGCTGAAACACAAAAGGCCCCGGATTAATATCCGGGGCCTTTTTGATTTCTAAAAAAGCTGACCGATGACAGCTGAAAGCCTGACGGCTCAGCCCAATATGCAGCCGCGCATGCCCTTCATAGCGTCGGGGATGCTTTCGCGGTCGTTGAAGATGGCTGAACCGGCCACGAGGATGGTTGCGCCGGCTTTTACCGAGTCCTGGGCCGTCTGGTCGGCCTTGATACCGCCGTCGACTTCGATCTGGGCGCTGCAGCCTGCCTGGTTGATGAGACTCTTGAGGCGGCGAATCTTGTCCAGGCTCTGGGGGATGAACGATTGCCCCGACGCGCCGGGGTTCACCGACATGATCATCACCATGTCTAAAAGCGGCAGGACATCTTCTACTGCGCTGATGGGCGTGCCGGGATTGATGGCCACTCCAACCTGATTACCCATGGCTTTTACCCGGGAGACGGTCCGGTGCAGGTGCCCGCAGGCCTCGGCGTGGACCAAAATCTGGTCGGATTCCACTTTGGCGAATGTAGCAAGCAGGTTCTCGGGCTCCTGAATCATCAGGTGGATGTTCAGCGGAACGTCGGTATTGGCCCGGATGGCGTCCACCACCACCTCGCCAAAGGATATGGCAGGCACGAATACCCCGTCCATGACATCCACGTGGATCAGGTCGGCCCCGGCGTCGGTAACCGCCCGCACCTGGCGGCCAAGGTCGGCAAAGTCAGCGGACAACACCGATGGGGCAATGAGCACCCTGGCCTCAGAAACCATGTCCGGCAACCTCCAGTATTTTTTTCGCTTCGGTTAAAGCAGCAGCCACTCGCTCCGGCGCAGTGCCTCCCGGATTATCCCGGGCGGCCGCGGACGACTCGGCTGTGATGTCATAGACGTCTTCTTGGAAAAGGTCTGACAACTTTTGGTACTCGTTCAATGACACTTGCCTGAGGCTTATGCCCTCCTCGTCGCAGTACTTTGAAAGAGCTCTCATGATTCCGTGGGCCTCGCGAAACGGCATGCCCTTTACTACCAAGTAGTCTGCCAGATCAGTGGCCAGCATCTGGCTCTCGCCGGCCAGGCTGGAGACCCGTTCTTCGTTCAGTTTCATGCCTGGGAGCATGGCTTGGTAGACGTCCAACGTCGTGGTGAGGGTATCGGCGGCGTCAAAGAAGCCCTCCTTGTCCTCCTGCAGGTCCCGGTTGTAGGTCAGCGGCAGACCTTTGAGCGTGGTCAGCAGGCCCATCAGGTCGCCGTAAACCCGGCCGGTCTTGCCCCGGGCCAGTTCGGCAAAGTCTGGGTTTCTTTTCTGGGGCATTATGCTGCTGCCGGTGGTGAAGTCGTCGGACAGCCGGATGAACCCGAACTCGCCGCTGGACCAGATGACCAGTTCCTCGGACATTCTTGAGAAGTGCATCATGCAAACAGAGGATGCGGCCAGGAATTCGACCACGAAATCTCGGTCCGAGACAGCGTCCATGCTATTGGCGCTGATTTGGCTGAAGCCCAGTTCAGCGGCCAAGAAATCCCGGTCGGTCTGGTAGGCCACCCCGGCCAGAGCGCCGCTGCCCAGGGGCATGACGTCGGTGCGCCGGTGGCAGTCCTGGAACCGGCCAATGTCCCGTTGGAACATCTCGAAGTAGGCCAGCATGTGGTGGGCGAACAGCACCGGTTGCGCCCGTTGCAGGTGGGTATAGCCGGGCATCACCACGTTCTCGTAGCGTCCGGCCAGCTCAACCAGGGCCTGCTGCACGCCTCGGAGGCCGCGCACCAAGTCCAGGATGGTCTCTTTGGCATACAGCCGCAGATCTACGGCCACCTGGTCGTTCCGGGACCGCGCGGTGTGCAGTCTGCCGGCCGCCGCGCCGATGAGTTGGTGCAGGCGGCTTTCGATGTTCATGTGCAGGTCTTCCAGGGCCGGGTCCCATGGGAACGTCTCTTCCCTGATCTCGCCTTCTATCGTCTTCAGACCCTCGGTGATCTGGTCGGCGTCATCTTGGGAGATGATGCCCTGTTTGGCCAGCATCTTGGCGTGCGCCGTCGACCCGGCGATGTCCTGCTTGTACAGGCGCCGGTCGTAATCTATGGAAACGGTGTATCTGCTGAAATCTGCCATGCTATACAGACTATAAACCCGCGCGGGGCAGCGCTCAAGGAATAACTGGCCCGACCCTATGCTAAAATTTTCCAACACAAAGGTGAATCAGTCTCTAACGCCCAAGCAGAGGTGCCAATATGACCGGACTGAATAACGAAAAATGCGAAGCCTGCCGCCGGGATTCCCCCAGCGTTACCGACGAAGAGGTGGCTGAGCTGAAACCTGAGCTTCCCGAGTGGGAACTGACCCATGAGAATGGCATCCCCAAGTTGGACCGAGTCTTCAAGTTCAAAGATTTTCGGACAGCCATGGACTTCACTAACCATTTGGGAGAATTGGCCGAAGATCAAGGGCACCATCCGCGCCTGATCACCGAGTGGGGCCGGGTCCAGGTGACCTGGTGGACCCACAAGATCAAGAACCTGCACCGCAACGACTTTGTCATGGCGGCGAAGTCTGACGCAGTCTTCTCCAATTATGAAAGTCCCGGGGAAAGCGCTGGGCAGGAGTAGCCATGCGCGTCACCTACCGGCTTGCGACCAATGATCTGGCTTCAGTGGCCGCCGAGGCTGCTTGGGCCGAGAATATGGGCTACGACGCCATGTCCAGCAATGAGACCGCCCATGACTCGTTCCTGCCATTAGCTCTGGCCGCTACCTCAACTCACCGGACCATTCTGGAAACACGGGTGGCCATCGCCTTCCCACGCTCACCGATGATCACGGCCTACCTGGCCCGCGACCTGCAAGAACTGTCCAAAGGCCGGTTTCGGCTGGGCCTGGGGACACAGGTCAAAGGACATATCCAGCGCCGTTTCTCCACCGATTGGGAAGCCCCCGGCCCCCGGCTGAGGGAGTATATCCAGTCTCTGAAAGCCATCTGGCACGCTTGGCAGTCGGGCGAGAAACTGGAGTACCACGGCGAGAGCTACAACTTCTCGTTGATGACGCCGTTCTTTGACCCCGGCCCCAGCGAATACCCGTTCCCCGAGGTCTTCACCGCCGCCGTTAACGCCTACAACTGTCAGGTGGCAGGCGAGGTTTCGGACGGGCTGATGCTCCACAGTCTCACATCACCGGAATACGTGAGGCAAGTAGTTCGGCCCAACTTGGAAAAAGGGGCCCATAAGGCCGGTCGTGACGGTAATTCCGTAAAGGTCACCGGCGGAGGGTTCATCATCACCGGGCCGGACCGTTCCAGCATTCGCGCCATGCAGGCAGAGGTACGCAAGCGCATCGCGTTCTATTCCTCTACAAGGAGCTACTTCCCGGTGTTGGAGACTCACGGTTTCCTGGAGATCGGTCAAGTACTCCATGAGATGTCTTTGAAGGGACAGTGGGCGGAGATGGGCGAGATGGTCAGCGACGAGATGTTGGACGCCTTCAGTGTGTCCGGCGAATACGACGAGATCGCTGACAAGTTTGTGGAGCGCTACGGAGGCTTGTTGGACGAGGTGAGTTTTACTCTCGTGTGCCAAGACCAACCCGAAGAAGTGCAAATGAGAAAGATGGTCCGCCGGCTGCAGGAACGCGGTTAAAGGCAAAACCTCGGTCAGTGTGGCTGGTCTGCGCTGTACCAGACCGAATGTCTTATTGAAACTTGGGGAGAACCTTTTTCCCGAAGAGGTCCAAGGCCCTCATGACCTCGTCTTGGGTCGTGTCACCGGCCTGGGCCATCGCCTCTTTGTACAGCAGGATTTCCCCGTCGTCCCGCCAAGGTTTTGGCATTTGGAGTTGGCTGAAGTACCCAAATTTCATGGATAAAACCTAAGCCGCTGCTGGGCCGGCCTATCTCAGGTTTAGATCGTGTTATGTACCTGGAAGATTCGGGGTTCAGCGGGCGTGCCCCCAGCTCCGATGATGATCGGTGTCAGCGTTTCCGCGAATTTACCCAACGCCTCTTCGGACTGCCAAAGGTCAACGATGAACAGGCCTTTATCCATCGCGGCCGCCACATGACTGATACGGCCGTCCGGTGAACCGAGCCCGGCGGCTTCGAGACCGGTGAGAGTTTTTGCGTATTGTTCTTGGCTGAAATCTGGTAGCTCGAATATAGCGGCAATGGCCATCAGTAGCACCTTTCCTTCACTGGTTTAGACAGGCCGATATATTAACACGATGTTCCTGGCGTGAAACTTAGGTGCCAGTGTGGGAATAAACAGTGAGGGCCTTGTAAAAAGACAGCAGCACGTTGAAAATCGCCAGGCTCGACTGCATCATTGCTATGACCCCCTGAACGGCTGAGGCCGGGTAGAAATAGTGTGTGATGGGATGTGTTGATGGTGGAATCGGTTGCTGCTCGAGGCCCGTTCAAACGGGGCAATGAGACCGCGCTGACCTATGACCTGAAGATGGCCGCTTGGGAGTGGCTTTACCGGGAGGCGGGTTGCCGCGTGATCGGGCTTGAGGTCAAGCTGGAAGGGCCGGGAGGGCGCATAGTGGACTTGGCGGCGGTGGGGCCGCAGAACACCTTCTATATCGTTGAGGTGAAGTCCAGCAGATCGGACTTTTTTCGGGACGATCACACTGCTGGCGATCTCACTGAGCTGCAAGGCAGAGAGGGCACGGTAACTAGCCGGACGGACCTGACCAAAGAGACTTTGAGTCAGGCGATGAGTTTCGCCAAAGACACCAGACCCGACGCCTGGCGGGAGGTACCCGCCTTCAAACAGGCATTGGCCGACTACCGCCGGGTGGTTGGCAAGGAAGAGGCTTTCCACAACCGCATCGCCACATTTAGCACCAAGTTCCACGACCCCAGATTCATGGCCATCGCCGACTTCCATTACCTGATCGCGCCCAAGGGAGTGGTCACCCGCAGCAGCCTGCCGCCGCTGTGGGGCCTACTGGATGAGACATCGTCCGTTTCTCTACCGGCGCCGCCAAAAGAGGTCCGGAAGAATACGGGTATCGCTTCCAACTTTTTGAGGGCGATTGCCAGGAGTAACACCACATCCATGATGCGGTCTCAGGGGTTGGCTTTCACCAGGAGCGAAGCGGGGCTGGCGCAATAGAACCGGTCAGGCGTTACCGGGTAGGAGTTATTCCAGGCTCCAAGTATTGACCTCGCCTGCCTCGTCGGAGACGATTACGTTTAGGCCACTGACCGAGCCTCCTTCGCTATCGGAAGCCGAGACATTGAATACGTCGCGCACCTCGATCAAGGCCGTTGGCCAGGTGTACTTGTCTCGCGGGAATGAACCACCGGCAAAGTCCGCCAGGACGTCGCTCCGATAATCTCCTCTGGTAAGGATTGCCGTGGTCGAGAATTTGACGGTTTTTGTGGTACCCGAGGCCAGCATGATGTTCGGATTGAACCGCCAGGTTACCTCTTCACGGCTAACCTTATTCTGAGTCTGTACCTTCCAAGGTGATTCGGTGATGTCACCCGAGAAGTCCATGGCCCCAAACTCGAAGCCCTGCGGTAAAAGATCCATCAGCTCAGTGACCTCGAGGTCTTCGCTCCCGATGTTAGCCAATGAGATCTCGAAATTAACATCGAACGTGTAAGTTCGGGGAGACGTGCTCGTATCAGTCGCAGTCAGAACGATAGATTTCCACTCCTTGGTCACCACCGCAGCCTGGTCAGGGCAAAGACCGGGAGTGGAGCCGATCTGCACGAGCGCGGTTGCTCCGCTGCGGTTATCAAACCCATCCGGCGTGGCTTCAACTCCGTTGCAATAGGTACCGAAATCCGAACTGGTAACGGCGTTGAAGGTCAGGGTAACAACCTCACCAGCAAGAAGATCGGGATTACCTGGTATGTCCCAGGTAATCTCGAAACCGTCGCTCTCACTACAAAAATCCGCGTCATCCCGATCGTCCGGAATGATGTCCTGGGCTGATTCGCCCGGCAGAGTCAATTGGTCTGCGGATGCGCTGCAGTCGTAGGTGAATCCGGGAGGAAGGGTGTCTGTTATCTCTTTGAGGCTGTTTTTCTTGTCGTCATGATTGGCGATCTTGACCGTGTATTCGACCGAATCCCCGCCCGTGGGATTGGAGTCCGACACTGTCTTGCGTGCCTGAAGCACCCTCTTGTTATAGGCCGCAAGGGCTGGGATGACGGTCGGGCTTTCCAATCCGTCGTTGACGTCCCCCGGTGGTTGGACGGGCTGTTGCACGGCGGAAATGGTGATGTTTCTACCACAAACGTCCAAGACTTCGGTGAAAGTGGAACCTGAAGGGTCGCTGTCGTCCGGATTAGCCGTCAGCCAAGCGTCCCAACGCCCAGTGTCTGCAAGCAGATAGCTGAGGTATTCCGCCGCCGCCAGCCCACAGTATTGCCGGTGGGTGATGTCGGTTTTTATACGCGCGTCGATGGCCGTGTTTTGCGCGAGGTTTAGGTGTAGGCGTTCAGCGATAATGGGACACATTTAAGGGGAGAAAAACATGAGGGTGGCGGTGGGTTTGGACTCCTGGTGCGGGGCGTATATTTACTGCATCGAGAAAGGAGCCCGAAGTGCTAGAGAACAAGACCGACCAAGCCCAAGCTGCAGAGACCCTAACTCAAGAGACCAAGACTTTCATCCGGCAGGTCCGGAGCAAAACCCGTAGGAAGTACGCCCCGGAAGATAAGATCCGCATCGTCCTGGAAGGGTTCCGTCGGGAGGTGACCGTCAGTGACCTCTGTCGGA
>CAVOAA010000152.1:0-7638 GCA_963693555.1 Dehalococcoidia bacterium | reverse complement strand
ACGTTCACTTTATCTAGCTGTATGAAATGATCACTAGATAGACGTGTTACAGATAAAGAACGGCCCGTTTGCCTTGAAGGCAAACGGGCCGTTCTTTCGTTATCGTCGATCCCTTTTTAATACCTATCCTCAGACCCCGTAGGGCCATAAACCAAATGGTCGCGACCCTGACAGATCTTTAAGTATTGCTCGCCATCGGCGTTTCTACGATTAGCCTCACTGGATATATAGATTGAATGCATGGAATACGTGTGGGGAGATGTAAGGTTTGCGCATCACGCGGCTGAATCCGTTCCGTTCCGACTGATCATTTTCGTCCTCCTGCCAGGGGCCAAACCATCCAGGCCAATTCTTATCCACGACTACGACCGTCATTTTCACGTCTGGTCCATGACCATTTAAAGATAATAAAAATTTGAAATTAACGGATATTCCGAATCGAGATAAACCCTATTGACGACCACGAACCTATTGTTTATACTTCCGAGCCAATCGGGGGTCGGCCAAAGCGCGTTATCGTTGAGCCTAGCGCAGATACGGGTAGCGAGTTGGCGGCAGCCGTTTCAGCCATTTATGGTTAGAACGCCCTGATCGTGGTTCGGATTTTGAATAGTTTTCAGGTCTGTTGCTATAGCAGACTAGATATCAGGCCGTCTTGAATGGTGGTTAACGGCCTAATGGACGATTCAGAAGAGCCGCGCGGACCGACCGATCGAACTCAGATTGGGATAGACATCCGAAGAAAGTAACCCGCCTACCAGACGGGCCCCGAAGTCGGACCGCCCTTTCTGACAACAGTCAGGCTGATTTAAAACTGAGCGTCATAGCGCCGAGCAGGGAGGAGACCTCTTGAGCGAAGTAGCGACCGCGGGTACAGAAGCAGAAGCCCAACCGATGGAACGGGTCCTGGAAGGCAAGTCCACAGCATTCACCCTTCTTACGGTGATGCGGGCAGTCACCAGGGTACTAGATCATGTCTACCTCGGCATGGGTTACCTCTGCGGAACGATGTTCCTATTGTTAGCGCTCTTCATCACCTATCAGGTGATTGCGAGAAAATTCAACTTCGTCATGGCACCTGGTATGGACTTGATGAGCGGATACACCATGGCCATGGCTTCGACATGGGCATTCTCATACGCCTTGCGGACAGGTTCTCACGTTCGCATCGATGTGCTACTGCCGTTCATGTCTACCAGGGTCAGGTGGTGGGCCGACCAAACAGCCCTAGCCTCGATTGTCTTCTTCATCGGCGTGACCTCTTGGAAGACATGGGAAATGGTGATGAAATCCTACGATATTGGTGCCGTAACGAATACCTATCCCTTGGTACCTCTCTGGGTTCCCCAGACGTTTGTAGCCATCGGCTTCAGCATGATGGCCTTCACAGCCATCCACATGATGCTTGATATGATTGGGGAAGCCGTGCTGCCGGTCATACACCGGATGCAGGGCGGCACCGAAAGATATCAAGTGGTCACAAGATCCAACGCAGTCCTCACGGAAGAGGCTACGTCCGGGGTTTAATAGAGAGTTCAACGTCTCCCGGCCAGCCCAAATGGGCCGGGAGATGCGAGTCGTAACCGGGTCAAAATTACAGTCCTGCCGGTATGTATACCGGCGCCGAAAGGTTTGGAGGACCGAAACACATGGCCATAACCTCAGCGTTCATAATGATGGGCGGCTTCTTCATGATCGGCCTTTACGTGGCCGGCGCACTGGGAGTCTTGTCCCTAATATTGATGTATGTCTTCTCCGATGCTCCCTTGTGGAACATCATGGGTAACAAAGCATGGGAGACGAACACCAACTTTATCCTGATCGCGGTCCCGCTCTTCCTCTTGATGGGGGAACTGATGCTCCGCAGCGGGATGGGCGAAAGGATGTACACCTCCGTTTCGCGCTGGATTTCCTTCTTGCCCGGCGGGTTGATTCACACCAACATCGCATCCTGCGCCATCTTCGCAGCTTGTTCAGGCTCCAGCGTTGCCACCTCGGCGACGATCAGTCGTGTATCCCTACCGACCTTCCGGTCGAGAGGATACAGTGAACGGCTGGTGATTGGGTCTCTGGCGGCCGGGGGAACTCTCGGAATCCTGATTCCTCCCAGCATCGGCCTGATCGTGTACGGCGTGCTCGTCGAAGAATCCATCGGGCGGCTGTATCTGGCCGGGTTCATACCTGGGATACTACTGGCCGTCATGATGATGGCGATGATTGTCGGCGCATCGATCCTGTTCCCGTCAATCGCGCCGAAAGAGGTCGGTTCGAGCTGGCGAGACAAGTTCATGGGCCTGTTCGCCATGATTCCGGTAATCCTCATCATTTTGGTGGTGCTAGGATCTATTTACGCCGGTTGGGCGACACCCACCGAGGCAGCAGCTTTCGGTGTGACAGGCGCCCTAGTATTGGCACTGATTAATAACTCCGGCCCAGCAATCATGGGATCATTCATGAGTAAGATGGGCACCCGAGGCTCTACAACTGGCCTGATTGCCACTCTGCAAGAGCGCTTCCCCCAGGTTGAAGGGCAGTTCCGTCAGTCTATGTCGATCAACTGGGATATGATTAAAGACTCGGTCCTTTCTACGGTCAGGACATCGTCGATGATCATGCTGATCGTTGTCTCGGCTTTCACTTTGAGCTTCGCCTTCGCACGGCTGGGAATCTCCCACGACATCTCCCAGTGGATCATCGGCATGGACTTGAGCTCCACGCAGTTGGTGATCGTGCTGGTGATCTTCTACCTGCTGCTCGGTACCTTCATGGAGAGCTTTGCCATGCTGGTAACCACGGTGCCGATTCTGGCGCCGGCCCTGGTGGCCACCGGAGTGGACCTAGTCTGGTTCGGTATCATCATGGTGATTCTGGTAGAGGCTGCCCTGATCAGCCCGCCCGAGGGGATCAACCTTTACGTGCTCCACGGTGTACGTAGAGACGTTCAAGCGGAGATGGCTGAGGCGTCAGGTGCGGCAGAAGAGATCGGGACAATAACGGATGTGTACATCGGAGTACTCCCGTTCATGGCGGTGATGGCGGCGGTGATCGTCTTGCTCATCATCTTCCCGGACATCGCACTATGGCTGCCGGACCAAGTTAAGGGCTCCCGGTAAAACATACCGGAAACCCTCTGGCAAACCACAGCAACTAAAAGAGGCCGGTCCTTCGATTGAAGGACCGGCCTCTTTCTTGTTATGCGCCCCATGTTTCGGGTGAAGGACCGGCTTCTTTCTTGTTGTTAATCCGGCCCGGCGCTGCCGATGGTCTCGGGCTACATCACCGAACGGACCACGCCGCCGTCGACCAGGATCGTCGTACCGGTGGTGTAGCTGTTCTTCTCGGATGACAAGAAGGTCACCAGGTCACCCAGTTCCTCAGGGCGTCCCAGCCGGCCCACCGGTATGGTCGACGAATGGGCGTCAAGCAGGTCTTCCACATTCGCTCCCGATTCGTTGGACCGGGTCTCGAATATATGCAACATCCGGTCGGTCAGCAGATATCCGGGGGCCACGTTGTTCACCAGAATGTTGTCCCGGCCAACCTCGTCCGCCAGGCTCTTGGCAAAGGCCACCGCGCCCAGCCGCGTAACCCCAGACGTGACCAGGTTGTCGATGGGCTGGTAGACGGAACTTGCCAGGATGTTTACTATCCTCCCCCATTTACGCTCTTTCATGTGGGGGACCGCTTCCCGGCTCATTCTGATGTAGAACATGAGGGCCATCTCTATGGACTGATGCCAGACCTCTTCGGTGGTCTCGGCTGCCCTGCCCGCCGGTGGGCCACCTGCATTATTGACCAGAATGTCCAGACGGCCAAAATGATCGACCGTTCTTTTGATCAACGTCTGGATGTCGGGCAATTGGGAGAGGTCTCCCGTTACTGCGAGGACCTCGACGCCCGAGGCGGCACTGATCTCCTTGGCTGCCCGCTCCAGTTCCTCTGCATTGCGGCTGCAGATGACGAGGTTGGCGCCCTCTTGGGCCATCGAATCGGCACAGGCCCGTCCCAGTCCCTTGCTGCCGCCGCCGATTATCGCGACTCTGTTTTTAAGTCCCAGGTCCATATTTGCCTCCCGGCTGAAAGTGTCAACATGCTACCAACCCGGCCAGCCGGTGGCAACCGGCGCCACAAGCTTGATTTCCCTTGACACGTGTTGACCCCTGATTTATGCTGGCGCCAGGCTCAACACAGGCGCGGACAGACCTCTTTATTCGCTGCCTGTTCGCCCTTCTTCGAGCCTTCTAATAAAACGACATGGTGAGACCTTGAGCAACGTAGACCGCATACTGGAAGGCGCCCTGGATATACACGTGCATTTCGGCCCTGACCCCAAGGTGGAACGCCGGGCCGGCGCGGTGGAGATCGCCCTGCAAGCCCGCGAGATGGGGATGCAAGGGGTCGTACTGAAGAGTCACGAATATCCCACGCATCCGGTAGCGGCCACCACCGGTGACCTGGTGCCCGAATTGACCGTGCTCGGAGGCGTGGCGCTGGACCTGGAAGTAGGCGGACTGAACCCTAAAGCAGTGGAAGCCACGGCGAACATGGGAGGACGGATCGTCTGGATGCCCACCCATTCCGCCAAGGCCGACCGGGAAGCCAAGGGCTTGGACGGCGGTATCTCTCTGCTGGACGACTCAGGTTCCCTGGTGCCGGAGGTCCACTCGATCCTCGCGTTGATCAAGTCCCATGACATGGTGCTGGCAACGGGGCACATCTCCACAGCCGAGAGCCTGGCGCTGGTGGCGGAGGCCCGCAACGTTGGTATCCAGAGAGTTGTCGTCACCCACGGCACAACGATGTCTTATATGACTGGCATGACCCTTGAGGATATGAAGACACTGGCCGGCATGGGGGCGTTCATCGAACATTGCCTGCACGTTGTGATGCCGACCACCCACCGGATGGACCCCAAAGACCTGGCTCAGGTCATCTTGGCCATCGGTGCTGAGAAATGTATCCTCAGCACCGACTTCGGGCAGGACTTTCACCCGATGCCCGCTGAGGGCCTGCGCATGGGCATCGCCACGATGCTCCGTTCCGGCATGGAAGAGGTGGAGGTCGGCATGCTGGTGAAGGACAACCCTTCCCGGCTCATGGGAACTTAGGTCTAGAGAAATCAGACTCCGCTTTGGCTGAACCTCACCCAGAGCACAAGCCCATCGGAATCGGGGACCACTTTCGCCCAGTCGGCGATGCGGTGTCCCACCACCCAGGCGATGCCATTCGCGCCCTCGAAGACGGGAACTTTCCCCCGCCACGGCCGAGGTACTCGCAGATCGGTGAACAGGTCCTGCAACTTCTTCTGCCCCTGCATACCAAGCGGCTGTATCCGGTCTCCGGGCCGCCACGCCCGCACCATAGCCTCTTCGCCCATAGCAGACAGATCAAAGCTGGCCGTCCATTCATCGCCGCCGGTGTTGGCCCAAGCAGGTGGCGCATCGGATTTCCCCGAGTGCATCGTGACCACCCAAGGGCCAGCCAGCTCCACCGAGTCCGTGCCGCATTCCGCCGGTAGCGAGATCGAGTATTCACCGTCGATCTCCGGGTATGGGCACTCTGCTTCTGAACTCTTGGTCAGCACCAGGTACTGGTAGTCTTGCCGCAGTATCACCCCGGCCGGCAACTCCAGCGATCGCCCGCCTCGACTACCCAGAGACAGTTCTTCCATGGCCACCATGTGGCTTTCCCTGAGCCTGGTCGAGTCTCCTGCCACCAGGATGTAACCCCGACGCAAGGCCAACCGTTGCAACAGTGGATGCAGTTCTCCCAAGGCGCTTCTGGATAGCCTCACTTCGCCACCTGATTCGAGCACCATCTCCGGCCAGACTTTATCCAGCTCTTGCTCCACGAAGTCCAGTTCTTCAGCAGCGGTCCGGGCCAGGCGGACCAGTGCGCTCCGTACCTGGGGGTTATAGTCCTGCGCTAGTCGCGGCATCAGGTCTTGGCGGACCCTGTTACGAGTGAAACGCCACATATAGTTGCCGCTATCCTCCCGGTAGGTGCGGCCGATCTCGTGGCAGTACTCGGATGTCTGGTTTTTGGTTACGTCCAGCAACGGCCGGAATAATTTCAAGTCTCCGGCATCGACCGGCCAGGGCCAGTCCGAGACCTCGCCCATACCGCGGAGGCCGTATAACCCGGAACCGCGCAGCACGTGCAGCAGCACCGTCTCTGCCAGATCGTCGGCTGTGTGGCCAACAGTCACTGCTCTGGCCCCGGCAACCTTGGCGACACGGGCCATGAACGCATACCGCATCTCGCGCGCACCCTGTTCAAAGGACGAGATGCCGCGCTCTTTCTGGTAGGCATGGGGGTCTTCTTTGACCACGGTCACCGGAAGCCCTAATTCCCCGGCTATGTCAGCGGCGAACACAGCGTCGTCCTCGGCCTCTTGACCCCGGAAGTTGTGGTTCAGGTGGGCAACGTGTAGAGACAGGCCGTGGGCCTCTTTAAGACGGTCCAAGGCGTACAGGAGGGCACAGGAGTCGGGCCCGCCGGACAGGCCGACCACCAGGCCCATGCCGGTGTTGGAATAGCCAGCCCTGCGGAGGGCGGCAGCCACCTTGCGTTCCAGTTCGGCGGCGATGGCCACGATAGGACCCGGCTACCGGTTTTCGGGGGAGAGATGGCCGGTGGAGTTGTAACCGGTGAGGCGGCGGCCCCGCTCGTCGCTGTCGAACGTGCAGACCGAGGCCAAGTTCAAGGACATACGGTGGAAGAACTCCAGCGGTTGTCCCAATAGTTCTCCGACGATGCAGCGGATGGCGAAGTTGTGGGAGATGACCACCACCGAATCATCAGCCGAGTGTTTCTGCTCGATGGCCAAGATGGCCTGCCAGGCCCGTTCTCGGAGCTGGGCTAAGGACTCACCGTTGGGCATGACAATCTTCTCAGGGTTGGCTCGCCAGGCGGCGAAAACCTCAGGCCATCCGTCGCGCATCTCCTGGCCGGTCACGCCTTCCAGGTCGCCCAGGCTGAGCTCCTTCAGTCCTGGGTCCTTGGCCACCGGCATGGGGGTGACCTTGGCGATCTCCTCAGCGACCTGCGCGGTCCGGATCAACGGGCTGGAATAGATAGCACAATGGCCCCATTCCGCAGCTGCTATGGCCGTCTCCTTCGCCTGGGCCACACCACGCTCGTTCAGGCTGATGTCCTGGTGGCCCTGAAACCTGCCCAGCTTATTCCATTCCGTCTCGCCGTGGCGCACCAGATAGAACTTCACTCGCCCGCCTCGTCCCTGTTGGTCACGGTTAATGAATTCAGACGCCTCAACTCCACTTCCTCGATCTTGACCCGATCCATGGCCTTGATGGTGATACGGAGGTCACCAAACTCCATCACATCCCCAACGTCTGGGATGCTGCCCAGCCGGTCCAGGATGAACCCAGCCAGGGTCTGATAATCTCCCTCAGGAATTTTGAGGTCCATCTCTTCGTTGATATCAGAGATTGCCAGTCCGGCATCCATGCGGAAAACGTCGCGACCGATGGCCGTTACCGATTCTTCCGGGGCCGAGCCTTCATCTCCCATCTGTCCTACTATAACCGCCATCATCTGCTTCAGAGTGGCAAGCCCGGCGATGCCTCCGAATTCGTCCACGGTGAATACCATGCCGTGCCCACCTTGCTGCATAAC
>CAVOAA010000151.1:0-7675 GCA_963693555.1 Dehalococcoidia bacterium | reverse complement strand
CTTAAGGTGCGATTCGGAGGAAGCCGAACGATTGCTCATTGAAGCCCAGCTCCATCTCAGGGAAGGGGGCGGTGGCCAAGGGTTGTCCTGGCCTATCTCCAATGCCATGATTAAAACCAGCACTCAGGCCCTTCTCTCAGAGGCCGAACAGCGTTATCAACACAGCCTCGATATCCCGCCGAATGACTGGACCCGAATGGTGCTTGCCGATAGGGACCTTTGGCTCTCGCGTGACACCTGACCAATCTATTCCGCAAGCAACGAATCAAGACCGATTAACCCGGAGTTACACAATCGATGGACGCCCCCGTTCGAATCGAAAACCGGGCGCAGCTGATCTATCTTCTTACCGAGGCAGCTGAGCTTGAACACGGCATCATGTGCTGCTATCTGTTCTCAGCGTTCAGCATCAAGAAAAATGTCTCCGAAGGAGTAACCGAAGACCAACTGGCGGTCATGAACCGGTGGCGCCGGACGATCTTGAACGTTGCGACCGATGAGATGACCCACATGGCCCTGGCCTGCAACCTATTGACTGCGGTAGGCGGCAAGCCCCACACACGCCGCCCGAACCTGCCGTCCAGTCCTCGTGCCTACCCACCGACATTCAAATTAGCATTGATACCGTTCGGCCGGGAGTCGTTGGAGAGTTTTATCTTTCTCGAACGGCCCGAGGAAGATCACGCGGCATCTGTGGACATGACCGGCGACGATGATACGCCACATTCGTTGGTCTTTTTCAACGATATTTTCTCCAGCGAACGCCAATACAGCACGGTGGGCCACCTTTACCGGGGCATCGAAGACGGGTTCAGATACCTGGCGCAGAAGTACGGAGATAAGGGATTGTTCGTCGGGCCGACCGGCGCTCAAATAGCCAAATCTTACTTCGGACTTTCAAGTCTCAACCCAGTTACAGACCTCGCTTCCGCTGTGGCCGCCATCCAGGGGATCGTCGAACAGGGCGAGGGCGCGAGCGGCGAAAACAAAGACTCGCATTACGGACGATTTCTGGCCATGGGCATCGAGTATGACCAACTACTGGCAGACGATCCAGATTTCACACCTGGACGCCCAGTGGTCGAAAACCCGTACGCGATCCTGCCTCAAGACGTAGGAGACCTGGCCAGCGTCAATCTGCTGGACGACCGGATGAGCGTCCATATCGGCAGCCTATTCGATGGCTGTTATGAGCTTCTGATGCAGGTCTTAAGCAGGCTTTTGATGCACACCGAAGAGTCTGAAAGCCAGATGACGCTGCTGGCCAGCATCTCGATCGACATGATGACGGACGTTATCGGGCCGCTGGGAGAAGCATTGACCCTTCTGCCAGCCGGAAAGGCCAACCCGGGGATGACTGCCGGAGCGAGTTTCCGGTTCACTAGGGACGGAACTGCCGCGCCGCACCTGGTATCAGCCTGGGCGTTATTCATCGAGCGCCTGAAAGAGATGTCGGCCTACTGCGGAATCCTGGAGATTCAGGGTTCTACCGACCCGGTTTTGGCTCGCGTGAAAACGTCTTTGGCCCGGTACGCCAACCAATTGTCGGAAGCCGTCTAACGACTTCGACCCCTTATGAGTCTGTGAAACCTATCTCTTTGTGAGTGCCGTCGCAGAGGGGTTTGATCGAGGATGCCCCGCACCGGCACAGTGTCACTCGGTTTCGTATCTCAAGAGGCTGTCCATCAGACCGTTCCACCCGCACTCCACCGGTGACCCAAAGCGTGCCGTCCGGAATGACCACCACCTCTTCAGCAAGTTCCGGCTCGATGATCTCACCGCCAGACTCCAGAGCGTAGGCCAGGGCGCCAGACGGGCAGTTGTCCAGCTTGTCTATGATCTTTGCCAGCACCTCGGGGTCGGTGCTATGACGCCGCATACTCCAGATATCGGAAACAGTGTCGCGGCAAAAGCCCGAGTGCACACAGATGGGATGGTCTTCTTGGATGAATATCTTCGGGGAGCGGAAGGTCTTGCTGCGGTCGGCAATCTGCCCGGTGTCGGCCGATTGAGTGCCGTCGAACCGATCTATCGTGTGGGTGCCGTCGCAGAACGGCTTTGTTTTCGATTGTCCGCACCGGCATAGTCGATACGTTTCTTTGGCTTCGACCGGCCCTTCTTCCTGCCAGGACAGAGGTTCTCCATGTTCCGACATGACTTGAGACTTACGCACCAAGGGTATGCCGCCGCGAAGCAAATACGGCCCTTTGGGCCGTATGGTGATCTTCTTACCTTCGTCCGGCATCTTTGCCTTTCTTGATCGATATCCCCAGGTCCAGGGTCAGTAGCCCCAAGACGGGTTGTACTCACCGAACACGTCCCTGAAAACGTCCATCATCTCGCCCAGGGTGGCGTAGGCCTTGGAGGCCTCCACCAGGTAGGGCATGGTGTTTTCCGAGCTGCGGGCAGCCTGCTCCAAAGCCTTTAGGCACTGGGCAACCTCCCGGTTATCACGGGTGCGGCGGACTTCGTTCAGACCGTCGATCTGCTTTTTCTCGCCCTCCCGGTCAACCCTGAGCAGCGGAATCTCCGAGCCGTTGCCGGTCCAGTATTCATTGACGCCCACGGTGATGCGCTCTTTTCGGTCGTCTTCCAACTGGTAGATGTAGGAAGCGTCGGCGATCTCCCGTTGCAAGAAGCCGGTCTCCAGGGCGGGGATCACCCCGCCGAGGTCGTCGATGCGCTTGAAATAATCATAGCTGGCCTCTTCCAGACCGTTGGTCATGGTCTCAATGAAATAGCTGCCGCCCAGGGGATCGACGGTGTCAGTGATACCCGTTTCGTGGGCGATTATCTGCTGGGTGCGCAGGGCTTGCAGGGCGGCTTCTTCCGAAGGCAGGGCCCAGGCTTCGTCCTTGCCGTTGGTGTGCAAAGACTGGCAGCCGCCAAGCACCGCGGCCATGGCCTGGAAAGACACCCGGACTACGTTATTCTCAGGCTGCTGGGCTGTGAGCGTCTGCCCTGATGTTTGAGCGTGGAAGCGCAGTTGAAGAGACCTGGGGTCTTTGGCGCCGAAGGTCTCCTGCATCTCTTTGGCCCAGATGCGTCGCGCGGCCCGGAACTTGCCGATCTCTTCAAAGAAGTTGTTATGGGAGTTGAAGAAGAAGCTGAGTCTGGGCGCGAACTCGTCTATCTTTAGGCCCCGGTCCAGGGCGTGTCGGACGTACTCAAAACCGTCGGCCAGCGTGAATGCCAGTTCCTGTATCGCATTTGAGCCGGCCTCACGTATGTGATAACCGCTGATACTGATGGGATTCCAGCGCGGTATGTGCCGGGTGGCGTATTCCACGGTGTCTGTCACCAGGCGCATCGACGGCTCTGGTGGGAAGATGTATTCGTTCTGGGCGATGAACTCTTTGAGGATGTCGTTCTGGATGGTGCCGCCCAGTTGATCCAGAGCAGCGCCTTGTTTCTCGGCTAGGGCGATGTACATAGCCCAGATGATCGCCGCCGGGCTATTGATGGTCATCGACGTAGTTATCTGGTCGAGCTTGATCCCCTCGAAGAGGGTTTCCATGTCTGCCAGGGAGGAAACGGCCACTCCGCAGGTGCCGAACTCGCCAGCCGCGCGCGGGTCATCGGTGTCGTAGCCGTAAAGGGTCGGCATGTCGAAGGCGACGCTCAGGCCGGTTTGACCTTGTTCCAATAGAAACTTGAAACGGGCGTTGGTCTCTTCAGGAAGGCCGAACCCGGCGAACATTCGCATGGTCCAGAGCCGGCCGCGGTAGCCCGAAGCGTGTACGCCGCGCAGATAGGGGTACTCACCAGGAAGCCCCTGGTCCTTGAGATAGCTCTCTTCTGAGATGTTCTCAGGGGTATAGACCTGGTCCACGGGCACCTGTGACGGTGTCTTGAACTCGGGTTTGCGTTGGGTGGACGGGTCTTGTTTCTCGCGCCAACGGGCGCTTTCTTCCCGTAGTTTTTTCAGCTCTTGAGGGGAATCCAAGGGTTACCTCCGGCTAGATGCCTGGTGCTGTTCTGCCTGAAATCCAGTCTACGCAGGGGCCGAAGGGGTGTCAACGAAGCGGCGAGCCGCGTTGGGGAAGACTACGCCAGCTTTCCTATTGAGCTAGCCTCTCTCTGATGAAATCCCCCGTCTCTTCGATAGACTGCTGACCTTCGGGGAGGATGGCGGCAAATACCTGCCATACGTGGACCATATCTTCCCATATCTTCAGCGTGACATCGACGCCGGCTTTCTCGGCGACTTCCACCAGGCGGGTGGAATCGTCCAGCAGTGTTTCCGCTGAGCCAACGTGAATCAGCAGTGGCGGCAGACCGCTCAGGTCGGCGTGCAAAGCGGAGGCCCAGGGGTGCTTCGGGTCGGCGTCACCTAGGTAGGCCTGCGCCCTGGCAGATAGGCCGCCGTACTTGATGAAGTCGTCCAGGTGGTCGTTGGCCGACATGGACGAGCCGATACATTCCAGATCCACCCAGGGAGAGTAACAGACGCCTGCCGCCGGGAGTGGGACTCCCGAATCCTTGGCGGCCAGCAGGACAGACAGCACCAGACCAGCGCCGGCCGAGTCGCCAGCAAAAACTATGTTACCTGGCTCAAAACCGTGGCCTAGCGCCCAATTATAGGCAGCTAGGGAATCTTCCACCGCCGCCGGAAAAAGATACTCCGGGGCCAGACGGTAATCGACACCCAGGGCTGCTGCTCCGGAGGCCCGAGACAAACGGGATATCAGATCCTGATGGGTGGTGGCAGAGCAGGCCGCGTAGGCCCCGCCGTGGAAGTAGATGATCAGCCGGTCCTGGGGGACGTCCGGAGCGGTAATCCACTGGCAGGGAACGCCGTCGGCATCAATCTCGAATACCGTTACATCGTCTGCTGGCCGGTACTCGCCAAAGGCCTGGTCCAATATGGCACGGGCCTCGTGGATGTCGGCCGGCGGTTTAGACCTGATGGCCTTCATGATGTTTATTACGCGATCGAGCTCGGGTGAGGTTGCCACTTTTAAAAACCGTTCCTAATAGCCAATTTCAGGATTCGCCAGTATATCTACCCGCTCATCCTGAGCCTGTCGAACCACCTCTTGTGATAAACCAAGTTTCCCCTCACAAGAACTTTGACTGATGCGCATCCTTCGACGGAGCTCAGGACGAACGAGTGTCGGATTCGGAGGCGAATTGTTTTCTTAAGTACCGTCACTGAAAAGACGGCATGATCTTCTCACTGAGTAGCGTCAGTGATTTGGTCGCTTTCTTCTGGGACACCAGCCCCGGGTTCGTCAGCATCAGGTTCCTGACGCCAACGTCTCGCATCAGGGCCACCTGTTCTGCGACACGTTTATACCCGCCGACCATCGACTCCGAGATGTCCGGGTTGGGTGTCTCAGCATAATCAGAACGGCCCAACGGCGCCCTCTGTATGGATATCTCCATCTCGGGCGGGTTCCACTCGGCCCTGATTTCTTCCAAGTACTCGTAGGCGTTGTAGTGGACGGCCAGGAAGTCGTCGAAAGCCTCGTCGTCGGTCTCGGCAATGTGCATCTCGCGCCAGACCCATAGCTGGTCCAGGCTATGCTCCACTGCTTCGTCGCTGAAACCGGCGGCCGACATGGTGTCCCGGTATAGCTTGATCTTCTCTCCCGTGCCGTTGCACGAGTTGCCCCGGATCAATACCGGCCGGCCAATCTTGGCCATCTCCACCAAAGACGCATCACCCGTGCAGGCCCGCGCCAGAGGCGGATGGGGCTTTTGGTAGGGCCGGGGCCGGACCGACGGGAACGACACGTCAAAGAACTTACCTTTGAAGTGCACATTATCTTCGGTCCAAGCCTTGATCAACAGTTCCTCGGCTTCGTCCAACTTGGCCACCCCAAGGCCGGTGGTGGTGCCGAACCCGACGTACTCGTAGGCATTGTAGTTTGAACCGCGGCCCGTTCCCACGACCAAGCGTCCCTTGGAAAGGTTGTCCAGCAGGGCAGTCTGAATGGCCACACGCACCGGGTTGTGCAGCGGCAATTCCAGGATGCCGAAGCCCAGCATGATCTTTTTGGTCTTGACCGCCACCGCGCTGGCAAAGACCAACGGGTCGCCGTAGACGCACTCGCCGGTGAAATAGTGCTCGGCGAACCAGATGGCGTCCAGGCCCAACTCCTCAACAAGCTGGGCCTCGTCCAGACAGGCCTGTATCTCCTGCTGGTCCTGGCTGTCGTCGAACTTCATGGGATAAAAGAAGTGCCCGAACCGCATGGTTTGGCTCCTGGCGTGGTGTCTTGGATGGCCGGTCATTCGCGGGGATATTGTACTACTGATGCTGGTGGCAATGACCCGGACTTTCGTTGATTTCGGCGCAACCGTGCAAGTGTCTGTAGAATGATAGCCGCGAGCCGATCTGCAGGCCGATCTACGAAGCCGACAGCGCCCTTAAATCCTCTCGATGGTTGAGTGAAGATGCCGAAACGAATGCTCATGAACGCTTTTTCGATGAATTGCGTTTCGCACATTCAGCAAGGTTTGTGGGTGCGCGATGACACCCGCCAGCTTGATTACACCCAACTCGACCCGTGGGTGGAACTGGCTCAGATACTGGAGAAAGGCTGCTTCGACGCGCTATTTCTGGCCGACGTCATCGGCGTTTACGACAAATATCACGGGGGCCCGGACACATCTATCATCGAGGCGATGCAGACCCCGGTAAACGACCCGGCCATGTTAATATCCGCCATGGCCTACGCCACCGAGAACCTTGGCTTGGCATTCACCAGTTCGGTCTTCCAGTCCCATCCCTTTACCTTTGCGCGGCAGATGTCGACTTTAGACCACCTGACGAAGGGGCGTGTCGCTTGGAACATCGTCACGTCCTATCTGCCGAACGCCGCCAAGAACTTTGGGCTGGGCGAATTGCCGTCCCACGACGAACGGTACGGTCTGGCCGATGAGTATCTAGACGTGGTCTACAAACTCTGGGAAGGCAGTTGGGAGGACGACGCAGTGTTACGCGACACCAAGCGTGGCGTCTACGCCGACCCGGCAAAGGTCCACCCGATAGACCACGTTGGCGAGCACTTCAACGTCGCCGGCCCTCATCTTTCCGAACCCTCTCCCCAGCGCACACCCCTGCTGTTCCAGGCGGGCTCGTCAAGTCGTGGACGTAGCTTTGCAGCCAAACATGCCGAGTGCGTGTTCATAGTGGACTCGCGGCGGAGTTTGAGTGGAGCTGCCAGTGTCATAGCGGACGTGCGGAACCAGGCGGTTCAGAACGGCCGCCATCCCGACGACGTCCAGTTCTTTCAAGGGCTGTCCCCCGTTGTGGGAGGAACCGAGGCAGAGGCCAAGGCCAAAGAGGCGGATTACATGGAGCAGTTCAGCACCGAGGGCGCGCTTGCTCATCTGAGCGGTAGCATCGGGATAGATTTGTCCGCCATCGACCTGGATAAGCCGCTTGATTCTATCGAAACCGTAGGCATGCGCGGTTCGGTGAAGGGACTGATCGAGTCGACACCAAACCAAACGCAGACGTTCCGTGACCTGATACGCACCCGTAACGCCGGTCAATTTCTCACCGGCACACCGGAGCAGATCGCCGATACCCTGCAGGACTGGCAGAACGCCGGAGTGGACGGCTTCAATCTGATCTACTCGGTAACCCCAGGCACCTTCGTAGACTTCATCGACGGCGTAGTCCCCGTACTCCAAAAACGCGGCCTGATGCAGAAGGAATACG
>CAVOAA010000150.1:0-7725 GCA_963693555.1 Dehalococcoidia bacterium | reverse complement strand
GACAAAGACCTGGTCGTGGAAGATGTCTTGTTTCACCGACTCGATGAACTCGGCAGTACCGGTCACTTCCCGCTGCCATTCCAGCAGCTGCCGTAGCCAGGTCATCTTCTCTTCGAAACGTTGGTCGCCTGAGTTGCCCTCTTTGTAGGCCCAGTGGGCTGCGACGCCGTACTCGGCTATCCGGTGTAGCTCGTAGGTCTTGATCTGCACTTCCAGCGGGGTGCCACCCTCGCAGATGACGGTGGTGTGCAGGGCCTGGTACATGTTCTCTTTGGGGTTGCCGATGTAGTCGTCGAACTGACCGGGGATGGGGTGCCACATCTGGTGGACAACACCCAGTGACTTGTAGCAATCAGCGGTTTCATTGACCAATACCCGGAGGGCAAACAGGTCGTAGATATCGCCGAACTGCTTACCCTGGGCCTCGTACTTCTGCATCTTCCGGTAGGTGCTGTAGATGCCCTTGGGCCGACCGATGACTTCGGCTTCGATGCCGTATTTGGCCAGCTCGGCTTGGAGCCCGGAGGAAACCTTCTCGACGTATTCCTCGCGCTCGGTGCGCTTGGCGGCCAGTATCTTGGAGATCTCCCGGTATTTCTCTTCGTTCAGGTGGCGGAAGGCCAGGTCATCCAGCCGCCATTTAATCTCCCATATTCCCAGGCGGTGGGCCAAGGGAGAGTAGATGTCCAGGGTCTCCTGGGCGATGCGCTTCCGCTTCTCGGGGGGCAACGCGTCCAGGGTGTTCATGTTGTGCAGACGGTCGGCCAGCTTAATCAGGACCACCCTGATGTCCTCAGCCATGGAGACCAGCATCTTGCGCAGGCTCTCGGCGTGTAGGGACTCGGCGTCGTCCATGTCGTTGGCGACATCATCTGCGGGGGGTTGGAGCTTGTCGTCCATGCGAGTCAACTTGGTGACTCCGTCCACAAGCTTGCTTACTGAGGGGCCAAATCGCCGGGTGATCTCTTCCAGTGAAACGTCGCAGTCTTCGACAACGTCATGGAGTAGGGCGGCGACGATGGTATCGGTGTCTAGGTGGAGGCCGGTGAGGAAGAGGGCGGTCTGCAGAGGATGGGCGATGTAGGGTTCGCCCGATTTGCGCATCTGCCCTACGTGGCATTCTTCGGCGTAGAGGTATGCCTGCCCCACGAGTTCAGTGCTTTCCTCGGGCAGGTAGGCGCTGACCCTTTCGATAAGGGTCTTAGCCGTATCTGAAGCTACCTTATCTTTCGCTACCACTGTATTTGATAATAATACACAGACCTTATTGAAGTCTAGAGTTGTTATTAATGCAGGCGTCAGATCTGACGTCTGACCGGATACTGGTTCGCTGCTGGCTGGTTGCTGGTTCGCTGCTGGCTGGTTGCTGGTTCGTTAGTAGAACGCCAGTACAGAAATGAGCGCGACCAACCCTCCGCCGACAAAGAGTCCAAGGGCGGAGAGGATGATCCACCCGCCGCCATGCCGGGCTGATGTTGCCCTGCGCCAACCCACCATACCCGCCGCCACCGGCACCATCGCCATCGTCATACCGTAGAATATGGCCGCCAATAATCCGGCGAAAGTTCGTAGGGGTTCCACGTAGAACACCGACAGCGCCCACAAGGCTGGCAGGCCCGCCCAGAGCATGCCGACCAGCACCGCCCAGTGCCAGGTCTTCAGGTTGGCGCCGGTGCGGACCCTGGCCCGGCGCATCCGTTGTTCTTGGAAACGCCACGCCGGCACACGGTCACGCGCCAATGTTCGCTGCACCGGGATGGGCCGGCGGTGCCGGCCGTTGGCGACCGACTCTTTTGAAGGGAACGGATCGCGGCCTCCCAGCTGTTCGGTCCGGATGCACCAGGGGCAGGCTGATTGGTGGCCGCCGTATTGGTGCTGTGAATTGGCCTCGCAGGTTGTCAGGCTTTCTTCGGCCGCGATCAGGGCTTCCCGCCACTCGGACGATGTGGGGCGCTGTTCTGGCTCTTGATGGCCGTCTTCAAAGCATCGTTGGAATAGGTCTTGCAGGGCAGGGGATAGGGTGTCGAACGGCACCGCGATGGCTGGAGGGGTAATCATGGCGCGTTTCTTGCGGGAATAGGGGAAATCACCGGTGGCGATGCGGGTAAAGAGGGCTGGAGGCTCTCCCTTGCCAAGGTAGACGCCGGTGAAGGGGTGAACGCCACCCATCAGCAGCAGAAATGTCAGCACGCCCAGGCCAAAATTGTCTTGAGCCAACGACCGTTCTGTCCTGATTAGGCCCTGATGGTGCAATTCCGGGGCGGTGAATTCGGGGGTGTAAACAGGGCATAGGAACGCATCGCCGGTCTCGGGGTCGCGCACCTGAAAGGAGTCGGCGTCGATCAGGGTAACCCGGCCGTCCGACGCTACGAAGATGTTGCTGTGGTTAAGGTCGCCGATGACGTAGCCGCCCTGGTGGGCCGTCTCAACCGCGCCGGCCAGTCCGATGCAGGTGTGGAGCAGCAGGCGGTAATCGAACCACGGTCGTGACATCAGCCGGGCGTGGGGCGAGTAGACGTCGATGATTGGGGCCATGTCCTCGACCCGGGGCATCAAGAAACCAGCTATTCGGCTCTTTCGGCCGGTGGTCCAGAGCAGGTCTAGAGGCCAGGCGATGTCGGGTTCTCGGGTTTCATGAGGCTTCCCGGCAGGGGGGTTGGCGGTCATCACCGCTAGTTTGCGGGCGCGGTCGTCGTTGGGTTTCAGGTAGACCTTGGCTGCCAGCGTGCTCTCGCTCTCTAGCGAATAAACGGTCGCCTCGCCGCCGGTCCCCAGTGCGTTCGCTTCGTCCAGAACCAAGAGTTCTCCGGTGGATTCCCGCTTCAGCTTGAACGCCAAACTCAGCCGTTCCCTACCGGTGGGTCTTGGGGGTCCTCGTGGCCATCTTTCAGGGCGAACAAGACCAGAGTCAGGTCGTCGGTGGTCTGGCTGATCACCCGCGGCGAGGCCAGAAACGACCTGAGTTCATCGTCCGCAGCTCCGGCATCGGCGGCAGAACCGACGAAGCGCAGCAGCGGGTCGAAGAATGGCGCATGGGGTGTGCCTTCAGGCATCTTCAAGGCCAGCATCTGCAGACCGTCGGAGAATACCGCGCCGCCGGAAACGCTTCCCTGATGGGTCACGGTCTCCACCCGCTCCATGGCATCGTTGGCGGTGATGAACGAGGTCTCGTTGATGTATTCGCCGACCTGGGGCTTGGTCAGCCCGACCACGCCGCTCTGCAGGTCTCCGATGATGGCTGACCCGTCTCCCACCTGGAGGGCGGTCACGGAGTTGGGAGTTGCTTGCACGAGTATCAGCGTCGTTGCCAGGTCCCGGAGTTCCACGTCCCGCTTCTCAGCATCGGACGTCAGGGCCGATATGGCACGTTCAAGGGCGGAGACCAAGTCTTTCTTTGATGAATCTCCCGAGCCCAAAGACTTTCGGCCAGCCAGATAGTTGACCGCAGTCGATACAGCCAGTTGGGCGCCTTCGCCACCCAGTTTCGCAGAACCGGCGCCGTCGGCCACGGCGATGATCAGACAACGGTCAGGGCCAAGTGCCCAACCGGCGGCGTCCTGGCACGGTTGGCCGAGTTTCTGATGCGAGGTTCCAGCCACGGTTGCGCCGACCACTCGCCAGGGGGCGAGGCCCTCGGGGAATCGTTGGTTTGCGGAGTGGTCACCCCTCAGCCAGCGCAGCCCTTTTGAGATCACTGGGAGATCACTGGGAGATTACTTGGACGGTCACTTGCCGGCCCCTCTCCAGATCAATCTACCGCCGCCCAACCGGGGGGTTGCAGGGCCACGGCATCGCCGATCTTGGAGTCGGATACCGCGAGCATGCTGCGGGACAGCCAGACGAATAGTTCGTTGAAGTTGAGCCCCCGGAGACGCATGGGTGTGCGCACCACGATCTCTGAGAGGATGGGAATGTCGGCCCCTTCCACTCCCACTCCGAAGAACACCACGCGTTTGGTGGCCTCTTCTTCCTGGATGCGCTGGGCGGCCAGGTCAACGAAGTCGGGCATCTCGCCCTGGGGCCGTCCGTCGGTAATCATGAACACCCAGGGACGGTAGTAGGGGACGCCGGACAGGTTGTAACGTTCCTTGCGGGCTTGGATCAGGTCAAGGGCGGTGTTGATGCCGGCGGCCATGTGGGTCATGCCCTGGCATTCTAAAATCGGCGCCTCGAACCGGTCGGCGGTGATGAAGTCTTGAACGACGGTCACGTCGTTATCAAACGTGACTATGGCTACTTCGACCCGCTTGGGGGCGACGGGGTCGCGCATGAGGTCGTCTTTGAAAGTCCTAAGGCCTCGGTTCAGGGCCTCTATGGGTGCGCCTTGCATGGAGCCGGAGGTGTCCAACAGGAGCACGCACGGACAGCGCGGCTCGGGATTCTCCGCAAACTCCACTGCATCTTCAAGTCTGGGTGCCTCGGCCATGGCAGCCTCCAAGGTGGTGCAGGTTTGAATCTCAGCTTAGCATAAATGGATAGGTCGGCTGCCTGGTTGCCGACAATTCCCCCTTTCGTAAAGGGGGCTAGGGGGATTTCCGCGGCTCTCGTGAAACCAGGTTGCTGGGTAGGCGGGGGACGAAATCCCCCCAACCCCCCTTTACGAAAGGGGGGCTTTTTCTTTTCGCTAGACGGGTAGGGGTAGCTCGGTTAGGTTTTCGGGCAGACCTACGTCGAAGGCGTTGATGTTGAAGGCCAGGGACGAGTAGTAGCCCAGGAGGTTGGTCAGTTCCACCAGGCCGCGGACCCCGAATAGCTTGAGGGCGGCGTCGTAGGCTGGTTGGCTGACCTTACGGGTCCGGAACAGCTCCCGGCCGTAGTCGATCACCGCCGATTCCTCGGTTGATAGCGACGGCAGGTCCTTCTTGTCACGGAGGTTGTCGACCAGTTCGTCGCTCAGGCCGGACTGACGGCCAAAGGCGGCGTGGGCGTTCCAGATGAACTGGCAGTCCATCTCCCGGGCGGTCAGGATCATGGCCAGTTCACGAACGTTGGCCTGTAGGCTGGACTCATCGCCTCTAATATAGGCCCGGAAGTGTTCGCCGCGCCTGGCTAGTTCGGGCACATTGATCATGATCGAGATCGGGCCGATGTCCGGCACGCTGCCGCGTGAAGCTACCATTTCGTCAAATGCCGCCAATTGGTCTTGGGGCACGCTCTCTCTACTGGCTGTGGGTATTCTGGACATTTCGGCCTCCTGGATATCGTTTTTGGTCCGCCGGTCTCCGGCGGGCACCACATGATACAACAACCTTGGGCGCTTGGCAGCGGCCGGTAGGTGTGCAAGCCTGGCCAAACTAAAGTAACCTTAACGGATATGTCCTCTTCCGAATCCAACGATGCGCCGGGCGGCATCGAGCCAAAAATCGAGAGCGGGACTAATCTGACCCAAAGCCCCAATTTCAAATACTGGATCTTTGGCGCCTTGGCCATCGGCATCTTCGCCTCGGTGGTCGATCACGGGAGCGTCAATGTGGCGCTGCCGACCATCGCTGAGGAATTCAACACCGATCTACCCACGATACAGTGGGTGGTGATCATCTACGCCCTGACGATATCCGCCCTGCTGCTGCCCATGGGGCGGCTCTCAGACCTGGTCGGACGGAAAAAGATCTACATCTTCGGGATGCTCGTGTTGGGTATTGGCGCCGTATTGTCTGGCTTGTCGACGTCTCTGGAGATATTGTTCCCCTCGCGTGTCCTGCAGGGTGTTGGGTCTGCCATGACCCAGGGAACGGGCATGGCTATCATCACCGCCGCCTTTCCTGCTCACGAAAAGGGCCGTGCCATCGGGCTATTTATGACTATGGTGGGTGTAGGTGCGGTGGCCGGTCCGGCCATCGGCGGGGTGGTGGTAGACGCATTTGGCTGGCGGGTGGTGTTCTTCTTGACACTGCCGTTGGAGATTATCGGCATCGTCGCCACGTGGTGGGTGATGCGGGGCTGGTCTGAGGCGCAGGAGACCAGCGGCACTCGGTTCGACTGGATGGGTGCGGCATTGTCGACTGGAATCATGGTGGCCCTGCTGTTGGCCATGACCACCGGCAACAAGGCTGGTTGGTTATCGCTGCCGATCATCGTGGCCTTCGTCGGGTCGGTGGTGATGTTGGTCTCGTTCATCTGGTGGGAGCTGCACACGGACGCTCCGATGCTGGATCTGAGATTATTCAAAGGCAGGACATTTACCCTTGGGATATCGGCGGCCTTTCTAACCTTCTTAGGGTCATCGGCGACCTTGTTCATGATGCCCTTTTACCTGCAGAACGTGTTGGGCTACAGCGCCAAAACGGCAGGGTTCGTAGTGGTGCCGGGGGCGCTGTGCATGGCGGTCTTGGGGACCGTGAGCGGGGTGCTCTCAGACCGGTTTGGCCGCCGGCCTTTCACCGTGGGCGGGCTGGCGTCTTCAGCCATAGGACTTTTCATTTTGTCCCGGGTCACTGAGGACTCGACGCTGTTCATGGTGGTCCCGGCGCTGATGCTGATGAACGCCGGCATGGGCATCTTCTATTCGCCCAACTCCAGTTCGGTGATGAGCACGGTAGGGCGGGCCAAGTATGGTGTGGTGTCAGGGTTCTTGAACCTGGTGCGAAACGCGGCCAACGTGTCGAGCATCGCCGTTGCCACCATCATCGTGACCACCACGATGGCTGCCCAGGGGTTCGAGCCCAGCCTGGAGGCGGTCCGTGATGAGGTGGACGGCGTCGCGTCCGCGTTCACTTTGGGACTCCGCTATGCCTTCCTCACGATGGCGGGCATCGTGCTGGCGAGCATGGTGTTTTCGGCACTTCAACCGCCATTTGTTGAGGACCCGGAAGACCCAGAGTCGTCGGAACCATCGGACCCGGGTAAGCTAGAGGAATCCAAGGCCTAGAGCAGACTTTCGCCCAGCACATTAGCGAGCCGCAGACCATATAACGCAGCCGCCAAAATCGTGGAAACCATCAAGGTGCAGGTGGCGCGGTTCTTCCAAGCTGGCCCCAGCCAACTGCCGTGAGACGGCGCCAGCCACTACCCGCGCGCCAGCAGTCTACTGAACAGGCTTACGAAGGGTTTTTCTATCTGAAATAGGCTCATTGGTTTCCCTGTTTAGCGACACAACTCAAATGTCACCCTGAGTGAAGCGAAGGGTCTTGCTGCTTTGGTTGGCCTTGTTTGTCCATCGCAAAGAGATTCTTCGTTGGCCTTCGGCGCGCCTCAGAATGACAGGTGTGGTGTGAGGCATGACTCCTGATAGGGCCCTTCGACAGGCTCAGGATGAGCGGTCGGGGGGCTCATCCTTAATAAGGAACCCTCTTGCCTGTGAGATGAACTACTCGTCCACCAACGTCCGCGTCACGTCGACAGTGGCGTATGACCAGGCAATCTTGAATGGGGTTTCGCCGGTGTTGATCAGGCGGTGGTGGGTGCCGGGAGTGATGAAGGCGGCGTCGTATTGGCGAACGTAATTCTCTTCGCCGTTGATCATTAAGATGCCCTCACCTTCGATAATGATCACCGACTCCTCGGCGTTGTGGTAGTGGGTGGTGTTGGAGCTGTCGGCCTGAAAGGTGGTGATGCCGCTGGATATCTCGGTGGCGCCGACCTCTTTGGTTATGCTGCTGGCCACGCTGACTCCCGGCGCGCGCTGTAGGTTTTCCACTTCTTCTCTTCTGACAACCCTTGGATCTGGCATATGGACTCCCCTTCCGAGTGATATTCCGTGTGGATTTTACATGTAATTTTTCGGGC
>CAVOAA010000149.1:0-7792 GCA_963693555.1 Dehalococcoidia bacterium | reverse complement strand
ACGGGGGCGTCATGGAGGACCTCGGCGAGCACCTTGCGCCGCCAGAACTGCTGCGGGCCGTGAACCGGACTGACGAGTTCATCAAGCTCCAGGAAGAATACGTCAGGGACTAGGCAATCACTGCTACAAACTTAGACTGGGAGAATCATTATGGCTGGCAACCGAACAACCGTTTCTGCTCTTGAGCGCAACTGGAACATGGTGAAATCGGCGGTGTCGGACGTGGACGACAAAACTATGGCTATCCGCCCTAACGCCGATTCCAACTCCATGAGTTGGCTCATCTGGCACATGGCTAGGGTCACCGACCGGCTGATCCACATGCGTCTCCAGGACGCACCGCAAGTCTGGTCGGAAGAACGCTGGTTCGAGAAGTTCAACATGCCGGACGAGCCCGATGACATGGGTATGGGCTGGGACAATGATCGGGTTTCAGCCTGGCAGGCACCTTCCAAAGATGTCCTCATCGGGTATTTCGACAAGGCCAACGCTGCGGCAGCCGCCTACATCAGCGGCCTGAACGAGTCAGACCTCAGCCGGGAGGTCCCGTGGACCGCCCCCACCCAGACTATGGCTGTGGAAGAAGCACTGGGCATCCTGCTCTGGGACAACATAGTCCACGGGGGTCAGGTGGCCTACCTGCGCGGATTCCACCAAGGCATGGGCTGGCACCGGTAGGAGCAAAGCGCCGTTTTCTGGCTACCTACAAGTCTATCTTGAGTAATTCTTCGGAGAAGACGATGTCTCCCTGGTAGATACGCTGCATCGCCAGGTTGGCATTGTAGAAGGGCTCCTGAGCTGAAAGACTGGGGCCCATGTGCACCAACACCAGCTTCTTAACCCCGGCTTCCTGGGCCATCTGGGCGGCGCCGGTAGTGCCGCACTGCCCGGTTGCCTCTCCGCTCTGGCTCATTACATCCTGGTCGTCCCAGCACATGCAAAGCATCATGTCCGCGTCCCGCGCCAGGTCGATCACCGACTGACACGGCTGGGTGTCTCCGGTGAAGACCACGCTGCCGTCGGGGGTGTCCACTCAGTAGGCTAGAGAGTCCAAGAAAGGCTGTACGTGCTCGGCCAACGCAGCGGTCACGTGCCAGTCCTTGCCGGAAGCCACGTCTCCTGGCCCGATGTTCTTGGCCTTTGGGTTGGGCGGCATGCGCGGCAAAGTGCCGCCCCGGTTGACGTATATCTGCTGGCTCAGCGGATGGCCAACCCTGGCCCGCCAGTCGGGCGAGAACACCCCGTTCTCGCCGATCAAGCCTAAGGTGATCTCTTCGGTTAAAGCTGGCCCGTAAACGTTCAGTTCCTCTCCGTGCCCGGCAGCCTGGTCCCAGCGGCAGAGCAAAAAGCACGGGTAATCGATGTTGTGGTCGAAGTGGTGATGGGTAAAGAAAAGATTGTCCACCTCCGTGGGGAACAACCCGGCCTTCACCAATTTATGGGTCGCCGCCGGCCCGCAGTCAAACATCAGCAGTTCATCGCCAATCTTTAGGGCATGAGAGCTGCCGAACCGGTCGGCAGTGGGCGTTGGAGTACCACCACCCAGAACGAATATCTCGGCCATGAGTCCTCCTACGGAACAGAAACGCTTGAGTGGTGATTTACTGGGCGGTGAGTCCGCCGTCGATGACAAGTTCGCTGCCGGTCATGAATGACGACTCGTCCGAGGCCAGGAAAAGCACGCCGTAGGCGATGTCCTCGGGCTTGCCGATGCGTCCCATGGGGGAGCGGGCCTCGTTAAGCTCCCGTCCCTCTTTGGTGTTCAACATGATTGGTATGGTCATCGGAGTCTCGATGACGCCGGGATGGACCGAATTGCAGCGGATGCCTTCCGACGCATACTGAATCGCCGTCGACTTGGTGAGCAGTCGAACAGCGCCCTTGCTGGCCGCGTAAGAAGACGTGCGCCCTCCGGTCAGTCCCGCGATGGACGAGATGTTCACGATGGAGCCGCCGCCGGCTTTACGCAGTTCTGGTAGGGCGGTCTTGGTGCCCAGGAACACTCCCTTGGCGTTGATGTCCATCACCAAGTCCCACTCTTCGGATGTGGTGTCCTCAACGCTGTTGATTCTGGCGATGCCAGCGTTGTTGACCAGGATATCCAGCTTGCCGAAGCGGGCCACAGTGGCAGCCACGGCGTCTTGCCAGGCTTTCTCGTCTGTGACGTCCAGCGGGACGAATACGCACTCTCCGCCAGATTCGTTGATCTCGGCTTCTGTCTGTTTGCCTTCTTCTTCAAGCATGTCGGCGATGACGACCTTGGCGCCCTCGCTGGCAAACATCTTGGCTTCAACTGCTCCCATACCCCGGGCGCCGCCGCTGATCAGGGCCACTTTGTTTTCCAGACGCATGTCTTCCCCCAGTGATTTATTTATCCAGAGTAATTAAACGCCGCGGATGTTACAGGTGCATGCGGCTGCTAAGGGCTTCGCTAACGACCTAGTCCGCAGTCGTCCCCTGAAGTGACCCACCGGTGAGTATCTCCTGAAGGGGAGTTTTCTCGAACTCGGGGGCATAGGCGTATAGCTCGATCTCTATGCCGTCCGGGTCGCGGATGTATAGGCCTTTGACCTCGCCGTGGTCGCCGAATCCAGCGACGTAGACCTGGTTATCCAGGACCACCTGGTAGGCGTCTTTGAGTTCGTCCATATCGGCCAGCTCCCAGGCCATGTGGTATAGACCGACCTGCTCCGGAAATGGTCCGACCGCTTCTTCGCCGATCTCCGCCACCGCCAGCTCATGGTCGATCTCCGGGTTGCTGGTAAAGAACCGCATCTTGCCGCCCCGGGTCCTATTCCTGACTTCCAGGCCCAAGACCTTGGTGTAAAAGTCTTCGGAGCGCTGGGCGTCCCTAACTCTGATGACCAAATGGCCCAACATCTTAGGTTTAATCATGGAATCACCTCTGAACCGACATTCAGTATCCCCAATATTACCATCGATTCTTCCATATCTGGTTGAATCGAATTAGAATTCCCCGAAATATCAGCATTAGTGGGGAGTCAGTCAGATGCCTGAGATATACCGGGCGGACCACGTTGGCAGCCTGTTGCGGCCCGATGCCCTAAAGGAAGCCCGGAGGTCCTTCGGTGCAGGCGGTCTGTCCGCCGACGACCTGCGGGAACTGGAGGACGCGGCCATCAAAGAGGCCATTGCGCAACAGCAACGCATCGGCGTGGCGGTGTTCACCGACGGCGAGTTCCGCAGGGCCGGGTTCCAGAACGACATGCAGGACTCGGTTGAAGGATTTATCGACACCGGGGTGCCTGCCGTGGTTCGTATCTGGCAGGGGCCGGGCGCTGAACCACAGGCCCAGGGCACCAGGCAGGTGGTTGGCGGAAAGCTGCGCCGGAGAAACCGCCTCACCGGCAGCCAGACGGAATATCTCAAAGCCAACGCGCCGGGCCCGGTGAAGATGACCGTCCCTAGCCCCAACCAGTTCCCGGCCATCTGCTACCAGGACGGCCTGACGGACCAGTTCTACCCCACGCGGTCCGACCTTCTATCGGAATTGACCGGGATCATCAGGGACGAGATTCAGGCCCTGCTGGCCGACGGCGTTTCCTATATCCAGATGGACGAGCCGCGCTACAGCTATTACGTGGACCCAAAGTGGCGCGACCACCTCCGTGAGTTGGGCGAAGACCCTGACAAGTCATTCGAAGAAGCCATTGCAGCCGACAACGCCTGCCTGGCCGATGCGAGAAGGGCCGGAGTCACGGTGGCGATACATATCTGCCGGGGCAACAACCAGAGCAAATGGTATGCCGAGGGTGGTTACGAGCCCATCGCCGAGAAGCTCTTCGGCGGCTTGGACGTAGACCGGTTCCTGTTGGAATACGACACCGATCGGGCAGGGACGTTCGACCCCCTGCGTTTCGTCCCCAAAGACAAGACTGTGGTCCTGGGTCTGTTGAGTAGCAAGGACGGGACTCTTGAGGACCAAGACGAGCTTTTACGGCGCATTGATGAAGCTGCCAAGTTCTTCCCGATGGAGAATATGGCCCTGAGCCCCCAATGCGGGTTCGCGTCCATGGCCGCAGGCAATCTGCTGACCGAAGACCAGCAGTGGCGCAAATTGGAGTTGGTGGTGGATACCGCCCGAAAAGTCTGGGGTTAGCCTCTGCTGTTCCCTCGAAAATGCGGCCCGAAAAGGGTACAATGTGGGCCACTATTCCTCATGGATAAAAAGCCTTTCCTACCGGATATAGGAGTTCTTCTCATATGACCAGTAACAAACGGGAAAAGAGTCTGATCGTGATTCAGCTCTCTGGTGGCAATGATTATCTGAACACCGTTGTTCCTTATAGCGACGGCAGTTATTACGATAACCGGTCCGTGGTTAACATCCCCCAGAACAAAGTGATCCCCATCAACGACAAGCTTGGCTTCAACCCCAGCATGGGGCCGGTCAAGGCGTTGTGGGACGAGGGCAAAGTCGCCGTCATCAACGGCATCGGCTACGAGAACCCAAACCGCTCCCATTTCCGGTCGATGGATATCTGGCACACCGCCGAGCCCGATACTATCGGCAAAGAAGGATGGCTAGGTAGGGCGATCAGAGACATGGACCCGCAGGGCGACAACGTGCTAACGGGTATCAACTTCGGCCGCGGTCTGCCTCGGGCTCTGGCTGTACCGGGCGTGTCTGTAGCATCTGTCGGTGACCTGGAGACCTACGGCCTGTTCCCCGACGTTCAGGATGAAGAACTGCGCATGTTCACGCTGGAGGCGTTCTCCCGGATGTACGGCAACACCGCCGGACGGGACCCGGTTATGGAACTGCTGGGACGCACCGGCCAGGACGCTCTCTTGGGGGCCGACATCCTCCGCACCGCACCGGCGAAGTATTCCTCCTCGGTGGAGTACGCGCCCAACGCGTTGGCCCAGAACGTAAAAAGCATCTCCCAAGTGTTCCACGCCAACCTGGGGTCAAGGGTGCTCTACACCCAGCACGGCCCATTCGACACCCACTCTGGTGAACTGCCCACCCACGCCAAGCTGTGGGACGAGGTTGCCGGGGCGATCGGCTGTCTCATGGACGACCTGAAAGAGCACGGAACGGAAGACGACGCCACGATCCTGGTTTTCTCCGAGTTCGGCCGCCGTATCAAGGACAACGGCTCAGGCAGCGACCACGGATCAGGCGGCGTGGCCTTCATGATTGGAGGCGCGGTCAACGGCGGGATGTACGGCGAGTACCCGTCCCTCGTCGAAGCTGAGCAGATCGAGGGCGACCTCCGTTCCAATAACGACTTCCGGTCGGTTTACACCGAGATTTTGGAAGACTGGCTAGAATTGGACGCACCTTCTATCGTGAATGGCCAGTTTGAGAAGCACGGCATCCTAAAGTCCTAAGTGAACGGCCAGTTTGAGAAGCATGGCAGCCTAAAATCTTTGCCTTAATCCCAAAATCAGTTTGATCCCCTGAACAGAGGATAGTGATGATAAACAACGACACAGCCCTGATGGCCCACCTGCTCAGGCGCGCCGGTTTCGGCGCCAACCGTGAGGAATTGGAACAATATCTGGCCATGGGGTATGACGGCGCTGTAGACGCCTTGCTCAATCCTTCCGACCCCGGCAACATGCCCGATGACCTTATCCGCCGCTATCACGTGGAGCAATCGGAACTGCGCGACCTGCCCGGTTCCGCCGCCTACTGGATGTACCGGATGATCAGCACATCCTGCCCGATGGAAGAGAAGATCGCTCTCTTCTGGCACGGTCTGTTCGCCACGGGCTATGCCAAGTTGAACCAGGCCCGTTCCCTGCTCAACCAGGTGGACATGTTTCGCCGCTCCGGCCTGGGCAGCTACGAAGACCTCCTGGGGGACCTATCCCAAGACCCGGCCATGATCATCTGGCTGGACAACAACGAGAACCACGGCTCGGCCATCAACGAGAACTATGGCCGCGAACTGTTGGAACTCTTCTCCATGGGCATCGGCAATTACTCCGAGGACGACATTAAAGAGTGCTCCCGCGCCTTCACCGGCTGGACGCTGGGCAACGCCGAGTACATGGCCATCAGGGCAGCCAAGGACTCCATCTGGCCCTACGGTCGCATCGCCTGGCACTTCGACTACCGCGAAGAAGACCACGACGATGGTGAAAAGACCTTCCTGGGCGAGACTGGCCGCTTCAACGGCCAGGACATCATCCGCATCATTGTGAAGCAGGACTCCACGGCCCGGTTCGTGGCCACGCGGCTATTCCAGTTCTTCGCCGCCGACGTGATTTCTGAAGCTGGCGAGAAGGCCGTTCAAGCCATGACGGCGACCTATTTCTCGTCCGGATATAAGATCCGCGACATGATGCGGACACTATTCCTATCCGACTACTTCAAGTCTGAGGAAGCCCGGTTCGCCAGGGTAAAAGGCCCGGTGGAAATGGTGGTGGGTGCGATCCGGATGGCCGGCAGCTACCAGAACCCGGCGCTGGGCATAGAAAAGGTCTCCAACACCATGCTCTACATGGGCCAGGGCCTGCTCCAGCCACCCACGGTTGAAGGCTGGCACGAGGGTTCCGAGTGGATCAACAGCGGGGCGCTGGTGGAGCGCGTGAACTTTGCCGCCAAAGAACTTTCAGACGTGCGCAGCCCCGGCGTCCGATCGATCATCGACCGGCTGGAGGCAAGTGCAGACCAGGGCGTACTCGATCCCTCAGACTTGGCCGACGGCTGTCTGGACCTGCTAGGGCCGATCCAAGTCTCCGATGAGACACGCTCAATCCTGGTGGAATACGCCTCGCGGAACGGCGACCTGGACCTAAGCGATCATCAACCCGGTGACGAGGCGGAACAGCGCGTGGGCAACATGCTGAGGCTGGTAGCGGCCACCCGGGAATACCAACTAGCCTAGTTTTTCTATACGGCGCGTATCCGGCGCGCCTTTGTCTATCATCAATGACCGTGCCTATTTAAGGGGGCTCGAGTGAGCACGCAGACTAAATCGCCCGGCATCGCGCTGGACTACGTCAAGACTATCGGGATCGTGAACAACGGCTTTAACGGCCGTGGTTTCGCAAACCCCTACGACATCGTGGTTGGCAAAGACGAGCGCATCTTCGTGCTCAACCGTTGCGACCCTGCCCGGGCCGCGGCTATCCGTGTCGGCATCTGCACCATGGACGAAGAATACCTGGGCGAATTCGGCAAGGGCAACGGCACTGGCGACGGTCAGTTCATTTGGGCTGTGGCCATGGCTTTGGACAGCCAGGAGCGCCTGTATATCACCGACGAGCACAGCCACCGTGTGACTATCTATAGCCTTTCGGGCGAATACCTGAGCCACTGGGGGAAGGCTGGGGCTGGGGACGGCGAGCTGAACGGCCCGGCCGGCATCGCCATCGATTCCTCAGATAATGTGTTCCTCGTTGACCAACACAACTCCCGTGTCCAGAAGTTCACCCCAGACGGCAAGTTCATTGCCAATTGGGGGTCATTGGGCTCCGGAGACGGTCAGTTCAATCTACCCTGGGGCGCGGCCGTAGACAGCGAAGACAACGTTTACGTGGCTGATTGGCGCAACGATCGCATCCAGAAGTTCACCAATGACGGGAAATTCATGGCTGCATACGGGAGTTCCGGCGAAGACGAAGGCCAGTTTCGCCGCCCGACCAGCGTGGCGATAGACTCGGATGGCTTTATCTACGTGGCCGATTGGGGCAACGAACGAGTCCAGGTCTTAGGGCCGGACGGCGCTTTTCAACTCCTGTTGCGCGGAGAGGCCACTGTTTCCAAGTGGGGAGAGGACTATCTAGCCTCGAACCCGGAAGAGAGGGCCGAGCG
>CAVOAA010000148.1:0-7845 GCA_963693555.1 Dehalococcoidia bacterium | reverse complement strand
CTCTGGTGCTGGTGCCCAGGGAGACCCCGCTGCACAGCATCCACCTCGAGAACATGCTGACCCTCAGCCGCATGGGCGCCATAGTAGTCCCTCCGGAGCCGGCCTTTTATCTCAAACCCCAGGGAATCAGCGACATCGTAGATTTCGTGGTGGCTCGCATATTCGTGGCCCTTGGCTTGGACCGTACCATGCCTGGTGAGATGCAATATCAAGGCCCCGACGCTTGATCCTCCCCCAATATGGCTGAATTAAAAGGCGCCGAAAAACAACGATACGTAGCCGACCTCTTCTCTCGAATATCGGGCCGTTACGACCTGATGAACGACCTGATGACGCTGGGCATGCACCGCCGCTGGAAGCGTTACACAGCAGCTTTGGCTACCCAAGGGCTGAGCGGAAATGCCATCGACGTATCCAGCGGGACCGGGGACCTAGCTCTCGAGTTGGCGCGCAGGCCGGGGATCGAACATGCTGTCGGCCTGGACCTGCTGCAGAGTATGGTCACTAGGGGCAGCGCCAAGGCAGCGGCACGAGGGATGGGCGACTCGGTCACAATGATCGCTGGCGATGCACTTTCTCTACCCTTTGCCGATGACAGTTTTGCCTGCGCCACCGCTGGCTTCAGCCTCAGGAATATGCCCGACGTCGAGAAAGCCCTGTCCGAGATGGTCCGCGTGATTCGCCCAGGTGGACGGGTGGCGATATTAGAGCTCTCACCGATGAAGCCCGGGTTGCGGTCATCCCTCTTCCGGCCCATCTTCCACGGGCTGGTCCCGCTTATCGGCCGATTGGTCACGGGCGATGGAACCGCTTACTCGTACCTACCCCGGTCGGTTGATCATTTTCTAGAAGCCGGACGATTGGCGGAGATGCTGTCAGGTTTGGGACTCGCTGACGTGGGGTACCTCCGTCTTGGTTTTGGGACCGTAGCCGTCCATTGGGGAGTTAAGAGAGGTCCGGCAACATAGCCGGATTTCCATTCGTCCTAAGGCCAAAGGCCATGTCTCGCTAGAGTTCGCTCCTCTAGTGAATCAACGTTATCCAGCTTGTTTCTCCTGGATTCCTAGGTTAAAATGGCTTCAATATTGCGGTATTCGACACAGCTATTCTGGCTATAATCTAGCTGATTGAATATCAAGAAAAGACTTAATAATGGCAACAATGCTCGACAAATTAGACCCGGTGATTGCCCGCTACCACGAGATTGAAGAATCTATGGGAGACCCTGAAGTTGCGGCCAATTTCGATCGCATCCAGGCGCTAGCTAAAGAACGGGCATCGCTGGAAAACCTCGTCAAGATCGGTAGCCAATATAAGAGTATCGTCGGCGAGATTGACGACCTTGAATCCATCATTCGCGAGGCTTCCGAGGCGGAACTTGTCGAGATGGCCAAGGAAGAACTGGGCGGCACTCAGAACAAGCTGGTTGAATTGACCCAAGCGCTCCGCTTGGCGCTGCTGCCCAAAGACCCCAACGACGAACGGGACGTGATCATGGAGATCCGGGCGGGGACCGGCGGGGCCGAAGCCGGTATCTTTGCCGCCGATCTCTACCGCGCCTATTCCCGGTATTCCGTGAACCAAGGCTGGAACGTCGAGATTATGGAGTCCAACGCCACTGAAGTTGGTGGGTTCAACAAGATCGTATTTGAGATACAGGGCAAAGGCGTGTTCAGCCGCATGAAATTTGAGAGCGGCGTGCACCGGGTCCAACGGATACCCAACACTGAGACCCAGGGCCGGATACACACCTCAACAGCCACGGTGGTGGTGTTGCCGGTGGTCGATGAGGTCGAGGTTAAGGTCGACCCCAACGAGCTTCGCATCGACATCTTCCACGCCGGCGGACATGGTGGCCAGAACGTTAACAAAGTGGCCACGGCCGTGCGGATCGTCCATGAACCATCGGGGCTTACCGTGGTCTGTCAGGACGAACGCTCGCAGCACAAGAACAAACAGCGTGCGATGACCATGCTTCGGTCCCGTTTATTCGAGGCCGACCGGCTACGAAAAGAGGCCGATCTCAGCGAGACTCGTCGCTCTCAGGTGAGTGGCGCGGAACGCTCCGATAAGATTCGCACCTACAATTACCCTCAGGACCGGATCACCGACCACCGCAGCAATGCCAACTTCCATGACATACCCCGGCTCATGGACGGCGGTCTGGAAGACATGTTCGACCGCCTCAGCGCCTGGGAAGAAGAACGTCTGCTGGCCGAGGCGACCGCCTAAGGCCTGCAAAGGCGTTTTCTTATCGCCGTCATTTCCCTCGTAAACGCTTCCCTAGTAAACGCTTCCTTGGTAAACGTTTCTATAATCAACGCTTCTATGATCAATGCTGGCCAGAAACTCTCACACACCAAGAGGATATAACTACGCCCATGACCGTACTACGTACCGTCATTCAAGATACCCATCGTAAGCTGGAAGAGGTCGGCATACCCGATGCTCGTCTTGAGGCCGAGGTGCTGGTGATGAACGTGATGCGGATGCCCCGCCAGAGCATCTTCGCTGAGCAGGAGACCGAAGTCTCAGCCCTGCAGCAAGAGTCGTTGGACGCTCTGCTGGCACGCCGGTACCAGCGTGAACCGTTGGCTTACATCATGGGCATGCGCGAGTTCTACGGCATCAATGTGGTCCTGACTCCTGCAGTGCTGATACCGCGCCCGGAGACAGAAGGCCTGGTAGAGCACGCCCTGTTCATGGCTATGATGGGCATGGAGTCCGTTGACCTGGTTATCGCCGATGTTGGTACCGGCAGTGGGGCTATTGCCATCAACCTGGCGATCCACCTGCCCAACGCCAGGATTTTCGCGCTTGACGTGGCCGATGCTGTACTCGACGTGGCTGCCTACAACATTCGGGTCCATAGCGTCGCCGACAGGGTGACCCTCGGCATTGGCGACCTTCTTGATCCTGTCCCGGAGCCGGTAGACCTGATAGTGGCCAACCTGCCTTATATTCCCACCGACCGTATTCCAACCCTTGAGCCAGAGGTCCAGCAGGAGCCGGTCCTGGCTTTGGACGGCGGGGCCGATGGCCTGGACCTGATCAGGCGCCTTCTTATTCAGGCTGAAGAAAAACTCAAGGACACCGGCATAATCCTGCTTGAGATGGACCCGGAGCAGATTCCGTTGGTCCAAGAATTGGCCCTACAGCAATTCCCCCAAAGCTCAACCAGCGTAGAAAATGACCTTGCCGGTATGGCACGCATCCTGACCATCTACCGGCAAGCCCCCGAATAACACCTGCTTGTAAGCCCGCAACGGCTGGGTCCAAATGGGCTTTACCTTGGTCTGATGTTGGTGTTCTTATGCGTCAGCTAAGCGGTCTCTTTCCTAGAAGTAAGGTTGATGAGGATCCATAAGGTAACCGAGGCCGCCGCCGCCGACACGGTGTCGACCACCACATCTATCAACGTGGCTGTTCGGCCATCGACGAACGATTGATGGAATTCATCTGAGATTGCGTATAGCAAAGAGCAACCGACCCCTAGGATCACGCAAAGGGTATTCGGTCCCACCCCCATAGGGCGCAGAGAATCAAGGCGCCTAACACCGAGTAAAGCAGGACGTGCCCCGTGTAACTTATTCCATTGCCCAGCCAGGAAATGAACCCTGACTCAAAGATACGAGATGTTTCGTCTCCCGATAGAGACGAGAAGTAGAAGATAAGACCCATCCACCCCGCTGCGGCGATGGTTGATCCAAAGCCAAACGACCTGCGAGAACTAAGGGAACTATGGGACAGCAATCTTCACTTCTTCTATCATTGTCATTAGGGAGTTACTGCTTCGAGCCAGCTATCAGAGTCCGATGATATCGAGCGTAGAGACGACTCCAGATGATATGTCCGCCACTCTGATGGCGTGATTATTTGTGTCGGCTATGTACATCTTGCCGTTGGTGAAACTGATCCCGCTGGGTTCGGAGAACTGTGCTTGGTCCGAAGCCCCGTCGACATGGCCGGCCGCTCCGTTCCCGAGAACCGTGAAGGCGCTGCGGGTTACGGGCAATACCCGTTTTACTTTGTGATTGTAAGTGTCGGTAATATATATCACGCCCTCATAGTACGTGATGCCGATGGGGTGCTGCAGCCTAACGTGGTGGTCTGAACCATCCACATCTCCAAACACAAACAGGTCCAGACCCACGATCGTTCTGACCTTTCCCGCCGGGTCGATATCGGCTGAACGGACCGAACTGGTCTCGCTGTCGGCAAAGAACAGTTTCGCGCCGTCCGTGGTGATGCCGCAGGGCTGGGCTAGCTCTGCGGTGGCCAATGGCCCATCGGTTATGGCCTCACCGCCCGTACCCGCAAATGGACCGACGATGCCGTCTTTCAGGTCCATCGACCAGAGTTGGTGTATCCCGGCCATGGCGATATAGAGTGTATCGTTGTGGTGGACCAGGTCAAACGGCGAGCATAGCTCCGTGATCAGACCCGGGCGTCGTCCCTCCCTGCTGTGTCCCTGTTCGCCGGTCCCTGCGATCGTCTCCACTGTTTGGGCGGCCAGATCCACTCGCCGAATGGCGTGATTCTCGGTATCGGCCACAAACAGGGTTTCACCATTGAGTGCCATACCCTGTGGGTGGTTGAAGGCGCAGCTTGTAAAATCGCCGTCTGCCAGCGCCTCCTCACCACTGCCAATCACCTGTTTCACGGAACCGCTTAATGACGTGACGACGATGCGGTTGTGGTTCGTGTCGGCGATGAAAAGCCGGTCGCCCGGGCCATCGGCCAATACCTTGCCGGGGAAGCTGAGCAACGTCTCTTCAGTCGGTTTATAGGTGGACTGAAAGGGCTTGTGGTTCAGGGTTCCTTGGGAGTCGAACTCAACGACCATTTTACTGATTAGGCTGTCGAAATCGGCGAAAGACATCTCGCCTTCGTGTTTGCCCATCACGTTGCCCTGAGGATCGATGAACATCAGCGTAGGCCACGCCCGGCAGGAGTATTGCTGCCAGACCTGAAACTGGCCGTCATTGATCACCGGGTGCTCGAGTTGGTACCTACGGACAGCCTTGTCCACGTTGTAGGTGTCTTTCTCGTTGGGAAACTTGGCCGAGTGGACCCCGATGACCGTCAGTTCGTTGGCGTATTTCTTTTCCAGTTTCCGCAACTGCGGAAATATATGGGCGCAGTTGATTCAACAGTAGGTCCAGAAGTCCAGGATCACGATCCGGCCTTGGAGTTCCTGCATCGTTAGCGGCCGGTCCGAATTGACCCATTCCAGTCCTTCGGGGAACTCTGGTGCGGCCAGCTTCCCGGCGAACGATTGACTGCTCATGGCGCCTCCGGTAAATCCAACCGGCCGGCAGCCCGGTTCGTGGGCCGCCGGCCGGATAACATGGTCTCAGGATAGGGCGTAGGGGGATTAAGCGCCAGGAGCAGGCTCGAATGCCAGGGTGGCGTAGCGCATGAAGATGGTGCCCACCGGCGCACCGAGCGGGGCGTTGGCCACCAGGACGGCAATGGTATGTTCTGTTCCGGGGACTGCCGGGTCTTCGATGAGAACCCGTTTGGGGGTATTGTTACCCGTAACCACCCATTTGTCTCGGTCGATGTTGCCGTCGACGTAGACTTCTCCGTAGTTGTCTACGTTGGTCTCGAACCAGACCCGGCCTCCGCCGATCTTCTCGCCTTTGACCTCGGCGGGGATGGTGATCTTGATGCGGTACCAGGCAAAAGTGAATCCAACAGAGCGGCGTTTCTGGATGTCCGAGTCGTGTTCCCAGCCTGAGTCATCGTATTCGGGTAGCCGGGCCGGGCTGTCACCCATCTCGGCGACCAGTCCCTGATTGGGTTCGCCGGGTACCAGGCCGGGGGCGATCCTCCAGCCGTCTGATTTTGCGACCGCTCGGTCGTTTGCTAACTCCAAGTCCAGTGATACGCGGGGCATGGTTACTCCTAAAATTATGTGTGAATCATTCGCAGGCCGGTCCGTCATAACCGGAAGCCATAGGGCCGCTCAGGTGCGCTCCAAAGAAATCCAGAGTACGCGGCCAAGACATCTCTGCGGCGATCCTCTGATAGCGAGGTGGGTTGGCCGGGTTCATGAAGGCGTGGTTTGCGCCTGGATAGGTGTAGAACTGGTGGGGAACGCTGTGCGAGGAAAGCTCCCGGTCGAACACCAGCATGTCGGCTTGGGAGGGGTTCTCGTCGATCTCCCCGAAGTGGAACAACACCGGGCATTTTATGCCGGACGTCAACGCCAGAGGGGCTTCAGTGGCATCGCCCCAGGGGACCATGATGTTGCCGCCGTAGTAGGGCACGGCAGCCTTGATAGCCGGGTTGGTCGCCGCCGCCAGCCAGGTTACCCGCCCACCCATGCAGAACCCGGTGATGCCTATCCTGTCCGAGTCTACAGACGGATTGGCAGTGAGAAAATCCACAGTGGCGTTGATATCGGCAATGATCAACGGGTCGCTTAGTTGGTCACGCTTCGTCTTCCCGGTGCTCTCGACCATCTCGTCGGTGATCCGGTGGAACAGGTCTGGCGCAACTGCGGCATAGCCCGCAACGGCCAATTTGTCGGCCATGTCCTGGATGAACTTATCGACGCCACTGGCGTGTTGGGCCACCACCACGGCGGGGAAGGGGCCGGAGCCGTCCGGCACGCTGGCGTAGATATCCATCTCGGTCCCGTTCACCTGCACCTTTTCCCAAAAAGACGGCATACAACCCCTCTAAGCTCAGTTATATATTCCAAGGCAAGCGCCTCAGCTCAACCTTCCTCCGCAGACGGGGGAAGGGATGTGCAATCACCAGACTACAGTTCTACTTCAGATGCTTGTTGAAGAACTCTACGGTCCGGGGCCAGGCGGCGGCGGCCGATGCCTCATGATGGCGGTCCGGGTTGGTGTAGTCCATGAATGCGTGACCTGCACCTTCATAGGTGTGGAATTCGAAGTCCTTGCCCAACTTTTTGAGTTCCGCATCGAAGGTATCGCGGTCGGCCACCGACGGGTTGCCGTCATCGGCGCCGAAGTGGAACAGCATCGGGCAGTTGATGTTATTAGCCATGGAGAACGGCGTGTCGCCGGGGCCCCAGTTGCCCATGATGTTGCCACCGTAGAAGGGTACAGTGGCTTTGAATATCTGGTTGCTGGCGGCCATCATCCAGGCGATGCGTCCGCCCATGCAGAAGCCGGTGACACCGATGCGGTCGTTGTCGATCGCGGAGTTGGCCGTGAGGAAATCCACCGCGGCGTTCATGTCGGCGATGATGTCGGCATCTTTCAGGTGGCCTAAACGGTCCAACCGCGGCCCGTCCATCACCTCTTTGGAGAACCGGTGAAACAGGTCGGGCACCACGGCTACGAAGCCGGCTTCGGCCAACTGGTCGGCCATCTTCCGGTCGAAATCGTCAAGTCCGCCAATGTGAAAAGCGATCACCACGGCAGGATGAGGGCCGGACCCATCAGGTAGAGCAGCGTACATATCCATCTCGCTGCCGCCAACGGTCAATTTATCGGTAAAACTGGGCATGATGATTCACCTCGTTATGTGCAGTTAGCCTTGGATTTGGGAATTCTACCAGAATCGAGAGGCGTGGGTAACAACGGCCAACGCGAAATGGACCAAGAAGGGTTAGCTAGATTGACACAAACATAACATATATGGTTATATATCGTATTCATTACAACTCTCGTAATGGTAAGTTTTTCATCAACAGCCGCCTCGCTCTAGATGGCTTTGCGTCTGGTCGGACTTCCGAGCAGATTGAAGCGCAACTCGTGCACCTGACTTCTGGGACAAAGATGTTGGCCGGACTCAAGAAAAACTAGCTGGAGCCCTTTATGGACCGCGACAGACGAAACATCGGACCAAAACAACTAGCCT
>CAVOAA010000147.1:0-7850 GCA_963693555.1 Dehalococcoidia bacterium | reverse complement strand
CTTTTCCTGTTCTGAGGACCTCTTCAGTGATGGTTCCGGAATACGATTTTCCGATATTGTTGGCCAGCTTCAGCTCGGAAAAATCCAAGAAATGGTCGAATTCTTGACTGAAAGTTCCGGCTTCCACGTCTATGGACGTAATCAATATGCGGTCTGTTGCGATGACACGGGTGATTTCAGTTCTTAAAGCCTCGATCCCTCGGGCACGACTTAAAGGTGAACTCAAAACCCGGCCTATATTGGCTTCTGCCTCAAGGACGGCACTATGTCGTTTTTCAATTTCGGACCTGGCCGCCCACGCCCGGTCCCTCTCTTCGGTTATTCTGAACGTGGCCAATGCGCCGGCCAATAGTGTCCCGATTCGAGATGCCGCAAACACGTCTTCTTCGCGGAACTCGCCGCTTTTCCTGGCGCAGGCAAAAGTTCCAATGATTCTTGATTCGAATTCCAACGGGACGACCACCAGCGAGGTGTAACCCTGGTCGAACACCATTTTGGTGATAGGCATATCTCCGGATGCCAGCCGAGGGTCGTCGGAATTTATCGATTGGGCGACCTTAGTCCTGATAACTTCTCCAGTGATCGAACCGACATAGGTTTGTCCCGGATTATTGGCAACAATCATATCGGGGTGGTACACGAATTCACTGAATTCCTGAGTGAAAGTCTCGGCCTCAAGGTCGACGCTCAAAATCACATGCCGATCAAGGGGGATGATCTTAACGAGTTCCATCGTTAGATCTTCAGAAGCACCTGACTTATCCAACGGCGCACTCAAGATTCTTCCGATAGCGGCTTCTGCTTCCAGGATGGCCTTATTCCTGTCAATCTCCCGTTCGGCTTGGGTCCTAAATTCCTTCTGCTTATAGTCGGAAAACACCCCGGCCACCAGATTCCCCAGCCGTGTGGCTCTGGTCAAGTTTTTTTGGGAAAACGGAACAGACCCTCTGATTATTCCCATCGTGCCAATCAGTTGGTCACCAACAATCAACGGTACACTCAGAAAATACGGTTGTCCGTCGAAAAGGAAAGGTTTTGCACGCGGGAACTTTGATTCCCTATTGTCATCGGTATCGAATCGAAAGCATTGGCCGGTCCGGCTGCGGATAACTTCCTCTAGTACTGTTCCGCCAACATCACGCGTTTCTCCGACCGGGAAATTCGGTATCTGATTCCCAAAGAGAAACTCAGTGACAAACGTGTTGGCCTTTAAATCAACGGAATTCAACGTGACTCGATCAAAGTCGATGACCTTTCTTACTTCCGTGGTAAATTTCTCGAAGAAATCGACTCCCACTGGCGCCGTGCTGATGATTCGACCGATGCTTGCCTCAACTTCATTCGCCTCTTGAAGCTCTGCGTTGGCGATCATCACCCCGACCACAGAGGAGATGGCAGAGACAACTTCAACTTTTCGCTCGTCGTAGTGATTCAGGGATTTTGATCCGAATCCCAGGGTTCCAAACAGCTCTCCGTTGATGTAAACCGGCACTGCTAAAGCGGAATTCATCCCCATCGTTGTGTATCTTTGATTCGTTCGGTCGTGGGCCGGATAATCATTCACCACTACCGGAGAATTTTCTGCCATCGCAATCGCCGACAAACTGTTAGCGACAGACACAGTTACTCGAAAATCTTCTTGTGGAATCAGAGAGGAAGAGTAGGCGATGAGGTCGAACGAAGAGTTTTCGGGACTGAATTCCCGCAGGGATACGATGTCCGAGTCCGTGAAATCAGCAAGCAACTGCAGGGCCGATTCACATTTTTCAATGAAGGGAAGATTACTGGTCAAGGTCTGAGTGATCTCGACCAAAATGTTTAATTCTTTGGGGCTGGTCGAATGAAAGGAAGCGGACATTTCGGAAAACCCGCGTTATGTATAAATCCAATCCCGGGAAAATGCCCCGAGATTCGGAGTGATTCCTACCGGCCATTCGAATTATGGGCGGTAGGTGCATAAGTTGTTGCCTGGGTTTAAGAGATCTGGTCTAGTTTTTCGGAATTCCTATAAAACCTAAGCGGATTATACGCTCTGATATCAAGTTACTCTAACATGTGGACGATATACACATCATATGCTGATATTTTTATCCGAAATCTCGCAAGCCTCCCTATCCGAATCAGCAAATCAGACCCTTGGCCAGACCTGCAGGGCCAACGCCTCTTGCATGGCGATGATCTCTGACGGATCTCCCACTCGTGAACTGGCCACACCGCCGAAGTCGAAGATCAGGTTGGTCACGCCCAAGGCTTCGTAGGTGCGTATGTCTTCCGCCACTTTGTCCGCAGGCCCGACAAACGGAATGCCTTCCGACCCGTCGGAATTCGGATTGAAGGAGGACACTCGAAACGCCACTTCAACGGACTTGGGGTCGCGTCCTTCCCGCTCGGTGCGGGCTGCCAGTCGGTCCATGGACTCCTTGAGCTGCTCGGGCGTGCCCAGGGGGAAATCGGGATTGGTCCCCACTGGATGCCAGGCGTTGCCCATGCGTGCCGCCCGTCTGATGGCCCGGTTGCTCTCGCCGCCCACCCAGATGGGTATGTGGGGCTTCTGCACCGGCTTGGGCAGAAAATGTATGTTCGAGAAGTTCACGTACTTGCCTTCAAAGGTCGGGTTATCCGATGTCCAAAGCTCGATGAAGGCCCGTATGTATTCGTCGGTAACCGCCCCTCTTTCGTCGAAAGAAGGCAGGTCTAGGGCCTCAAATTCCTCGCGCAGCCAGCCTGCGCCCACTCCCAACGTCACCCGGCCGTTTGAGAGAACGTCCAGGGTTGCCAGGGCCTTTGCGGCAACTATGGGATTTCGGTGGGGCACGATCATAACGCTGGTTCCCAGACGCAGGGTGGTGGTCTGGCCGGCGATGAATGCTAGTACCGTCAACTGGTCCAAGCAGGCCCCACCGATGGTTCCGGGGTGGACGGCCTGTTCGTTGTAGGGGTAGGGAGACGAGATGTCTCTGGGAAATACGATATGGTCGGGACAGACCACCGTGTCGAACCCCAAATCTTCTCCGCTACGCACCAGCGCTCTCATGGACTCGGGCGCCGAAAGAGGTCCGCTTCCCGGTATGGTGAAGCCGTATTTCATGATTGCATCCCCTCAGTGTCCGGTTAATATTCGGGCAGTGTATTGACGACCCCTTCGGGTGTCAACGCCATACACACCGCTCTCATTCTGATAAAATTTAACAATTCGATTCGATCCGGACCGATACGGACCTAGCGATATGGCTGAAACCGATACCTCAGTTGGCGATCAGGCCGGCATCTTCGTGGATTTTGCCACCAGCCCCGGCCAGTACAAACACTGGCGTTTGGAAATTGAAGGGCGGGTCGCCCGGCTAAGCCTGGACGTGCAAGAAGACCAACCCCTGGTCCCCGGTTACGACCTCAAACTCAACTCCTATGATTTGGGTGTGGACATCGAGCTGTACGACGCCGTGCAGCGGCTGCGCTTCGAGCACCCTGAGGTTGCTGCCGTAGTGCTCACTTCGGCCAAGGAACGGGTGTTCTGTGCCGGCGCCAATATAAAGATGCTGGGACAGTCCGGCCACGGCTTCAAGGTAAATTTCTGCAAGTTCACCAACGAGACCAGAAACTCGATGGAAGACGCCTCCGCAAACTCGGGCCAGGCATACATCTGCGCTATCAACGGCCCGGCCGCCGGCGGCGGCTATGAGCTTGCCTTGGCCTGCGACCACATCCTGCTGATCGACGACGGCGCAAGCACAGTCTCTCTACCTGAGTTGCCCCTGCTTGCCGTGCTCCCCGGCACCGGCGGCCTGACCCGGCTGGTAGACAAACGCAGTGTCCGGCATGACCATGCCGATTTTCTCTGCACGACCTCTGAAGGTATCAGAGGTTCCCGCGCCCTGGACTGGCGTTTGGTGGACCAACTTGCGCCTCGGTCGACGTTCGACCAGGCTGTCTCGGAAAAGGCGTCAGAAGTAGTTCAGCAGTCGGACCGGCCCGAGTCGGCCCGGGGCGTCGAACTAACGCCATTAGAGCGCCGGGTCGACGCCGACCAGGTGCAGTACCAGTACGTCACGATCGACCTCGACCGGGAACTCGGGGTGGCCCATATTTTGATCGAAGGCCCGACCCAAGAAGTTCCGGGCGATATCGACGGCATCCACGCCCTTGGCGATAAGTTCTGGCCGCTGGCCCTAGCCCGGCAGTTGGACGACGCTATCTTGCACCTCAGGCTGAATGAGAGCGAGGCCGGTACCTGGGTTTTCCGCACCCGTGGCGACGCCGATCTGGTCGCATCCCACGATGATGCCCTGTTGCAGCATTCATCCGACTGGCTGGTTAGAGAGATAACCCTCTACCTGAAACGCACGCTAAAACGCCTGGACGTCAGTTCACGATCGCTGGTTACGCTGATCGAGCCTGGCAGTTGTTTCACCGGCACCCTGTTGGAGTTGGCTCTGGCCGCCGACCGGTGCTACATGCTGGAAGGCACTTTTGAAGACGATGCAGACTCTCCCGATACCCCGGCTTCGGTCCGGCCCACCGGCATGAACTTCGGCCCCTTGCCCATGGTCAACGGCATCACTCGGCTGGATGGGCGGTTCTTGAACCAACCCGACTCCGTAGACGCCATCAGGGAATCCAGCGGTGAAGCCTTGGATGCTCAGGCAGCTCTGAACCTAGGGTTGGTGACCTTTATACCCGACGACATCGATTGGGAAGATGAGGTCCGCCTGGCCCTGGAAGAAAGGGCCAGCTTCTCGCCCGATGCTCTAACCGGCATGGAAGCCAGCCTCCGTTTCGGCGGGCCGGAGACCATGGAGAGCAAGATATTCGGACGCCTCAGCGCCTGGCAAAACTGGATATTTCAGCGTCCCAATGCCTCCGGGGAAAATGGTGCACTACAGCTATACGGCACTGGCGCCAAGACCCAGTTCGACAAGGGCCGAGTCTGACAGCAAACCACCCTGAATAGCATCGCATCTAATCTAAAAGACATGAGTAAGCCATGACTGTAGAACACTCCAACATCGACTACTCAGAGCGCATCCCCAACAACGTGGGGCTGGCCGACAACCGGCGTCTGCAACGGGCGCTGGAGTCCTGGCAACCCAACTACCTCAAGTGGTGGCAGGACCTGGGGCCTGACGGCAGCACCAGCTTCGACGTTTACCTGCGCACTGCCATCAGCGTTGAGCGTGACGGCTGGGCCAACTTTGGCTACGTAAAGATGCCGGATTACCGCTGGGGGATCTTCCTTGCCAAGCCCAACCTAGACCGCGTGATCCCCTTCGGCGATCACAAAGGGAAACCGGCCTGGCAGGACGTGCCAGGTGAGTACCGGGCGCCACTGCGCCGTTTGATCGTCACCCAGGGAGACACCGAGCCTGCTTCGGTTGAGCAGCAACGGCATCTGGGCATCACCTGTCCCTCGCTGTACGACCTGCGCAACCTGTTCCAGATCAACGTGGAGGAGGGCCGGCACCTATGGGCCATGGTTTACCTGCTGCACGCTTATTTCGGCCGGGACGGGCGTGAGGAGGCCGAGATGCTGCTGGAGCGCCACTCCGGAGACGCCGACAAGCCCCGAATACTGGGCGCATTCAACGAACCGACCCCCGATTGGCTGTCCTACTACATGTTCACCTATTTCACCGACCGTGACGGCAAATACCAACTTGCCGCCCTCGCCGAGTCGGCATTCGACCCTCTGGCCCGCACCTGCCAGTTCATGCTGACAGAAGAGGCCCACCATATGTTCGTCGGCGAGACAGGCATCATGCGAGTGGCCCAGCGCACCTGCGAGGTCATGAAAGAGATCAACAGCAACGACCCCAAAATGGTCCGGGAAGGCGGGGCCATTGACCTGGAGACCATCCAGAAGTATATAAACCTCCATTTCTCAGTTTCCGTGGACCTGTTTGGCCAAGAGATTTCCACCAATGCCGCGACCTACTTCAACTCCGGACTGAAGGGCCGCTATCAAGAGACCCGGATAGACGATGACCACCGCCTGATCGAGAGCCTGTGGCCGGTACACCTGGTAAACGATGGCCGGATAGTCCTGGAGGACCGTCCGGCCCTGAGCGCGGTTAACGAAAGGCTCCGTGACGACTACATCAAAGACTCCCAACGGGGAGTAGACCGCTGGAACGAGATACTCGACACACAGGGCGTGGAATTCCAGTTCACCCTGCCCCACCGGTTCTTCAACCGCAACATCGGGACGTCAGCGGGGATAAGCGTAACCCCGGAGGGCGCAATTGTTACCGAGGGAGAGTGGCAGGCCCAACAGGCAGGCTGGCTGCCCAACGATGAAGACCAGGCGTTCGTCGGATCTTTGATGAACCGGGTGGTCGAGCCGGGGAAGATAGCGGCCTGGATCGCCCCGCCGGTCCGTGGGATCAACGGCATGCCTTGGGACTACGAATACGTAAGGTTCAACTAGGTCAGCATAGGCACCATGAGCGAATGCAGGCATGACTGACAACAATGTTATCGTCGATCACTCGACCAGTCCGTCCCGGATCGAGTTCTCTCCGGTCTTCAACGTAGCAGGCTACATGATTGACCGGCACCTGGACGATGGCCGCGCAGGCTATCCGGCGATCATTAACGCTGACGCCAGGGCCGCTGAAGCGCATAGCGAAGTCGAAAAACAGGTCACCTACCAACAGTTGGCCGAGCGGGTCAACCGGTGCGGCAACCTCCTCAGCACATTTGCGCCTGAGCCAAGGGGCCGCATCCTGATGGTCATCAAAGACTGTCCCGAGTTCTTCTATGTCTTCTGGGGCGCCATCAAGGCCGGCCTGGTCCCTGTGCCCCTTAATACCCTGCTCAGGGCGGACGACTACCGGTTCATGATCGAGGACTCGGGCTGTGCCGGCCTCATCTACTCACCGGAGTACCAGTCAGAAGTAGCCCCGGCCCTGGCCGCCGCCGACCACCAACCCGGTTTCGTGCTATGCACCGAAGGCCCCAGCGGAATGGCGGACTTGTTGGATAACTACTCCGCGTTCCTTGACGCCGCACCGGCTACTGCCGACTCTGAATGCTTCTGGCTCTATTCCTCCGGTTCCACAGGCCGCCCCAAGGGTGCCGTGCACCGCCACCGCGACATTGTAGCCACCTGCGTCCACTATGCGGTGGACACGCTGGGCATGGTCCAAGACGATATCTGCTTTTCGGCCGCCAAATTGTTCTTCGCCTACGGTCTGGGCAATGCCATGACCTTCCCACTGTGGGTCGGCGGCACTGCCGTGCTTAGCGGTCAGAGGCCGTCTCCGGATATGACGTTCCAGATCATCGAGGACCACAAGCCGACGATCTATTTCGGTGTGCCGACGCTTTACGCCGCCCAACTCCGGGCGTTGGATGAGGGCGCTAGAGATTTCTCATCGGTCCGTTGTTGCGTGTCGGCCGGTGAAGCCCTGCCTGCAGACATCTTCCGGCGCTGGCAGGAGAAGACAAACACCCTGATCCTGGACGGCATCGGTTCAACCGAAGCCCTGCATATATTCATCTCCAACACCCTCGAAGACCACCGTCCCGGTACCAGCGGCAAGCCAGTGCCTGGCTATCTGCTGAAGATATTGGACGACGAGAACGCTCTTGTGGCGATCGGCGAGCCTGGAAGTCTGTTAATCAAGGGCGACTCCACCTCCCCCCACTATTGGAACAACCCGCAGAAGACCGCGGAGACCATGGTGGACGGGTGGTTGAATACCGGCGACACCTATTTCGAGGACGCTGACGGCTACTTCGTCTACTGCGGCCGCAGCGACGACATGCTGAAGGTCGGCGGCATCTGGTGCTCTCCGGTGGAGATAGAGAGCCGTCTGATCGAACACCCCAAAGTGCTGGAAGCGGCCATCGTG
>CAVOAA010000146.1:0-7854 GCA_963693555.1 Dehalococcoidia bacterium | reverse complement strand
CGTCTTCTGGAGCGGTGAAAGGGTGATGAGACGAGTCCCAGCGCTCGGCGTCTTCGTTCCAATCGAACAACGGGAATTTGGTCACGAAAGCGAATGCCAGTTCATCGGGGTCGGCGAATTCCAACAACTCGTTGATGTGGTTCCGCATAACCGATAGCCAGGCATTCAACCTGGGCTGGCGGCCAGCCATCAGCAGGATCAGATCGCCGGGACCGGCACCCATCTTGTCGGCCAGACGTTGGTGCCATTCCGGGGGCATCCGGAGCCCGGCTGATTCCAATATCTCTTCCCCGGTCAACTGGCCCACCGGATTGGTGCCCCGGTAGCGTATGTAAACGAGACCGCCTGCCCCGGCAGCCTTGGCGGTGTCTTCCAGTTCTTTGACCTGACCGGTGACAAAACCGGCTTGGCCTGGGATTACAAAGCCCTTGATGTGTCCGCCGCCCTCCACCGTGGAGAGAAACACCCTGAATTCGGTCTCGCTGGCCAATTCCGATACGTCGGTCATCTCGAGGCCGAAGCGCAGGTCAGGCTTGTCTGAGGCGTAACGTTCCATGGCTTCCTGGTGGCTGATTCTGGGGAAGGGCTTCCGCAGCTTCTTCCCCGGGGTCACAGACTCGATCATCCCGGTATAAAGCTCTTCTGTCAGGTCGAGTATGTCTTCTTCCTCGACGAAGCTCATCTCCAGGTCAAGCTGAGTGAACTCCAACTGCCGGTCGGCGCGCAGGTCTTCGTCGCGGAAGCAACGTGCGATCTGGAAATACCGCTCTACGCCGGCGACCATAAGCAACTGTTTCATCTGCTGCGGAGACTGGGGCAGGGCGTAGAAGTTTCCGGGCTGCATCCGGCTGGGGACCAGGAAGTCCCGAGCGCCTTCCGGGGTGCTCTTGATCAGGATTGGGGTTTCGATCTCCAGGAAGTCCCGGTCGCTCAAAAAATCCCGGATGTACTTGACCACATTGTGCCGCAGCGTCAGGTTACGCAGCATCGGCGGGCGGCGCAGGTCGAGGTAGCGGTAGCGCAGACGCAGGGCCTCATCAGCCTCGGCGTCTTCTTCGATGTAGAAAGGAGGGGTCAGCGAGCGGTTGAGGATCGTAACTTCCGATGCCATGATTTCGATCTCGCCGGTCTTCATGGCCGGGTTTTCACTGCCTTCCGGACGGCGAGTGACCGTGCCTTTGACCTGGACGACCCATTCACCTCTGACCTCTTCGGCGATGCGGGTAGCAGCGTCGGCGGTCTCTGGATTGAAGACAACCTGAACTGGGCCCGACCGGTCTCGCAGGTCAAGAAAGATTATTCCGCCATGGTCCCGTCTCCGGCCGATCCAACCCGCCAGGGTAACCTGATCGCCGGCATTTTCGACCCTCAGGGAGCCGCAATCCGCGCTACGCAGCACGCAATTCCTCCATTATCTTTTGGTGTGATGATACGCCATATGCAGCAGGGGCGGACCGCCCGAGGGAAACTGCAGATTAACGCTAATAAACGCTAATTACCTGGAAATACCTGGAATATATCTTGGAAAGGGTTCTCTTGTTGTTGGGTAAGCCCGGCCACCGCTTCGGCCAACTCCGTGGGCGAGGCCACCGGTGGTAAACAGACAGTGTCCAGACAAACGTGAGCCCGGGCCACGGCGTCGCCTTCGGCCGCCAGGATAGTCTTGATGTCTAGGTTCGGTTGGGGCAGGCGGGCGGCGGCGGCCACCATCTCCTGGCAGTTGGGGTCTTCCGGCCGTCCTTCTATCGTCACTTCAACCAGGTCGGTTTTCAACAGGTGCACGGCCAGACCGTAATCGGCGGCGAACTCGCCCTGCTCCCGGAACAACTCGACGAAGGCGCTTAAAGTTGCTGCAGCGATCTGCCGGTAGTCATCGTTACGGGTGGGCTGGTGCAGGCGGATCAACGCCTGGGCCGCGACCGTATTGTCGGCGAGTATCTTTTCTCTGATCTGCAGATGCCCGATGGCTTCAGTATCTTCTTCGATGTCGAAGAACCCACCGCCGTTCTGATCGAAGAATCGGTCGACCATCAGTTTAGCTACGGCGACCGCACGCTCCAGGTAGGACTCTGAGGCGGTGTTGCCGTGGGCTTGGAGCAGGGCAGTCAGCAACCATGCTAGATCGGTGAAGAAAGCCGGAGCGTCCGATGGCCCATCTGCCGAATAAACGTGGCTGAACGAGCCGGACTGCTCCATAGAATCCAGCCGGTCCAATATTCCGAGCGCTTTCGATTGAAGCTCCGGGTCGCCCAGCTTCCACGCAGCATCCAGGAGAACGGTAACCGCCAGTCCGTTGCTGTTGGCATAGCAGGACGGGTCTGGCGCGGGCCGGTTCTCTTCCGTGCGCTGATCGGCGCTCAATGAGTAGTAATCCGAATGGGCACCCTGGCTGCCCCGGAACCCCGGCACCGCCGGGTCATAGAGTTGTTCCAGCAGATAATCGAGGGTCTGCTTGGCCTTCTCCCGGTATTCGGGGCGGTCAAGCAGGATGCTGGCGTCGAGGAACTCCCGGGCCATGTTCAGGTTGTCTTCCAGCATCTTCTCGTGCTGTGGTTGACCCCAATCTGCCTGGGCGCAATGCCTGAAAACTCCGCCGTCTGCGCCGTCCCACACCTGGCCCTCAGACATGCCGTCCAGGGTCTTGGTGAGCATCGAGGCAAAAAACTCTTCGCCGCTGGTGCGGTACTGGTGGTTCAGAAACCGGATGATGGAGGCATTGGGGAATTTGGGCTCGCTGCCGAACCCGCCATTGGCTGTGTCATAGGAACCGGCAACGATGCGGGAGACCCGGTCGACCATGGAGACGTCAAGTTCCTCGCTGGCGACGAAACGCTTGGCGTGCTCTTTACGATTGTTCAGCAGGTCCCGGGCTTGGGTGTAAAGGGTGGGCCTGTCATTCTCGTAAGCCTCTGCGAACTCCGAAATCATAGAGATCAACTGTTCGGGCGGCAGATAGGTGGCGCCGCCGATCAGTCCGCCGTGGGCCGTCATGAATGCAGTGGTCGGCCAGCCGCCGACATTGTATCTGGAATTGATATCTGGCCGGTGGTCGTTGTCCACCCGGATGGCCACAAAATGGTCGTTGAGCAGGTCCTGAACTTCGGGGTCGGAGTAGGTTTCCTCGTCCATCACGTGGCACCAGTAGCACCATACCGCTGAGATGGAGAGCAGGACCGGCTTATCTTCTTCCTGGGCTTTCGCGAATGCGGCCGGGCCCCAGGGCAGCCAGTTTATGGCGTGGGCCTGGTTTGGGTTTGGTGAAAAACGGAACTCGGACAATGGGGCCGCCTTTGTGAATTTTCCCCTGTTCGGCCTCAAGATACGGTGCTTGGACTGAGGGTGAGGAGGCACGAAAAGTGCTTAGCAACGTTAGCATAGCACCCTCTGATTATCAATTAGAGCCTCTGGTAGAGCCTCTGGTCACGCCCCTGGCCGTGGCTCAGGCAGAATGCGGAACTTGGTCGTTAAACACTCACCAAGTCTGGCTGATCCATTGGGTAGCCGGCATGGGAGATAGGTACACTCAACGCGATCTTGGCCTGCTCCATGATCTCCGGAGCGACATTGGTCAACTCCACGATCGAGCCGTTCTCCATAGAGGCGATGGGCAGGCCGTTTTGGAGCACCAACCGGTTGCGTACCACCGACGGCACCCGCCGTCCCGGGGAGAGTATGCCGGCCAAATTCAAGGGATCGCAGGCAGATAGGGCGATGAATCTCCCGTCTGGCTCCAAGTTCTTGGTCTTACGGAGCAGCTCCACGGCCTCCGGCAAGGCAAACTGCTCGCCGATGAAGCCTGACACGAACCGGCCTCCCCTGATCTCGCCCCTAGCTTCCAATCGTCGAAACACCCGCACCAGGTCTCGCCAGCGGTAGGTCAGAGCATCTCTGGCCAATAGTTCCGGGAATATTATCCCGTAGCGGTCCAATAACTGCCGGGCGATGGGTTCGCTGCGGTCGTCCACCGGATCGAATGACTCGAGCAGCGACCACCGGCTGTAGCCGCGTCTGCGGTTCATGCTGGAGCGGCTGTTGTCCCGGCCACCGCGGCCATTGCGCCGGGGCCGCCGGACGATTCCACCCAGACGTTGTCGCAGGGACTCCACGCCGTCCACGGTCACCCGGCCCGATGCAGCCAGCGTCCAGAGCGCTTCTTCGACGTCTGATGGCAGGCGTTGGGTGGCTGAAACGATGTCAGACAGGAATGACGCCCCCCGCTGACTCAGAAACTCGACCACTTCTTTGGCGGCGCCCGTCAGGCCTTCAGCGTCCTGGCCGGTGGGACCAAGTATCCAGTCCAGTGAGTCCCGTAGAACCATTGTTATGGGGGTGGCCCTGGAGAAAGTCGAGCGTCCGGATTGGTGGCCGGACCCGTTCTGGCGTTCGTAGGACTGCCGGGACTGTAATGACACTCTGCCCCAGAGGACTTCGCCGCCCAGGCAGAGCCGGTCCAACATGACCGGGTCGTAATCTGAAACCCGTGAGAGCAAGACTTCTTCTTCGATCGCCCCGGACGCAGACTCGAACCCTTGTAACTGTTCGATGGCGGCTAACAGTCCACCCTCGCCCTGAAGGCGAACCGACGGGTCGACATGCTGCCAGCGGAGCAGGAACCGCATGAATGCAGCGGGCGGCACCGGTTCTACTTCTTTGCGCAGCGTGTCGATAGTGGACCTGTGGATCCGGGACAATATGCGCCGGTCACAGAACTCCACTTCTTCGACTTCGGTCCGGAAGCTGCCACGGAGCACAACGCCATCGTTTTCGAGCCTCGCCAGGGCGTAAACGATATCGTCGTTCGGTATCCCGAGATACCCAACTATCTCGGTCGCGGTCAGGGGTCCGGAGGACTCCACCCAACCGCGCAGGACCGAATGGATGCTGTCTTCTCTGGCGGTCTCTCCAGTATTTTCTTTCGTGTTCAGGAGATGGGCCGGCGGCTCAGGATGATAGACGGCTTCGGGGTAGACCGGATTTAGCAGGGAAAGCCGTTCGGCAGCGGCCCAGTACGCCACACCGTCCGACTCCAACCGGTAAACACGGCCATCAGCCATCAGGGACTGGAACCACACTTCGACCGCGCCCATGCCGTCCTTGGCTGCGCTGGCCATAGCAATGGATTCTGGCAGCACACCCAAGACTAATAACGCGTCGTGAAGCTCGTCTGCGTCCTGCATCCTGGGCCAGGCGTTGGCCGACTCTCTTTCAATGGCGGCGGGGTCGAGCGCGCTCAGGTCTCGAGAGTCTTCAGGCAGCGCCCTTCGCAGCGAAACAGCCCTGGCGCGGCGTTCTTCCAGGGGCGCATCGTCCAGGAAAGCATAGGGCATCGCGTTCAATATCTGGTGTGAGAATGCCGATGGCTGCACGGTGTCCCGGCCGAAGATCTCTATCTTGCCATCGCTGATGCCGCCGAGCAGGTCCTTGCACCCCTCCACGTCCATTGCTTCAGTGAGGCAGTCACGCATGGTCTCAAATACCAAGGGATGGTCAGGAAGCTCGATGTCGCCGGGCATGGCGTTGTCTTGGCAGGCGACCTGGGCAGGGAAGACCGCCGCCAACAGGTCTTCCGAGCGCATCCTGATCAACGGCGAAGGCACTTTGCGCCCGCCGGTGTGCCGCAGGATCGCCAGGGCACGGGTGGCGTTCCAGCGCCAGCGGGTTACGAAGAGAGGTGCCTGCAAAATAGCTTGTTCCAGCACGCCCTCGATGGTCTTCTCGTTCAGGTAGGTAAACACTTCGTCCACGGGCATGGACAACCCCGGACCCAGGGCGAAGTTCAGTCCGTCGTCAGTGGCCGTGGCCTGAAGTTCAAAGTCAAAAGTCCGGCATATCTTCTTGCGGAGGGCCATGCCCCAGGCCCGGTTGACCCTGGCGCCGAACGGGGCGTGGATCACCAATTGCATCCCGCCGCTTTCGTCAAAGAACCGCTCGGCGACGACCTTGGACTTGGAGGGGATAACACCCAGGACGCGCTTGCCCTCTACCAGGTAGGCGACCAACTGACGGCTGGACTCCGCGTCCACGCCAGACTCGGCCATGACCCACTCTTGGGCTTTCGAATGATCATCCAGGCGTAGATCGATGCCTTCCCGGAGATCTGATACTTCTTGAGATAGCTCCCAGGTGCGGCCCGGCGCTTCGCCAAGCCAGAATGGGACTGTCGGCGGCTGTCCCTGGGCGTCTTCCACCCGCACCTTGCCGCTTTCGACCCGGCGGATCTTCCAGGGATTATTACCCAGGAGGAACACATCCCCGGCCAGACTCTCGATGGCAAAGTCTTCGTTGACCGTGCCCACGAATGTTTCTTCCGGTTCGAGAATCACGTCATAGTCGGCGTTGTCGGGGATGGCTCCGCCGCTGGTCATGGCGGCGATTGGCGCGCCCCGCCGGCCCTTCACCTTTAGGTTGATGCCGTCCCGGTGGAGGTAGGCGCCGCGCCGGCCCTGGCGTAGCGTGAAGCCTTCGGACAAGATCTCAATGACTTGATCGAACTTCTCTTGCGGCAGCTCGCGGTACGGATAGGCTCTACGGCAAAGGTCGAATAGCCCGGCTTCGGTCCACTCTTCCTGGGCGCAGGAGGCGACGATCTGCTGGGCCAAAACGTCCATCGGCCAAGGAGGGATCACAAGGGTATCTAGGTTCCCATGTTTGATCGCCCGAGATAACGCGATACACTCGGCCAGCTCGTCTCGGGTAAGAGGGAACAGTCTTCCTTTGGGTGTGCCACCAACCTGATGGCCAGAGCGCCCGACCCGTTGCAGTAATACACCGATCGACCGGGGAGAGCCTATCTGGGCGACGAGGTCTACCACTCCGATATCGATGCCCAACTCAAGGGATGCCGTTGCGACGCAGACCTTGACTTGGCCGTTCTTGAGTTTCTGCTCGGCGGCCAGCCTGGTGGTGCGAGACAGACTGCCGTGATGGGCTACTACGGCTTCCTCGCCCAGGCGCGCTGACAGTTGATGGGAGATGCGCTCAACCAACCTGCGGGTATTGACGAAGACCAAGGTCGTGCCGTGAGCCTTGACCAGTTCGGTCACTGAGTCCAATGCCTCGTCCCACATCTCATGAGAGGCAATTGGCCCAAGTTCCCGCTGGGGCAGCTCGAGGGCCAGGTCGATAGTCCGGGAACGGCCGGTGTCCACGATTAAACAATCGGGTCTGCCGTCAGCGTCTATGGAGTCGCTGCCGACCAATAACCGCCCGATCTCTTCTATGGGACGCTGGGTGGCGGACAGTCCGATCCTCACGACGGGTCCATCTGCCAGGGCACAGAGCCGCTCTACGGAAAGAGACAGGTGGGAGCCGCGTTTGTCGTCGGCCACGGCGTGGATCTCATCGAGTATCAGTGTGTGGGCCCCGGTCAGCCCTTGGCGGCCGCTCCGGGAGGTCAGCAGTATGTACAGAGACTCAGGGGTGGTGATCAGGATGTGCGGCGGCCTCTTGGCCATCTTGGCCCGTTCTGAGGCTTTAGTGTCCCCGGTGCGCACGGCAGCGCGAATCTCGGGGAGTGGAGTCCCGGCGGCCTCTGCCAGCGCTGCGATCTCTTCCAATGGCGTGGCCAGGTTCTTCTGGATGTCGTTGGACAGGGCCTTTAGCGGCGATACGTACACTACCTGCGTGGTGTCGGGTAACTCGCCGGAAAGCCCCTGACGGACCAGACCGTCGATGCAGGTGAGGAACGCGGCCAGAGTCTTGCCTGATCCGGTGGGTGCGGCGATCAGCGTGTGCCGTCCCTGCGCGATGGCCGGCCAGCCGTCGACTTGAGCTTCGGTAGGCTCGTTGAACCGGCTCTTGAACCACTCTTGAACGAGGGGATGGAACCGAGAGAGGGACATGTCGAAATTCTAG
>CAVOAA010000145.1:0-7856 GCA_963693555.1 Dehalococcoidia bacterium | reverse complement strand
ATACATGGGGGCCAACGGGCAACCGGTGTCCGTAGAACGCCTGCCTGTATCGGCGCCCAAGAAGAAACCCAAGGGCATCAGCATGAGCATCCGCGCAACCAAGGACCTGGTTGCGCAGGGTCTATCGTTTGAAGAAGTTGCCGAACAACGGGGTATCAACGAGACGACTATCCGCAGCCATCTGGAGCGGTTCATTCAGGAGGGCGGCCAGGTAGACCTGGGACACCTGATGCCTTCTGAAGACCGGCGCCTCAAGATAGAAGCTGCATTCAAAGAGATGGGCGAGGCCCGCCTAACCCCCGTCCGGGACTTCCTGGGCGACGACTACACCTGGGACGAGCTCGCCGTCGTCCGCATGGACATGCGCCAGCGGGAATATCAAGGCGAGCCGGTGGGGTAAGGGTGTTCGCTAGCTCATTGACTGCGATTACTTAGTCGTAAGCCGCCGACTTTCCACTCATCCTCCCCTTCCGTGGAAAAATGTCTAAGGACCCTCGCAATGGGATATTACGTGTACATCCTCAGATGCTCTGATGGCTCTTATTACACGGGCCACTCCGATCAGATAGAAGCCCGGCTGGCCGCCCACCAATCGGGGAAATTCCCTGGCTACACTTACGAGCGTCGGCCGGTGGAGTTGGCATTCTTGGAGGAAATGAGTTCAAGAGACGATGCTTTCCGACGTGAGCGTCAGATCAAGGGCTGGTCTCGTGCCAAGAAAGAGGCATTGATGGCGCAAAATTGGGAGCAGTTGGTTCGCCTTTCTAGGAGTACGGTTTACGTATCTAAACTGACCTGAAAACAGCCACGTGGTTCGACAGGCTCACCATGAGCGGCCGAGTGGGCTCACCATGAGCGGCCGGGTGGGCTGGCTGTGGGCACATGGTTGGGCTGGATGTGGGCCGGATTGGTGGGCTGGCTATCGGCAGATGGTTGGGCTAGCTATGGGCACACGGTTGGTTTGGCTATGGGCAGATGATTGGACTCAGAATGAATGTATCGACAAGTCGTGATTGAGAATGCGAGTGAACTCCGCTCATCCTGAGCCTGTCGAAGGACCGCGTTAATGGAATATTACGCGTAATCGGAATCACTCTGATGGTACTTGCTACACCTGACGTACCGATCGACGGTTTATCAGAGCTATATTGGATATCAGCAGCGAATCGATCCGCCTACAGCCCCAGTTCTCGGAAACGCTCTCCCAGAATACGCTCCGCATCAGTGCAGATGTTTTGTAGGACATCTCCCGCCTGCTGGATGGAGTTAACACTCACGGCAGACTGGCCCATGTATACCGAGGCGACATCGGTGTCATGCTTGGCCCACGCCTCTGCTGCGTCCGACGATAGCTCTTCTAGTCGTTCCTGAATCTCCGCGTCGCGTCCGTCCCACGTCCGGACGAAACGGTTGTTATATACCCGACCGACGATATCCCGCGGCCAAGCGCCGCCACCGATCACGTCATACAACGTCGTCAATTTTGTGTCCTGACCGTCGCTCCGGACGACCTGTTCTTTGAAGGCGTCAGGAACCTCTACGTTCTCCGGAGTTGCCAGGAAAACCGTGCCTAGGTTGGCACCTTCTGCTCCCGCGGCCAGCACGGCCGCAAGTGCTCTGCCGGTGGCGATTCCGCCGGAAGCCATGACCGGGGTGTCAGGGTACAGGTCCACGATATGGGCGAGGAAAGGTAGCAGGTTCATATGTCCGAGGTGGCCTCCTGCAGCACTACCCTGGACAACAAGAACATCCGTGCCAGCAGCCACTGCTTCGGCCGCATCCTCCAGACTCTGGACTTGGCAGACCGTGATCGCGCCGGTGTCCTTTGCCCTAATCAGCCACGGCTTGGGGTCGCCGAAGGAGAAGAAGACAACCGGGACCTTCTCTTCTAGGACGGCGTCAAAATTCGGCTCCCAGTCTGGCAGCATATGGGTTATGAAGCCCACGCCGAAGGGACTATCCGTCTGCTCGCGGATGTACTTGGCCTGCTCTCGCACGAAACCCGGGCCGTCCCCGTGAATGCCGGCGAAAGTGCCCAACCCACCTGCCTTGGATACGGCCGCAGCGAGTTGTCCTCCGCTGTGGTTGGTCATGGGGGCAGACATCACGGGATAGGTGATGCCAAATAGTTCCGCTATCTTGGTCCGCAGCATTTCTTAGGCCTTTCGGCGGCCTACAGACCGAGAGCGTCGGCTAGGCGGCGGCGGTGGAACTTGGGGTCGCCCAGGTAGTGGTAGAGGGTACGGGACGCGGTGGTGTGCAGGGTGAGACCGTATTCGGTCATGCTGCCAACACCGGCGTGCACTTCATGGGCAAAGTTGCAGGCCTCGTAATAGCCCTCGCTGCCGACGGCCTTGGCTAGATGGACGCTATCAGCGGCGTCGCGGCCGATGTCCAACTTCCAGAGCGCCTCGTAGGCGGTCCAACGTGCGGCGTCCAGAGCGTTCAGCAGGTTGATGACCTGGTCCTGCACTCGCTGGAAACGGCCGATGGGCGTGCCAAACTGGTGGCGGGTGCGGCTGTAATCAACCGATAGTTCGTAGATGGCCTGGCTGCCGCCGACCTGGTAGGCGCAGAGCACGGGAATCGTCTTGGCCTCGGCTCGCTCCAGGGCATCCCAACCGCCAGCAAACTTCCCGCCCAGCACCTGGGAGGCGTTCGCAGAGACGTTTTCGATGGCGATCTCAGACAGGTTCCAGGCGAACCCGGGAAGGTCCCGGGTAGTGATACCGGCGATGTTGGCTGGTATGATCACCAACCCGACGTCGTTGCCGTCTTCAAGCCGGGCGGCGCAGAGCAGATGGGTGGCCGATTCGCCGTCGTAGACGTAGGCTTTCTTGCCGTTGAGGGTGAACCCGTCGCCGCTCTTCTTGGCAGTGAGCCGGACATCATCCTCCAGCCAGCCGTAGTCGGCCTCGGTGATGGCAGCCACCATCCGGACTTCGCCCTTGGCCATCTGCGGCAGCCATTCTTTCTTCTGTTCTTCAGTGCCGCCTTCAAGCAGGGTCAGCGCGGCCAAGACAGCGGAACTGATGTGGGGGCCGGGTACCGGACCGCGTCCCAGCTCTTCAAAGAGCACACCGGCGTCGGTGAACGACCCGCCTTCGCCGCCGTATTCGGTCGGTATCAAGATGCCGAGCCAGCCGGTCTGGGTCAATTGCTGCCACGGCCCGTCGGGCGTAGGCTCGGTGGGCGAGGCGATCTGTAGCAGGGTTTCCTTGGGGTATTCCTGCTGCACGAAGCGGCGCACTGCAGTCTTCAGCATCTCTTGTTCGGGGGTTAGGGACAGGTCCATATCGTTCCTCGGAACGATAGCTGTCAGCGTTCAGCTAACAGCTATCAGCTTTTTTATTTAGTGCGGTCTTAGGACAGTGCTCCGGCCTTTTCAATTACTTCGCGGCCGATGCCGATGCGGCGGGACATGATCACCTTCTGGATGTCGGTGGTGCCGCCGGGGTGGATGGCGATGATGCCGGCCCTGGAGTGGGCTTCCATGTGGCCTTCGGACGCCCCGAGTTCGGGGTCGAAGGTCAGCGCCGCCGGACCCAGGATGTCCAGGATGTGCCGGGACATCTTCAGACCCAGGGTCTTCTTCAAGTAGGACGCTTGGGGGCCCTCATAGGTTGTCGTCACATCGCTGTGTCGCATCCAATAGTTACGTAGCTGCAGCAGCCGCACGATCTCTTGTTCGATGTAGACGTCGACCAGCTTCTCGCGGGCATCCGGGTCTTTGGTGATGGGCTCGCCGCGCCGGTCGTTGGTGCGGCAGTAATCGAACAACTTGTCGACCACCACGTTGCGGGAAATCTTCCCACCGGTGCCGTGCTCCAGCTCGAGGTGGGTGGTGGCTACCTTCCAGCCTTGGTTATGGCCGCCGATCAGGTTGAAAGACGGCACCCGGACATTATCGAAGAACACTGTGTTCTTGACGCCCGACCCAGCGCCGGACTCGCCACCCGAGATCAGCAGGTCCATGGGCTGGACGGTGATGCCAGGCAGGGTCGAATCGATCATGAACCAACCCAGGTTCTCGTGACGCTTGGTGTCGGTGTCGGTCACGGTGAGGGTCCACATGTAGTCGCAACCCAGGGAGCTGCCGACAAAGACCTTCTGGCCGTTGATGATGTAGTCGTCGCCGTCCTTGACGGCCGTAGTCTTAACGTTGGCCAGGTCGGAACCCGCCTCAGGCTCAGACAGCAGCTGCCAGGTACGGACCAGCCCCTTGAAGATGGGAGGGAGGAAGAACTCTTTCTGCTCATCAGAACCCCAGACATCGATGCGCCGCCCAGCCTTCCGCCGGAATCGTAGAAGGGAGGAATGGTTAGGCCTGCGGCATCGGCCTCTTCTTCCAGGACAATGGCATGGTCAACGTCCAGGCCGCCGCCACCGTATTTGGTCTCGGCAGTGGACCAAAGCCAGCCTTTTTCGCCCAGCCTGCGGCCAAACTCACGCCGCTTTTGGTATTGCTCTTCGGTCAGGTCGATGGGGTCGGCTGGATGAATGATGCCCTCGGGCATATTCTCCTTCATCCAGGCCTTCACCTCCTGACGAAACTCTTCTTGTTCGGGGGTGTATTGGGGTTCGAAGTCCATCGGTGTCCTCGTTAGCTGTCAGCTATGAGCGGTCAGCGTTTTTGGTACTTGAATCGACTATGGATTATGCCTTATGGAGTGATGGGCCAACAAGTCTAATCGGTGTAAAAGTTGCTTCTGAGAACCTCAGAAGGCACAAATCGCCCGGCTTGTCTAAATATTGCTTGCAGGGTTCCAACGTCTAGTTGTCTGTGCCTTGGTACGGTAAGGGTCTGATTTTCGCCGTCCGTGGAAATTCGCCGAAGTTTCACGTGGCTACCGCGTTGGGAAATGATTTGGAAACCCAACGTCTCTAGGATTCCAATCACTTCGGCGCCTGAGAGCCGCTTAAGTCTGGGCACCAGCCAACTCCAGCTCAAATGTCAGCAAGATCCACGGGTCTTTGGTAAGGCCAAAGTCAGCCGGATCTTCACCTTCTAGGTGTAGGCCCACTGCTTCTCTAAGATTCTCGACCGTCTCGTCTAAGGTCTTTCCCTGGGTTACGACAGCGATCTCCAAGCACTCAGCAACGTAGTAATCGTCGCCTCGTCGAATAGTCGCTTTTACCGAATGCTGTGGTGTCATAAAACACTCTTCTTTACGAGTTGATTCCCACTCATATTCCGAATCGCAGATTAGCCCTGACCGCTTCTACTGCGATTTCAGTGCCCGGCCGGGTAGCGCTCCGGTGTGGGTTCCATTATCGATGACCAACTTGCCATTAACAATGACGTAGTCGATGCCCACCGGGTATTGTTTGGGGTCCTCAAACGTGGCTTTGGCCTCGACGGTGTCCGGGTTGAAGACGACCACATCAGCCTTCATGCCGTCCCGCAGTATGCCGCGGTCCTGTAGCCCCAGACGCTGGGCGGGAAGCGCCGTCATCTTACGGACGGCCTCCTCCATGCGGAACAAACCCTCCTCCCGGGCGAACTGGCCCAATACATAAGGAAAGGTGCCGAAGGTGCGCGGGTTGGGCATCTCACCGGTCAGAACGCCGTCGGAGCCGACCATGTGGGCCGGGTGGCGGACGATGGTGCGGATGTTCTCAGGGTTCCCTGTCCGGGCAACAAACCCGACTTCCAGGTTCTCCTCGATCAATAGGTCGCAGATGCTGTCCACCATCTTCTTGCTCTGGAAATTGGCCAGGTCAGTCATGGACCGGCCTTCCCACTCTTTATTCTTATCGGAGCCGATGTGGCTGAACATGTAATTGTCCAGGGTCGAACCCCACATTGGTTGCACAGCGTCGCCTATCTGTTCGCGGACCGCCGGGTCCTTGATCCGCTCCAACAGCGCCGACGGCCCTCCGGCATGGACCCAGTAGGGCAGCAGCGAATGCAGGATGGTGCTGGCGGCGGCGTAGGGATATTGGTCAAAGGTTACGTCAACCCCGGCGTTTCTCCCCTCGTCCACCAGGCCGATCATCCGTTCGCCCATGCCGTCCACCGGGCTGTGGAAGTGGGAGATATGCACCGGCACGCCGCTCCTCTGGCCAATCTCTATCGCCTCCCGGAACGGATCGAGCAGTTGGTCGCCCTTAGTGTAGCGGGCGTGGGTCATGTAGAACCCGCCCAGGTCGGCGACGGCCTCGGAGATGGCCACCAGTTCGTCGGTGTCGCTGTAGGCGCCCGGTGGGTAGGTCAGGCCGGTTGCGAACCCGAAGGCGCCGTCCTGCATGCCCTGACGGGCCAGCTCTTTCATTCGGTCCAGTTCCGGAGGTGTCGGCGCCCGGTCTTCCCAGCCCATGGCCTCGATGCGGATGGCGGCGTGGGGCACCATGAACGCGACGTTGGTAGCGGCGCGGCCGTCCAGGATGTCCAAGAACTCTTTGACTGTGCTCCAGCGGGTGTCTGGAGGCGGCGTGCCGTTGATGGCAGCAAGGAAGACGAGTAGCTGCTCCAATTTGGGCGGCGATATGGGTGCGTAAGAGAGACCGTCCATGCCGATAGCCTCGGTGGTCACGCCCTGCCTGATCTTGGCCTGATGCTCGGGCTCGGTCATGAGCTTCAGTTCCGAGTGCGAGTGCATGTCTATGAACCCGGGGCAGATAACCGATCCGGCAACGTCGATGGTCCGGCCGGACTGTACCTGGGAGACATCTCCCTTAAGGATGGTGATCTTGTCTCCAATGACACCCAAGCTGGCCCGGAACCAGGTCTGGCCAGTTCCGTCTACGATCCGGCCGTTTGTGAGCAGAAGGTCGAACATGGTTTATCTCCAGTAAAAAGCCGTTAAGTAAATTGCCGATTGGATAGCGTGCTCAGGATGATGTGGGCCTGCTGCCAAGAGCGCCCCTAAAGTACCACAAAGTAGGACGCACCGGTCAGGCTCACTGGCAACGCACACCGGCCAGCCTAAATCCTTGCCAGTGGCCGTGGTTGTGGATAGAATCTGGGAAATCCGGGACCGGTAGACCGGAATACCACGTACATCGACTCTAGGGAGGCTCAACATGGGTACCGTTGGCATCGACCACCTGGCAATGCCCACCGCCGACGCAGAAAAGCTGATCGCTTTTTATAAGAAGCTTGGATTCGAGATCAATGACGAAGCAGAGTGGCGGGCCGGTGAGGCCAGCATCTTCTCCATCCAGGCCGGAGATTCCAAGATAAACGTGCACCCTGAGGGATTTACCGCCAGCCTGCGCGGGGACACCGCCGTGCCTGGGTCGGCGGACATCTGCTTCGTTTGGGACGGCACCGCTGAAGAGTGTCAGCAGATGTTGGCCGATGCCGGCGTCGAGATTATTCGCGGCCCTGGTCCGAGGAAGGGCGCCCGCGCCAGAGGCTCGCTCCCCGCGGTCAGCATGTACGCCCGCGACCCCGACCATAACCTTCTGGAGTGGATGGTCTATATCTAACAAAAGCCGGGTAATAAGACGCGAGCGATACAACGCGATCAGCACTGACTTGCTGGCCGGAAGGCCCATCAGAAACTGATAAGAGACCCTGCAGCTATTCAACTGCAGGGTCTCTTTCGTAGTCCCGGAGATGGTGTATTTCTCTCGTTGGAGGCGCTGCCCGGATAACGGTATCCTCTTGCCTCGGACGCGGCTGCCATTTTCAGTGAATAATGAGCGGAATTACCGTTTGATGCGGGGCCGAACCGCTGTATCCTATGTGGTAGGTATCCACCAGATTTTGTAAGTTTGGCAGCTTCAGGTGGGATACCCATTCGAGCCTACGCGGCGGTCGGTGCGTTAAATCGCCAAGACAGACCGATTTCGTTTTAAATCCACCAAGATTGGTATGCAATCAGCCGGAAATACCTACTTTATAGACG
>CAVOAA010000144.1:0-7902 GCA_963693555.1 Dehalococcoidia bacterium | reverse complement strand
CCAGGGTTCGGTGGTCACGGCGCTCGGCCTCTTCCAGCCGTTCCAGGTGCGCCGCGAGGTCGTCTTCGGACTCGAAGGCCGTGCCGTAGATGCGTTGGAGCATGGGGCGTTTTTCGTCGCCGCGCCAGTAGGCACCAGCCACGCTGAGCAGCTTCATGGCCGGGATGTCTGATGTGCCGTGCACGTGGGGGCCCTGGCACAGGTCAACGAACTCATCGTGCTTGTAGATTGAGATGACCGCGTCGTCGGGCAGTCCCTCGATCAGTTCGATCTTGTAGGGCTGGTCGGCGAACATTTCCTCGGCGTCGGACCGGCTGAGGTCCTCGCGCTCAAAGGCAAAACCGCCCTTGATGGTCTCCCGCATCAGCTTCTCGATCTCTTCCAGGTCCTCCGGAGTGAAGGGACGGGAGACTTCAAAGTCGTAGTAGAACCCGTCTTGGATGGGCGGGCCGATGCCCATCTTTGCCTCGGGGAAGAGTTTCAGGACGGCGTCGGCCATCACATGGGCGGCCGAATGGCGCATGGCGTTACGATGGGCCTGGGCCTCGTCAACGCCCTCAGTTTCGAGGGAACCGTGTTCTAACATCTCACCTACTCTGGAGTAAAGGACTAAATATCAAAGCAGCAAAATCCAGCCGCTCAGGCACCATTATAGCCTAACAACACCGCGATACCCCAGTGTTAAACACCCCTATGTCCGCCGGAAGGTAACCGCCCGGCCGAAGTGGCCCCGCCGGCAGGTATTCGCCCGGCCGAAGTGGCCCCGCCGGAAGGTATTCGCCTGGCCGAAGTGGCCCCTAGCCGGCTAGGTCTAGGAATAGTTTTTTCCATTGGCGGGCTTTGATCGAGGTGGAAATGTGGTCTCGTTCGTTCAGCAAATAAGTGGCTGTGACCAGGAACGTGAGCAGCAAGCAGAGTCCCAATTGCTGGGCACCCTGCCCGGTGATCCAGAGCATCGTGTTGAGCAGAATGAACCCGAAAGCCGCTCCCAGCACCACGTTTCGCAGCAGGATCATCACCAGCAGGCTGGGGCCGGCAGTGATCACCGTGAGCCACGGCACGATCACCAACGAGATGCCAAAGATAGCTGCCGCGCCCTTGCCGCCCCGGAAGTTCAAGAAGACCGGCCAGTTGTGCCCAGCCACCACCAATGGAGTAGTGACGAACAGCACCCAGTCGTCCACGCCGACCAACCGTGGCACGACCACAGCCAAAATGCCCTTGGACATGTCCACCAGCAGCACCGTGAGTCCGGCCCAGGCGCCCACCGTGCGGTAGGCGTTCAAAGCGCCCACGTTGTGGCTGCCCAGCTCGCGAATGTCCTCGCCATTGGCCGCCCGCACCATGAGGTAGGCCGTGGGCACGGAGCCCAGGACATAGGCCGCGAGGGCCAGCGATATAAATGAGCTGAGTTCCCAGATCAATTCTTCAAATCCGCCTAATAGGGTCCATATCCAGCTTAAACCCTCAACTCATCTGAGTGCCAATTCATGATGCACCGGCCTCTTCGGCCTTTTCTTTTAGCGAATTCATGTGGCGCAGGACCAGGCGCTCGTAGTGGCGCTTCACGTAGAACCGGGCCATCATCCAACCGGCAAGAGGAAGCCAGTGCATCCGGCATTCGATCTCCCCGTCGTGGGTCATGGTCGTGCCAGAATCAGGGTCAGTGAACTGGAATTCCTCTTCCGAATGATTCAGAGGGCCTTCGATATGCCGGAAGGTGATCCGGTCATCGGGATAGAGAATCACCTCTTCCAGGGTCCGGTACATCTTCCGGCCGTCCCGGGAGCGAAACTCCATCAACAGGCGGTTGCCGTCGCGCTTCAGCAGCGTTTTGCCCTCTTCGGTTTCGCCGGGTCGGTCTCTGGCAACATGGGCCGATGAGTCAGGATCGCCGTCTCCAAAAGAACTGATCAGTCTGAATACCGCTGAACGTGAGGCTTGGATGGTAATGCTTTGGGTCCGTAATCTAACTTTCATCGGGCAGGACGAACTCCATTAACGACGGTCTTGCTGGCTTATTGGATGTCAGTTTGAAAAAATAGATGTCACGAGACTATCCGGACTACACATAACCAGCCGCACACGCATATAATTGGCGGGCCCAGCCAATAATGTCCCGACGGAGAACGCATGGCGACCGAACAAGACCTACAAGAATTTTCGACCCAGGTAACCTGCCCCGACGATTTTGACGATTTCTGGAGTGGCACGCTGGAACGGTTGGGCCGCACCGAACTTAGGCCTATCATCACAGCGGACCCGATGCGGAGCAACGACGACGTCCACGTTTTCAACGTCTCATACCGCAGTCTAGAAGGATTGGAAATCTCGGCGTGGTACAGCCTCCCGACCCAGGGAGATGGGCCGTTCCCCGCCATTCTCAATCTGCCAGGCTACAAGTCCGAGCCGCCGGTGCGCCGCGACTGGGGCAAGAAGGGCGTAGCCGTGCTGTCGGTGGCGGTTCGGGGCAAGCTGAAAAGCAGCAGCGAGTTCAACCCCGGTTATCCGGGTCTGCTCACCTCAGGGTTGGAGCACCAGGACCTGTACGGATACCGGGGTGTCATCGCCGACTGCGTGCGCGGAGTGGACTTTCTGCATTCCCGCCCAGAGATAAACCCGGAGCGGATCTACGCCTGCGGCAGCAGCCAGGGCGGCGGGCTTACCTTGATAACTTCGGCGTTGCGTCCGGAGATCAAAGGCGGGGTTGCCGGGTATCCGTTCCTCTGTTGCTATCCCGAAGCCATGAGTATGTTCCAGTCCTATCCTTACGACGAGCTGGCCTGCTACGCCAGGGCCTATCCCGACCAGGAAGAGCGCATGCTGGAAACCCTGCGTTACTTCGACGCCGTGAATTTCGCCCCCAGGATAAAGTGCCCGATGGTGGTTGGAATCGCGCTGGACGACGAGGTCTGCCCGCCGGAGACTAGCTACGCGGCCTACCGGGCCCTGACCGGCCATAAAGAACTCTGGCTGTTCCCAAACTCCGGTCACGGCAACGCCCACGATTACCCGGCCCAGGAAAAGGCCTGGCTGGAAGGTCAGATTGGCCTATCGGCGGTGGCGTCATGACCACGGCAGCAGACCGGTTCTGGCGCGAGACCGAAGCCGTTTTGGCCGAACTTCCGGCCGATATCCGGCTGCAGAAGGACGATTTCTACTCCCAGCCTGACTGGGATGTATTCCAGATGCGTTACACCTCGGCGGATGGATTCAGGCTGTTTGCCTGGTTGTCGGTGCCCCACGGCAACGGCCCATTCCCTGCGGTCGTGCGAATGCCCGACTACGGCAGCGTCCATGACATCGTCTACACATCGCTGCGGGAACGGGCGGTGGTGATGAACCCGACCTACCGGGGCCAGCGCAACAGCGACCAGGTCTTTCAGGCTGAGTATCCGGGACTGCTCACGGAAGGCATCGATGACATGGAGACCTACGTGATGCGCCGGGTCTACGCCGATGCCCTGAGGGGTTTCGACGCCCTTTTGGAACAGAAGCAGGCGCTATTGGGCCATATAGCTGTGACTGGTGCCGGGCTTGGCGGAGCGTTGGCTCTGGCCGTTGCCGCGCGCCGCCTGCCGGTGACCGCCGTTGCCGCCAATACGCCGCTGGCGTTGGGGAACCCGGAGTCATTGAAGCCCGGATTGGCGTACCCGCTGGCTGAGTTGGCTGATCACACCCGGTTGTATCCCGACCGCAAAGACGCGGTGAAGGCGAACACGTCTGATTTAGACCCACTGAAGACGGCTTTGATGATTACCGCCCCAGTGTTGCTGAGTGTGGGCATCAATGACACCGGGCTTTGCCCCCTGGCATTCGGGGAGAAACTAGCAGAGCGGATCCCCCACTGCGACCTCAGGGTCTACCACGGCGCGTCTGAGGGCGGCGGCCACGAGCATGCCCAGATACAACTGTCATGGCTGTCGGACAAGTTGGGTCTTGGCTGATTCTTCTCCTCCGGCGCATCAAATCGTCTTCGGATGGTTTCGGACGGCTTCGGACTGAAGATGGCCCACTGGTATAATCGTTGCAGTGCAGGGCGTGTACGCTGGCCCTGATTCGGCGACCCATCAAACTGGAGAAGATACCCGATCATGGAGCAATTAAGACAACACCTATCGACCCTCAATCAAAAGATCATGTCGGTGGTGGAGCGTCTTTGACCTCTCCAGCAAAGAAGACGCCATAAGCGTCATGGAGCGCGAGGCGGCCGAGCCCGGCTACTGGGACGACCATCAGTCCGCGCAGCAGAAGATGCAACAACTGGGCCGCTTGAAGGACTCCGTGACCCTTTGGCGCGACCTTGAGTCCCGTTCCAATAACTTGGTTGAGCTGACTGAACTGGCCCTGGCCGAGAACGACCCTTCTCTTCAAGAGCAGTTGGAGTCCGAGTACGAGGGGCTGACCCTGGCATTGGCTCGGGAAGAGATCAACCTGACCCTCTCCGGACCGTACGACGACCGATCCGCCATCGTGACCATCCACGCCGGAGCCGGTGGCACCGACGCTCAGGACTGGGCTGAGATGCTGATGTCGATGTACTGCCAATGGGCCGAATCAGGAAAGCGCCCCCTGGAAGTCATGGACCTGTCCTACGGTGAGGAGGCCGGTCTGCGTGGCGCCACCCTGGAGATCGGCGGGCCGCACGCCTTTGGCTACCTGATCGCCGAACAAGGTGTCCACCGGCTGGTACGCCTTTCACCCTATGACCCCAACAATCTTAGGCAGACGTCGTTCGCCCAGGTGGAAATACTGCCCGTCTCCGAAGACGACCCTGAGGTTGAGTTACGCTCGGAAGACATCAAGATGGACACCTTCCGTTCCAGCGGCCCCGGCGGCCAGAATGTGCAAAAGGTGGCCTCGGCGGTGCGGCTGACCCACATGCCAACCGGCATTGTGGTCTCATGCCAGAACGAGCGATCCCAGCACCAGAACCGGGAGTGGGCCGTTCGCATACTCAAAGCCAGGCTACTGGCCAGGCAGCAAGAATTGAAGGCCAAAGAAGTGGCAGACCTTCGGGGCCAACGTAAGGCCGCGGAATGGGGCAGTCAGATACGAAGTTATGTGCTTCACCCCTACAAGTCGGTTAAGGACCACCGCACCAACCTGCAGAGCACCAACCCGGACGCAGTGCTTGGCGGCGATATAGACAAGTTCATCGAGGCCTACCTGATGTCCAAGGTGGGAGAGTAGGTCGGCCTCTTCTGCAACTCTGGATGAGCACTCGCCACCTATCTATTGGCTTCCTCCCGCAGACGGTAGGGGAAAAGCAGAACGTATTCTGGCTGAAGTTTGACGATGACCAGCCTGCCGTCATGAATCCTGATCTTGGAACGCCCTGTGCGATCTGGGAGTAAAGGAACCTGGCTACTCAGCTACCCAGCTGCCTAGCTACCCAGCTAAAAAGTGGAGCTGATTGAACCCTTGAATCGATCCGCCAATAATTTCGTCGGCCGTCGCTTGGAGATGGCCAAACTCAACGATTGCCTAGACGACGCGATGGCAGGCCGCGGTCGCCTGGTGATGCTGGCTGGGGAGCCCGGAATCGGCAAGACACGGATCGCCCAAGAACTAATAGCTCTGGCCGAAAAACGTGGGGCGCAGGTCCTCTGGGGTTGGTGCTATCAACGCGAGGGCGCGCCTCCCTATTGGCCCTTGGCTCGAATCTCTACGCTCCTACATCGACAAAGCGGATCTTGGACAGCTCCGCCAAGAAATGGGACTCGGCGTTTCCGATTTGGCTGAGATACTACCCGAACTGCTGTCCAAGCTAGACGGTCTCGAAAAATCCCCTGTTCTCGATCCGGAACAAGCCCGCTTCAGGCTATTTTTCTCCATAGCCACCTTTCTTAAGAACGCCAGCCAGAACAAACCGCTGGTCTTGGTGCTGGATGACCTGCATTGGGCAGATCGGTCCTCATTGCTGTTGCTTGAGTTCTTCGTCCTGGCGATCGGAGCTAGCCCCATCTTGGTAGTCGGGACCTACCGCGACATCGAAGTCACCGGACGCCACCCGCTGGTGGAAACTCTGGGGGCCTTGGTTCGCGAGGATCGCATCACCCGAGTCTTCCTTGGTGGACTTGATCGCCAAGAAGTTGGCGAATTATTAGAGGCAAGGACCGGAATCGCTATTGGGAGCGACGCAGTTGACGCTCTGCACCACAGAACTGACGGTAACCCGCTGTTCGTCGGGGAGATTGTCGGTTCGGTCACTCCTGAGGAAATGGCCCAAGGCCTTACTTGGATCGACCGGATCCCCGAGGTCGTGCGGGATGCGATACCTAGTCGGATAAATCGGTTATCACACCAGTGTGCGACTTTATTGGAGGCGGCGTCGATAGTCGGTCGAGATTTCGACTTTGAGTTACTGCGAATGCTCTGTCCTGGCGTTGATAACGATGAGTTTGCTGATGCTTTAGATGAAGCGTTGGCGATCAGAATGATAGAGGCATTGCCCGAACGGCCAGGCCGCTTTCGGTTCAGCCACGCGTTGATCCAACAAGCGGTATACGAAGAGATCACACCCACTCGAAGGATGCTGGCGCATACGGCAACCGGAGAGGCACTAGAGCGATTTCATGAGGCCAACCCTAGTGAGCAAGCAGCACGAATGGCCCACCATTTCGCCGAGGCAGGGTTAGCCGCAGGAGCAGAAAAGGCGGCCCGTTATTCCCTGATCGCGGGAGAAAAAGCGTTGGAGTCCTACGCATGGGAGGAAGCTCTAGAAAATTTCCAGTTAGGACTGAGAACCAAGGGTGTAGAGGTTTCTCGATTATTGTCTGCGCCAGACCAAGTATCAGCAGACCTCTTGTTCGGGCTCGGCCGGGCCCAGGTTGCTAGAGCTCGATCACCCAATTTGAATGATGCGATGGATAGCTTCATCCCTGCATTCAACTGGTACGTAAGCTCTCAGGAAGCGGAGCGGGCCGTTGCGATCGCTGTTTACCCGATGCCACTTATCGCTGGGTATGTCACTGGCGCAGGAAAGCTCATCGAACGGGCTTTAGACATGGTCCCGGCAGATTCGCTCCAAGCGGGGCGGCTGCAAGCGAGCTACGGCAGGGTCAAAGGATTGGAGGAGGTCGACTACGAGGCGGCCAGCCGGGCATTCGAGATCGCCCTGGACATCGGAAGGCAAATCGGTGACATAGACCTGGAGTTGCAGACCCTCTCTTTCGCCTGTGACGTAGACGGGTATCACGTGAAGTTGACCGAGGCTTTGGAAAAAGGCCGACGGGCCGTAGAGCTAGCCGGCCGAATCGATAATCCCAGGGCCGAGTTGATGGCCCGCATGTGGTGTTTTTTCTCGTTGTTGACGGATGGCAATCTCACCGGAGCTTCAGCACATGCTTCGGCCATGCTTCCCCTCTGGGAACGCTTGCGCCACCCGGAATACGGATCCCGTGCCTTTTATGCCGCTGGGGCAGCCTCCCTCTTGGCCGGTTCATTCGATTCCGCCCGTGAGCTCAGCGACCAGGGCTTGGCGGTCGCTCCCAGAGATCCGAGGCTACTCAAGTTGAGGATCCTTTTGGAATACGATCAAGGAAATATTGATGAGGGCCGTGCTTACCTCGATCGGTTCGTAGATATAGCAAAGCATTCTGTACCCGGCCCGAATGTCGAACGAGCATTCGTTGCAATGGTTATAGCCATAATCAATCGAATCGCAGATACAGCCCACTTTGATGTTACCGCTGACGAATTCAGCAGGACGATCCTCGATTCGCCTATCTCAACTCCTGGCGTCACCTCATTCGTGAGGATCGGAAAATCTTTGCTGAGCGCCCTCCGAGGAGATGCCGCAGCTGCTGCAGAGCACTATAAAACCTTATTTGAGTCCCAACACATAAAATACGGCATCGACAGCGGATTCCCCACAGGCAGGATACTGGGGCTCCTGGC
>CAVOAA010000143.1:0-7937 GCA_963693555.1 Dehalococcoidia bacterium | reverse complement strand
CGGGGACAGCCTTTGAGCCAGAACATCGGGAAACCTATTTGCTTGTATCAGCGGTTGTACTAACGAAGAGCGGGAGGCTGAGTGCTTCCACATCTGCTGGTCCTTGTTTAACCGTTATCGTTAACTGCTCTTTGTTGGCAACACTTTATGGGCAGACCGAACGCTTTTGGTTACATGGAGGTTTTAATCCTGTAAGTATTGTGTGTGAGTTCTAGCCTAATGGCCGTGCTCTTCTTCCTCCTCGTGTTCCTCTTCGTGGGCCAAACCGGTAACCTCTTCCAATTCGTGGGCCGCGTCGCTCAGCGCTCCTGATTCAAGCATTTCCCGAATCTAGGTTAGATGATCGCTCAGGTCAGGGGCGATGTGATCCAGGTGATGCAACGCTCCCGCTGCGTCATCAATGAGAGCAGATGAACGGGCCAGGCTGGCGTGCATCTCTGAGGGCGTTAGGTCGTCTACCTCGACGCCGGCCAGCATGTTTTCGATGATGTGCGTCCCTTCGTGGAGGTTTCCTGCCTCGATCTCCTTTTTCGCCTCCTCCATCTGCGCCATGTGTTGGCCGGCCACCAGTCCGATTATGTGGTCTATGTGGTGAACCGCTTCCTCGTTGGACCCAGCCTCCAACGCGAACAGCGTCATCCAGTGGTGCTGGGCCGACGCCTGTCCGGTGTCATCCATAACCATATGAAGATGGTCGCCAGAAAGCCCTTCGATGTATTCGGCTATCTGGCGGAGCTCTTCGTTGGAAACCTGAGATGGCGAAAATACCGGCATCATCCCGAGGGGCGCTCTGACTTGCCTGACCACCTGGGCACCAGTGTGGCCGGCCAATCCCGGCGCTATGGCGCTGCCTTCACCGGCCAAACCGTGGCAGGCGGCGCATCCGGCGGCAGTAAATAGCTTTTCTCCAGGCGAAGATGTGGAGGCCGTCGTAGGCTGGATGGTCTCAGTTTGGTTATCGCTGCCACCGCACGCCGCTGTCAGAAGCAACATTGCTATGAATAGGCCCAAAACACCGAATCGTCCCATCTGTTTCACTTGCCCTTTGTTTCGTATAAGCCCGGGAGGGCCGGGATATCAGTTGCGCCACCACCGCTCGCGGTCGGCCACCGGAATCTCCAGGAGGATCAGGTCTTGGTAATTTCCCCAGAAGTCTTTGACCCGGTCTTCCAGTGTTGCGACCTCTTTGAAGCCAACCCGATCCGCCGCGCAGACGGCTTCCATCTCCCGCTGCGCCACTAGCTCGAATACGACTTTGACCAAACCGAGTCGAGAGGCTATGTCGAGTATCTCGCGTATCAAGCGGCCGCCTAGGCCCACCTCACGGTAGGCGGGGTCGACCACCACTCGTACCTCGCCCATGTGGTGGCGAGCTGGGGTACCGTTCAGGTGCAGGGTGGCGTCGGCGACGATGGCGCCGTGCGACACCGCGACGATGGGGATGACCTTGGAGAGGTCCATGTTGACCGTCCAGCCTTGGATCACCTTAGCTGAGGCAACATTTTCTTTTAGGTAGTAGCGCTCCTCTTCGGGGATGCGCTCGAAGAATTCCAACAGAAGAACCTTGTCGCTTGGCTCAAGAGGGCGGACAGAAACCTTGTCTCCGTCCCGCAGCATGATGTCTTTGGGGTAAGCCTCGGCATTGGGTAAGCCTCGCATCAGCACCACCTCCTGAATTATTGGATTTTAGGTCCGCCGGTTAATTACCCGACGAGAGCCGGCGCGTTACAGAGCCTCGTCGCCGGTCTCTCCTGTCCTTACCTTTATCGCATTGCTCACCGGATAGACGAAGATCTTGCCGTCACCGATGTTACCGGTCCGGGCGTGCTCAATGATCGTATCCACAGCCTGCTGGGTCTGGTTATCGTGGACGACCAACTCCAGTTTCACCTTGGGCAGAATGTCTATCCCATAGCGCCCGACGCCACGGGAGCCGCCGGCGGTAACGCCGCGCTGGGCGCCCCGTCCGGTGACGTTGACCACGTTTAGACCGATGAGGCCCACGGCGACCAATGCCTCTTTGACGTCAGTTAATTTTTCCGGCCTGATGATTGCTTCCACCTTATTCATAGACTCCTCCCAATCTTTCCAGAATGTCTGCGTTAGCGTGCTTGTTGGCGCCCCCTCTGGAGCTTAGCTGGCCAGGAGTTGGCCCGGTTTCAGGTGCCTTCAAGGGCTGTTTGGGCAAATCTTGCCAGCCTGCCGGATGAACTGAGCGGCTGAATGGCGGTCAGAGCCGGTCTAATCTTCTTCATCATCAGAGCTGCGGGCAATTGCGAGTTTTATCCAATCGGCCAGATTTCCAGTGTCCACGTCCTTAAATAGATAGCCGTCGACCCCTGCTTCATAGGCCAACCTGCGTTCGTCGGGGTCCAGGTATGAAGTGAGGATAGCAACGGTTGTCTGCCGGTCGGCGGCCAGGGCCCGGCGGCAGATATCCATGCCGTCGGCCTGTTTCATCTTGGTGTCGATGAGCACCACGTCCGGACTGAGGCCCTCAATCTCACGGATCGCCTGGTCGCCACCGGAGGTTGCCCCGACAACGTCTAGGCCGGGCATTGATGCCAAGCGCCGGGCGAGTATCTCTCTGGCGGGTCGGTGTTCGTCGATCAGTAGGATTCGAATAGTCATTTTTTTGCTCGCCGAGTAGAACTTTACGGTCCGGCAAGACCTACGATACGGCGAACATAGCCTGGTAGGAGAGTGCCATTGGTAATCTTTCCGGCAGGCCAAGTGGGCATAAAAAGAGGGCCGGTCGGTGTGCCCACCATTCGGCCCTATAACTGCGCTAAAAAGATTTTTGAAGATTGGCTTAGCGGTCGTATTCCCGGCGGCCGCGCCGTTCGGCCAGGAAGGCTGCCGCCTGGGAACGGCGGGATACTTCCAACTTGCCCAGGATGTTGCTCACGTAGTTCTTGACCGTCTTGTCGCTCAGGTTGATCTGCCCGGCGATCTCCCGGTTGGTCTGTCCCTCGGCGATCAACTCGAGGATCTTCTGTTCTTGTTCGGTCAGCTGGGCGAGTACGTCTTCTTCTTTGCCCCGGCGGACACGTTCCAGCACGCTGGCGGTGACTGTCGGGTCGAGCAATGACTGGCCGGCGCCGACCGTGCGTATGGCGTCCACTATTTCTTGGGAGCGGATCTCCTTGAGGAGATATCCAGACGCGCCGGCCATGATTGAGCCCATCACGGCTTCTTCGTCGCTGTATGAAGTGAGCATCAGGACTTTGATGTCATTGTTCTCATCCCTAATCTCGCGACAGGCTTCGATGCCGGTGCCGTCCGGCAGGCGGATGTCCATCACCACCACGTCAGGGACGGACTCGCGGGCTTTTTCTACGGCCTCAGCCACGGTGCCAGCCTCAGCCACTACTGACAAGTCTTCCTGACGCGAGATCAGCATGGCAAGCCCTCTGCGGACGATGTCATGGTCGTCGACGATCAGGATCTTGAGTTTGTTTTTGGTTGCCATGTGGACCTCCGGGGAGTCGTTCAGGGACTCGTTTAGGGAGTGCTTACGAGGGTGCTTGAGGAAAGCGTTCGCTTGAAACGCCCGCTGGCTTATAGGTTACACCAGCGGCGGCCGCGACGTGGGTACGGGCACCGGGACCTTTATGTCCAGGTTGGTGCCGTTTCCGGGGGAACTCGTGATATAGAGCGCGCCGCCCAGCCGCTCCGCCCGGTCTTTGATGTTGGGCAGGCCGTAGCCGCGGCCCAGTTCGGCTGTTTCCAGATCGAACCCAACCCCGTCGTCGGTGATGGTCAGGCAGATATCGCCATCATTGACCGACAGAGAGATGGCCACATTCTTGGCATTGGCGTATTTCTCTATATTCGAGAAAGACTCCTGCAGGATGTGCCAGATGTTTACGAAATACCGCTCCGGCAAGAGGGACGGGTCTAGGTCTAGGTTGACCGTGACCGAGACGCCGGCGCGGTCCTCCAAGTAACCGACCAGGGAAGCCAGGGCTTCTTCGAGTCGCCGCCTCTGAAGCTCCGTTGGCCTCAGGTCCATGATGTAGCGCCGGATATCTCCGATGACCTGGTTCAGGTCGTCTACGACCCCCTCCAAGCGGGGCTGGACGGTCTCCGGTTCCGTTCCGGCCTGGCTGGAGATGTCTTCCAGGGTTAGGCCAACGGCGTACATGGACTGGATCACGCCGTCATGGAGGTCCCGGCCGATGCGGTCGCGCTCGTCGGCCACGGCCAGCCGCTGCGTTTGGTCCTGCTGCTGGAGGTAAAGTTTGATGTTTTCCATGGCCACGGCCAACTGGTCGGCCAGGGTTTCCAGGGTCTTCACATCGCTGTCGTCGAATATGTACGGCTCCGATCCGTCGACACTGATCACCGCCACAGTCTCGTCTTTCACCGTCACGGGGACGGCCAGCTCGGCCGCGGTCTCGAAACCGGGTACTGCATGGTAGCGCGGGTCTTCACGGACGTCGTTGCTGATGGCGGTCTGGCCGGAACGGGCGACCCAGGCTGCGATGCCCCGGTCCAGGGGGCGCTGCGTGCCAATGGGGATCTGACCCTTGACCGATCCAGCCAAGGCCCGGACACGAATAGCGTTATTCTCCAGGTCCACCCAGAAGATCTGAACGTTCTGGTATTGGAAACCCTCACGCAGCAGGTCGGCCACTTTCTCCAGCAGCCTGTCCAGGTCGAAGATGCGGGTTAATTCGCGACCCATGAGGTTCAGGACATCAAGCTGGGCAGAGCGTCGGGTCTCCCTCTCGAAGAGACGGGCATTGTCGATGGCCACCGCAGCCTGGGCGGCGAATAGGGTGACGATATTTTCGTCGCTGGTGGAGAATTCTTCAGCGCCGATCTTTTCCGTGAGATACAGGTTGCCCAGGACCTTTCCCTTGAGGGAGATGGGGACGCCCAAGAAGCTGGTCATTGAAGGGTGATTGTCCGGGAATCCGACCGAATCAGGGTGCTGGATCAGGTCACGCATCCGAAGCGGTTGACCCTCTTGTAGCACGACCCCGAGGACGCCACGGCCTTCCGGAGGGTCGCCGATATCGTCCCGGCTGCTCTGGGAGATTCCCGAGGTGATGAACTGATCCAGCGAACCGCCCTCGCCCAGAATGCCCAGGGCGCTATAGGTGGCTGAGACCAGCTCCCGGCTGAGGTCAGCCACCTGTTGCAGCACCATCTCCAAAGACAGGTTGGAGGTTAGGGTGCGGATGGCTTCGTGGAGCGCGGTGGCCTCGGTGAATAACGGTCCCGGGCCGGAGGGCTGATCTGGCGTAGCGGTCATGTATCGGCCAAAACCCTGGGTCTAAATCTTCTGTTCGAACCCGTCATGCCCATTATAACCAGTGGTTATCAACACGGAAACCCAAGAGCATACGCGGCCGAATATGGGATATGACCAACGGCCCTTTAAAAATCAGTCCATTTGGCCCTGTGGCCCGGGCGCTGTCCGGGATAAAGTCGTTGTACGGAGAGGAAGAAATCTCAAGAAGAAATCTTAAGCGGACCGGTCAGGGCCATTAGGCCCCGGGGGACGCAACCAGCCTCTCCACCGTCTCGGCAATCCAGTGCCACCCGGCAATATGGGTGACCCGGATGGGCTGGGTATCTTAGCCAGGAGGTGAGCATGGTTCTTAAATTTACCCGAGACCATGCCTGGAAGTTCCCTAGTACGCCCCCGCTGACCTTGCAGCGTGGAGCCGAGGGGGTTTCGGAAAACTTCCGAAGTAGATTCCAGCGGTCAGCGGGGGCACCTGGGTCCACGAGCCCCGCCTTGATATTTGAATAGCAGCTTAATACCACCAATCCCGCTCCGCAGGCCGTTGTTAGGCAGGCGCGGCAGGCGGCAAACGGGAGGCACCGGTAGGCTCATTCGGTCAGACAGACCGGGAAGAGAGTATAGGTTGTGGGCAACGGACACTAAAGCACTTTAAGAGACCAGGCGGCAGAGATGTTTAGCCTGGCCTCTTTATTTTTAATCAGTGCTGCCGGTTGACCAGAAGACGGTGTTCCAGGCTACGGCCACCGACGTTGTGCCTGAAGGAGACTACCGCGGCCGCATAGCGTAAAGGCTGAAGATCAACGGACCAAAAACGGGCGAGCAGCATTAGCTGCTGGCCCGTTTTGTTATGTAAGAAATAGGTTTTATGCCTATTTTTTGGGTTAAGTATAAAAATAGACTTAAAATAGTTTTAAAATTCGTTGACATAAAGGCTGCCCAATAAGTAACGTCAGTGTACGTGAAGTGGTGGAAAAGTTTTCGGGCGACCGGTTCTTTTAAACATGCCACTGCTTTCGATGTTGGGGCCGCGTGCGGCTCATGGCACTAGCGTGGGGTGTTCCCCGCTCTGGAGGTTGATCATGGTAATAGAGAAAGACTTGGTGGAGAACGTGGCGGTAAAGGCGCCGGTTGCAGAACCGCCCGAGGCGTTGCCCGAATCTACTTGCAAGCACCATTGGGTCATCGAGGCAGCTAACGGGCCTATTAGCTGGGGAGAGTGCCAGGTCTGCCATGAAGGCAAGGAGTTTAAAAACTCCATCACCGACGCCGATCGGGATTACTAGACCCCAGCAACCAGTCGATGGACGCCGGGGCACGGGCTCGGGTTCTAGTTCGAGTCTGCGGGCGATTAACATATAGCCAGGCCCCGTCGGCGGCTTGGCGTAGTGGAGTCCGCCAAAAGAATCAGAGGGATAGGTGCGGTCCGGCAGCTTCGGCTGGCGTTGGGCCGACACTGGAGGTAGGGAAAGATGAGAGTACTTTGGATCGGTTTTGGACAGGCGGGGGGAAAGATAGCCAATTCCCTGATGGGAATGAACCGCCGCCTCTATAACGCCATCGCCATCAATACGGAAGAGGCTGACCTTTCTGGGCTGCGGTACATCCGCGAGAAGGTCCTGATCGGGAAATACGCTCTCCGGGGACGGGGAGTGGGTTCGGATATAGACCTTGGAGCCAGCATCGCCGAGAAATCTTTGGCGCAAATGATGGACTCCATAGATGCCATGGTGCGGAAACGTGACCCGGAAGTGATCTGGATCGCGGCCGGTCTGGGCGGCGGAACAGGAGCCGGGGGCAGTTTTGTCCTGGCCAACGAGCTGAAGAAGATCTACAAACACATCCCGGTCTACGGAATCGGCGTCGTGCCGTCCGTTGCTGGTATGCCCAATGAAAAAGAGGCGTTGAACCTCTCTAACACCGTCAAAAGCTTCGAGCTTTGGAGCCATTATTTCAACAATATCTTGTTGGTGGATAACCAGCAGTATGAACAGACCCATGTGACCCGCGAATCGATGGAGAGGATGTTTCAGAGGGTCAACGAAAGTTTGGCCCAGACTCTGACCACAATCATCACGGCCGGCGAGATTCGCCCTCCGCCTCAGGAGGTGTTCAGCTCCTCGGAGATCAAGGCCACTATGGGACTCATAGGGGACGTCTCGACCATCGGCCATTGCTCTCAGGAAATCAGGGTGAAGTCCCAATTCTGGCGTGGCGGGATGGAACCCGGCACCCATGAGCTGGAAGACATCATTGAGAGGAGCGTTGAGAAGAGCTCGCTCACGTTCCCAGCCGACGTGTCGGGAGCACGGTCTGCGTCGCTGATAGTCCATGGGAGGCCGGAGCACCTGTACAGCCAAGCGATCTCGGCGGGTAAGGCCAAGCTGGAAGAGCTGACCACCGTGGGCAAGGTGCGTTACGGAGACTACCCTGACCGCCGGACCAAGTATCTGTCGGCGATCACGATGATCTCCGGCATCACCGACTTTAGCCGAATGGACCAGATGCGGAAGCGAGTGCAGGAGTTGAACGGCTCAACGCCGTCCAACAACCACACGGTTGCTGAGAATCTGGTGGAACCAGCGGTTATCTAGCGGCTGTTCTCAGGCTCCGGTCTTAGTCTATGAGAAGTTAAAAAGAAAAGGGCGGGGATATCCCCGCCCTTTTCTTTTTAACTTCT
>CAVOAA010000142.1:0-8022 GCA_963693555.1 Dehalococcoidia bacterium | reverse complement strand
TTTGATGCAGGTCTCGAAGTTGATCACCGGCCGCATGGACCTGGTGCTCCACTTCTTGAAGACTTCGTTCCGGGCGGGTTGGTAACCCTCGTCGCCGCCCCGGAATCCGCCGCCTTCGGGGATGGCGCGAATCACCAGACCTTCTTCCATGTTCTTCCAACCAGGCAGATCGAAGGAGAACGGGGTCTCGTGGTTACCCTCGCCAGGCTCTACAGGGCGCGTGGTCGTTCGGTCGAACGCCATCTGTACCGAAGATACCTTGGTGTCGCTGCCGGTCTGTTCATTAACGGAATCTTTCATCGCTTTAAGGCTGACCAGATCGGGGCAGACCTTACAAAGTGTGCCCAGGACCCGCATGTCGGTGTGATCGTCTTTGTAGACCCAGAGACCGGAGAAACTCACGGTGCTGGGGATGATCGCCAGATTGTAGGCCGAAGCCTTCTGGTGGATGTCTTCCAACAGAGCGTCGGCGTCCTGCCGTGAGGTCACGATCAGGGTGCCGCCGGGCCGGGTAAGTTCATTGATGGGCTGTAGGCCGTACCAGGCCCAGGACTCGATGCCTTTGCACATGGCGTCATCAAGGTTGATGGTGACATCGACGTTTGTAGCCTCGTAAACTGCCAGGCTCTCCTCGAGTTCGAGGGCCGTGTCACAGACGATCGCGAACTGTTTGGCTGGTATGCCATTCCTTTCGGGAGAGTCGCTGTAACGGCCAAAGGCAGTGCCGATCTTGTTGTCTTTTCGCGCGGCGAAAACGATTTGTCGGACGATGTTCCGGGCCAGCGTGCGCTGGAATATGCCCCGGTACACCACCTCCACAGCTAGGGTAGCCATAGGTTTCCTCCTCAGCTTTTGGTTATCCCGTGTTTGTTATCTACGTCAACTGTTTGTGACCGCATCTGGAAAGACCGCGGATGGCTCCACTGCGGTTAGATGATGTTCCATGGCCGACCGGGCACCGATGTGGTCTCCCGCCCTGACCATCTCAAGTATATGACGGTGCGAGTCGAGGGACCGCTGCGAACGGCCCGGTTGTTGTAATGTTTGGTCGCGCGATTGCCGTAGCACGTCTTCAACGGCGCTCACCACTTTGACCAGCGCTGCGTTGTGGGTGGCGGTCGCCAGGGCAAAATGGAACTCGGTGTCGGCGTCCACTCCGGTTTCACCTTCCATTATCTGGCGTTGTTGTTCCACCAGGATGCCAGACAGCCGTTTCACATCGTCATCGGTAGCCCGTTGGGCTGCCAGGGCCGCCAGTTGCGGCTCGAGCAGGTGGCGCACCTCAAATATGTCATGGAGTTGGGCTTCGTCGACGCTCAGACCATCCGTCAATGAAGACGACATCAGTGTCGTTACGGCGTCCAGGCTCTGGGTGTTGATGAAGGTGCCGGAACCGTGCTTGCTCACCGCAAGGCCCTGGAGTTCCAGGGTGCGGATCGCCTCTCTAACCGAGCCTCGGCTGACCTTTAACTGCTCGGCTAAAACCCGTTCAGCCGGTAGTTTCGACCCGTGCTCCAAGATACCTTTTTGTATCTGGGCATGAAACAGGTCCACGATCGCTTCGTGGAGGCGCTGTCCTTGGAGATTTTGCAGTTCTGATTGCATGAGTTCTGTTTGAATCCTATCGGAAGAAAGTCTAGGAAAAGTGGTCAGACCAATTCTCCGTTACGGCCAGATTATACACCCGGCCCAGGCGTTGTCAAGGCGTGGAGCGCCGACCGAATTACCCGATTGTTGACGGGTGTCAGGTTGACGATAACTGCCTAACTAACCCGCGTCATTCTATGTCCCGGATGGTGGCCTGGGAGTATAATCGCCACGTAGCAACCGGCCCCGGACTCGGGTTTTTTCGAGGTAATCTCAATTTGCAGGATGTGATAGTCGTGGGCGCGGGCCCTGCCGGCAATAATGCCGCCCTTTCCCTGGCGTCCCAGGGTTATGGCGTTACGGTCATAGATTCCAGGGAGAACATCGGCGACAAGCTCTGCACCGGTCTGGTCGGTGAGGAGTGTTTCCGCCGCTACCCTATAGACTCATCGCTGGTCTACCGTGAGATCAGCTCAGCCAACGTGATAGCCCCCTCCAAAGAAGTTGTCCGGTTTGAGACCCCGAACCCAGTGGCCAGGGTCGTCAACCGGGTGGCATACGTGGCATCGTTCGCGGACAAGGCCAGAGACGCCGGCGCTGAATACCGTCTTGGCCACCGGGTGGTCAGCCTGGAGCAGCACAAGGACCGGGTTTCTGTCATAACCGATGACGGCGTGCTGGAAGCCAGGGCACTGGTCCTCGCCGCAGGATTCGGCTCGCAGTTGAACCGTCAATTGGGCCTGGGCGAACCTTCCGACTATGTTGTGGGTGTCCAGACCCTGGTGCAAACTCAGGGCGTTGAAGAAGTTGAAGTGTACCTGGGTCGTGACGTTGCTCCCGGGTTTTTCGCCTGGCTGGTGCCGACGACACCCGGCTACTCATTGGCCGGCCTGTTGGTGCGGAAGAACGCTCCGGAGCGTTTCGCCAAGTTCCTGGCCGACCGTCAGGCTGAGGGCAAGATTACCGAACCTGTGGATAAACCGGTCTGCTGGGGCATCCCACTACGCCCGCTGCGCAAGACCTACTCCGACCGCGTGGTGGTGGTGGGCGATGCCGCTGGGCAGGTCAAACCAACCACCGGTGGCGGAATCTTCTACTCTCTGATGGCCAGTGAGGTCGCTGCGGGAGCGCTGGACAGAGCTTTAAGGGAAGACAAGCTGTCGGCCAACCGCTTGGGGGCCTATCAGAAGGAATGGAAGAGCCTGCTGGCGACCGAACTGGAAGTGGGCTACTCTGCCCGCCGGGTGTTCGAGTATCTGGGCGACAGCCACATAAGCTCCCTGATCAACCAGGCCAGCAGCAACGGGTTCGTTGCCGAATTGGCCGATTCCCCAGATGTCTCGTTCGACTGGCATAGTTCGATGATCGGCAAAATAATGGGCCATCCGACCTTGGGCGTCGTATTAAGGTTGGTGAACCCCCTGCTGGCCAGAATAGCAAAGTCACCCGAGCCGGTAGAGTCGTTTGCCCCCGAGCCGCCAGCCGTCGTTGCACCGGAAGCCGTTTCACCGGAAGCTGTTTCTTCAGAATCGACCATGGCCGAATCCGGCACTCGGGTATAGCCCCGACTCCAATCAAGCTCTCTTCATAAAAGGCCCCGAACGGGTAAAGGGCCCCGTACAAGACGGTGGATCTTATGACCCAGCGGCTCCGTATCGTCCGGATCACCCTCGTTGTTCTGTTCCTAAGCATGCTGGTAACCGGCATGTTGGGACCGGTGTTGGCCCGCGCTCAGGCTCCTAACTCTCCCCATGTCCTGGTGATGACCGTTGACGGGATCATCAACTCGGTAAAAGTGCGCTTCATCTCCAGAGCCATGATCCAAGCTCAAGAAGAAGGCGCGACGCTTCTGGTTATCAAACTGGATACGCCCGGCGGCCTGCTCTCCTCCACCCGTGAGATAGTCGAACTGCTATTGGAATCGCCAGTGCCCGTGGCGGTCTTTGTTTCCCCCAAAGGGGCCAGGGCCGGTTCAGCCGGGACATTCATCACGGCGGCGGGAAACTTCGCCGTGATGGCCCCCGGGACCAACATCGGCGCGGCCGCTCCCATATCCGCCACCGGCGAAGACCTGGACGACACCCTGGCCACCAAGGCGGAGAACGACGCAGCCGCCCTCATACGGAGCATCGCCCAGACCAGGGGCAGGAACCAAGAGAAACTGGAAGAAACGGTCCGGACGGCGGCATCCTACTCAGCCCAAGAAGCGCTGGCCGATAACGTGGTGGACTTCATAGCAGATGACCTGGACGACCTGCTGGCCCAGATCGACGGGCTGACCGCCGAAACGTCCCTGGGGACCGTTGTGCTTGAGACTGATGGGCTGGCCACAAGGACGTTTGAGAAGAACATCCTGGAGCATTTCTTGGAGTTCATATCAGACCCCAACGTTTCATTCATTCTACTGACCGTCGGCGGCTTGGGGATCGTGGTGGAGATGTTCAACCCCGGACTGATCGCTCCCGGAGTTGTGGGGGTGATCTGCCTGCTGCTGGCGTTCTTGGCCCTAGGTAATCTGCCGGTCAACTGGGCTGGTGTGGTGTTCATCGTATTGGCATCTGTGCTGATCGCCTTGGAAGTCGCCGTGGCCGGGTTTGGAATATTGGGCGTGGGGGCAATCGTCAGCATCGTTGTGGGTGGTCTGCTGCTATTCACCCAGTTCGGGGACGTGTCACCGACCATGCCTTCGATAAACGTAAATCGGTGGCTGCTGTCCGGCACCGTAGGCGTTCTCGCTGCTGGCTTGGTCTATGTTGTGCGCGCGGCTTACCAGTCACGGAAGCAAGGCCCTCCGGGAAAGGCCACTGCGTTGGCCGGGATGTACGGTTTGGTTACCGGCGAACTGGCTCCCAGGGGCATCGTGTTGGTGGGAAACGAAACCTGGACAGCAATAAGTGAAGATGATAGTGTGATTTTGATTGGAGATTCGGTTGAAGTCAGGAGCGTAGACGGCCTGACATTGACTGTTTTTCGACAAAGTGATCCAGATGACGAAGATAACTCGTAATATACTAAGGCACGTCACGATATAGCTGAGCGTCCGGATTAGGGGGAGGAGAACATGGCATTCGGTCTGATACTAGTACAGCAGTACCAAAGATTGGTCGTGCAGAAGTTCGGCACCTTCACCGGGACCCGCCGGTCCGGCTTACATTTCCTGTTGCCCATCGTTTATCACGGCACCAAGGTTGACCTCAGAGAGCGAGTAACCAGGGTGCCGACACAGAAATACATCACCGCCGATAACGTGGTGGTGGACATGGACTTTGTCATCTACTATCGGGTGATGGAAGAGTTCGCGGAGCGCGCGGTGCTGGAGGTCCAGAACTTCGAGCTGGCGGTGGTCAACCTGGCCTACGCCACCTTGAGGGCCGTGATCGGCGGTACAACACTGTCTGAGGCGCTGTCGGAAAGAGAGCGGATGAGAGACGCCCTCCAGGTCCGGATGGACGAGGTCACCGAACGCTGGGGTGTGAAGATTTCCCAGGTCGAGATCAATGAGATCGACCCGCCTCCCGGCGTGAAGGCGGCCATGGAGCGGGAGAAATCGGCCGAGGCTATCAAGACCGCTGAGATCACCGAATCCGAGGGCGCCCGGCAGTCTCAGATCAACGTGGCTGAGGGCGAGAAGCAGGCGGCCATTCTCTCTGCGGAAGGCGAACGCCAAGCTGAGATTCTCAAAGCGGAGGGCGAGCAGCAGGCGGCCGTGCTTCGTGCGTCAGGGTTCAGCGAGGCTTTGGAGCGCATCAACGCCGTCGCCAGTAGCGCAGACGGGCGCACCATGAGCCTCCAATACTTTGAGACCCTGAAGTCCCTGGGCGACAGCCCGTCCACCAAATGGATCTTCCCCATGGAATTCACTTCCATGCTGGGTAACTTCCTGGGCATGGGCGGCAGCAGCAACGGAGATGGCGACTCCAAGTAACACCAGGCCCATAAACAGGAACAAAAAAAGCCCGGCCCTTCCAGCGATGGAAGGACCGGGCTTTTCCTTTGGGCGTTGATCGCTATCGGGGTTGGATCATGCCGTAATTCCCGTCTCCACGCAGGTATAGCACGCTGTGCTTGTCCGATTCTGAGTCCAAGAACATGAAGAAATCGTGACCGAGAAACCGCATCTGAGCCGCGGCTTCATTCACGCTGGTCGGCTCCATGGCAAACTCCTTTAGCCGGACAACCGGGCCGTCGTCCATTACTCCGCCCGGTCCGCCGGAATCGGGACCCGTGGTATCGACTTCGTCTGAGTTGCCCCAGCCGGCCTGCGTTCGACGTTCGCTACGATAAGAATGACTCTTGAAACGCTCGATCTGTTGGTCCAGGGCCTTCGCCACTGAATTTACCGCAGTCTTGGCATTGCCGGCCCTTTGTTGTGCTCTGAGCAGTGTTCGCCCCACGTGCAGGGTCACCTGGGCGACTATCTGGTCGTTGTGCGACCGGGTATCCTCCAAGGCCAACTCCACCATCGCCTGCGAAATTCCGGGTAGGCGTCGGTCAATCTGGGATAGTTTGCTCTCCACGTGCTCTCGGGTCTTGTCGGTGATCTCCAGGTTTCGGCCATGTATGTGCAGATCCAATTGATACACCTCCTGGGATTGGTATAGGCCAACTTATGGACTTAACCGAGCCTCCCTTATTATTGATACGCCTAGACCAACATAGCTGGGCTCTCTAATTGAGACAACCTTCAATGTTCCCTCAGGTGGAGGGCCAACTGGCCCCAATATTGCTGGCCAAGTTGACGGGTTCTATTAAGACGATCAACCAAAATAAGAAAGGCCCAAGGCTGGATTCGTCGATCCGGCCTTGGGCCTTTTATTGGCGTTGTTTGGGGTCCGGTTCCCCGGTCAGTTCGGAAGCTTGGGCAGTACCAGGATGCCTTCCTCCGGGTCTCCGAGGACGTCAGTGTCCGACTGGGCGTGCAACTGACCAGTGTAGGCATTAATGATGGCGTCGCAGGTATTCCGGTCCAGGTCGTCGGCGTGCTTTTCCATTCCTGAAACCAATGGGGTCAGATGCCCGATCATGTAGCTGATGCTGATGGCGCTATTCTTCGGCGGCACTTTGTCACCAAAGAGCAACATCTTGGTGGCGTGAGGATAGACCTCAATCACATTGTGGCCGGCATCCCGGAGAGTCTTGCTGAGTCGAATACCCCGGTAGATAAGCTCCCTGATGATGGAACCTTTATTGGTGTAGAAGCAACTGATGCCCATCTTGGCCAGCTCAAGCTCAAGTAGGCGGCCCTTGCGGTTGGGCTCCGAAAAATGACATTCACAGGTCTGGTCCAGGCAGCAGAAGCCTGCCGGCAGGTTTAGCGGCGCACCGATGGCCACCAAGTCTGGTTGTAGGTCGTTCACCTTCTGGATAAGTTCGCTATCTTCAAAGAAACTGGCAAGCTCTGCCAGATGGGACTGAGAATCCAATACTGCTATGGAAGAGGGTTTTTTATTAGAGGTCCTTAGGTCAACACCTAAAACTGCCATTACGAATCTCCACATCCGTTAAACGGATAGATTAGTCTCCCCGGCCCCGCTGCAGGGGCAGATATACACAGGGAAGGTCCAGTGGAGTAATCTGGCTGCACCGCCGTGTTCGCCGTTGCGTGTTTGGCGTTGTGTCTATAAACCCACCGATGTGGCGGGTGAGGCTACGGTGCTTTTAGCCAGTCTGCCGAAAAAAGAGACGATCCCAGGTATTCCAATGCTGCGGAGTACGGGTCCTTCTCTTTCGCCGCTACCTGCTCCAAAGTAGCATTTAGTTCCGGGTCGTTTTCCACCTGATTGCGAAGACGTTGCGCAAGCACCTCTTCCACCGCCTCCAAGAACTCCCGTTTGCGCTGTCTTCCGCGGCGTTCTTCAAGATCGCCGCTGGTGGTCTGAAACTGACGGTGGTCCTCAATCTTTCCCCAAAGATCGTCGATCCCTTGCCCGGTATGTGCGGTTGTCAGCACCACCGGCGGGTTCCACCTGGGACTGGTTAGGGACATCTGCAGCATCCCCGTGATGGCCGTTGCCATCTGCTGTGCTCCGTCCCGGTCGGCCTTGTTTACCAGGAAAATATCGGCGATTTCCATCACCCCGGCTTTCAGCGTCTGGATCGCGTCCCCTGACTCGGGGTTCAACGCAACCAGGACAGTGTCCGCCACACTGACGATGCCCAACTCGGTCTGTCCGACACCAACGGTCTCGACCATTATCAGGTCGGTACCTGCGGCGTCCAGCGCCCGGACCATGCTTTTCACTATTCGAGGTAATCCACCGGTTTGGCCCCGTGTGGCCACACTGCGTATGAATACCCCAGGATCCAGGTAATGGCGCTGCATCCGAATGCGGTCGCCGAGTATGGCGCCGCCGCTATAGGGGCTGGTGGGGTCGACAGCTATGATGCCCACTGTTGAGCCTGCCGTCCGCACCAACTGCGTCAGTTGGTCGACGA
>CAVOAA010000141.1:0-8065 GCA_963693555.1 Dehalococcoidia bacterium | reverse complement strand
TGTGCCTGTTCAGAGGGAAGGAAAAATGCGCGCAGCCGTAATCACTGAACCCGGTGGCCCCGACGTCCTCAAGGTTATAGAAGTAGATGACCCGGTCCCGGGCCCTGAAGATATCCTCGTTGACGTAAAAGCGACCGCTCTAAACCGGGCCGACATGCTGCAGCGGCAAGGCGGATACCCGGCCCCTCCCGGCAGCCCCGCCGATATACCGGGCCTAGAGTTCTCAGGCGTGGTGGCAGAGGCGGGTGACCGGGTTATCGGGCTGGCCAAGGGAGACCGTGTATTCGGCCTTCTCGGTGGCGGAGGGTACGCCAGCCGCACCGTAACCCACCACCGCATGGCAGTGCGTATTCCAGAAGGGTGGGATTTTATACAGGCCGCTGCGACCCCGGAGGTGTTTTTCACCGCCTACGATGCTCTGTTCAACCGGGGCAACCTGCAGATGGGCGAGAGTGTCTTGGTCCATGCCGCGGGAAGCGGGGTTGGTACAGCCGCCGTCCAGCTGGCACACCAAGCCGGGGCGTTCGTGTTCGGCACCGCCGGTTCCGCTGAGAAACTGGCCGGGGCCGCCGCACTGGGTATGAACGTTGGCATCAACTATCACGACCAAGACTTCGCCGCTGTGGTGAAAGAGGTAACCTCCGGCGCTGGGGTGGACGTGCTTATCGACTTCATCGGCGGACCGTACTGGAACCAGAATATTGCCTCGATGGCCGTACTGGGCCGGTTGGTCGAGGTGGGCCTGATGGGTGGCAGTCGTGTCGAGGTGGACCTGGGCCAACTGATGGGAAAGCGTTTGCAGATAACCGGCACCGGGCTTCGGGGCCGCAGCCTGGAGGAGAAGCTGGCCGTGACTGCCCAGTTCAAGCGCCACGTCCTGCCCCACCTAGCCTCGGGCAGCATGAAACCGGTTGTGGACCGGTCTTTCCCGTTGGAGGAGGTAGCCGACGCCCACCGCTACATGGAGACCAACGCCAACTTCGGCAAGATAATCTTGACCATCGACTAGCCGCGTAGACGCCCCGTATAGACGTTCAATGTAGACGTTCAATGGAGGGACGACATGCCAGAGATGGAAGCCCCCGAGAAGATCAGCCCGCAAAATCCCGGCGACTATCTGGAGATCATGAGCAAGGTGGTCTTCCAGTCTGGGATGTCCTACAAGATCGTCGAGTCCAAATGGCCTGGCACCCGTGAGGCTTTCCACGGCTTTGACGTCGCCAAGGTGGCGGGCATGCCCCCCTCGGAGATCGACCTGCTGACCGAAGACACCAGGGTCATCAGGAACCGACGCAAGCTGGAAGCCGTGGTAAATAACGCCCAGAAGCTTTTGGAACTCGATGCTGAGTTCGGTGGCTTTCAGAAATACCTGCGCTCCCACGACGACTTTCCCAGCCTGGTCAAAGACCTGCGTAAACAGTTCAAATTCCTCGGAGAGATGGGCTGCTACTACTACCTGTACGTCGTCGGCGAGGAAGTTCCGGACCACGAAGAATGGCAGGCCAGCCTCAAGAAATAAACAAACTCAAGGCCGATGGGGAACGTTGAATGAAATTAGAGGGTAAGGTCGCGCTGGTAACGGGTACCAGCCCAAACATCATGGGCGGCATCGCCGAGGGCCTGGCCGAAGAAGGGGCGGACCTCATCTGTGTCGACATCAACCCCACCTACGCCGAACAATGTGCCAAGTCGGTTATCGGCCTGGGAAGGCGCGCCATCGGCATCGCCTGCGATGTGACCGACGAAGCCCAGGCCAAGGCAGTCGTAGAACAGGCCAAAGAGCACTTCGGCGGCGTGGATATCCTGATCAACGGGGCCACGCTGTTCAACACCAAGGGAATATTGGAGATGTCGTTGGAAGAGTGGCGGCGTCAGACCGATGTTTTGCTGACCGGGGCCTTTCTATTCACCAAGCTCGTCGCCAACCAGATGATCGAGCAGGGCAGGCACGGTAACATGATCAACATCATATCCACGGCGGGCCATCAAGGGGAGCCGGGCAACATCGGCTACGGCACGGCCAAGGGCGGGCTGCTAAACTTCACCCGCGCGGTGGCCATGGACCTGGCGGCGCACGGGATCAGGGTTAATAGCCTCACCCCCACCGCCACCGACCGAACAGAGGGATTAGAACGGGCCAAGCGCTGGGGCGTGGACTGGCCCGGCCCCAGAATGGGACAGCGATTGCCCGGTTGGCCGGCCAACCCCGGTGCCGGACTACCCATGCAGAAGATGCCAAGTCCCAGCCATTACGGCAAAGCAGCGGCGTTCTTGGCCTCTGACGAAGCCGAGATGATCACCGGTTTCGACTTGAGAGTAGATGGCGGCGCGATCGCCAAGTATTGGATATGGGACCCTGGCTCGGAAACAACCTAAAGCTGATCAGTAGTCCGGTTCATCGGCTATAATGCCCTAACCGTTTTGTAAAATCAGAGATCAACAACTAAGACCTAATCTAGACCGATACTCAGTCAATAAAGAGGTATGAGATGCCCTTAGATCCACAAGTTGTCAAAGCGATGGAAAGCATGGCTGCCCTGGGACTCCCGGCGGCCCACACGGTCAGCCCGGAAGAAGCCCGGATCAACGCCAGGAAGCGCCCCCGATCACCCGGACCTGAGGTTGCCAAGGTAGAAAACCGGTCTATTCCAGCCCCCGACGGCGATGTGCCGGTGCGTATCTACACGCCTGAGGGCGACGGCCCGTTCCCGATTCTAGCTTGGTTCCACGGCGGTGGCTGGGTTGTCGGCGACCTGGATTCGGCCGACGGTTCCGCCCGCAGTCTCTGCGTTGGCGGCAACTGCATCGTCGTCTCAGTCGACTACCGGTTGGCTCCGGACGCCAAGTTCCTCGGAATTATCGAAGACTGCTGGGCCGCTACCACCTGGGCGGTGAACAACGCCGCCAGCATCAACGGCGACGGTTCTAGGATCGCGGTGGGCGGCGATAGCGCTGGCGGAAACCTGGCCGCGGCGATGTGTCTGATGGCTGCCGACAGAGGCGGGCCTGAGATCGCGGTGCAGCTATTGATCTACCCCGTCACCGATGTGGACTTCACCACTTCTTCCTACAACACCAATGCTGAGGGATACGCGCTCACCAAGACCACGATGCAGTGGTATTGGGACATGTACCTGGAGAGCATTGACGAGGCGACGAACCCCTACGCGGCCCCGCTCCAGGCCAAGAGCCTGGTCGGCCAACCGCCTGCTCTGGTGATAACGGCAGAGTTTGACCCACTGTGCGACGAGGGCGAGGCCTACGCCAAGCGCCTGGTAGAAGCAGGCGTAGAGACAACCGCCACCAGGTACGACGGCATGATCCATGGCTTCTTCAGCATGGGCTCCGTGGTGGACAAGGGACAGCAGGCTGTGGACCAGGCTTCTGCTGCTCTCAGGAGCGCGTTTGCTAGGTCTGGAGCACCCAGCCCCGCAGACGACTAGCCGGAACACCCATTACGAACGCTAAAGGGCCGTGGTGTGATTCACTGCGGCCCTAAATGCAGAAATCATCAACAACACAGATTCTCTGGCATCATTCTCTGGCATCAATGAGAGGTACGGAATGACTACATCTACCGCCGTCAGCGTCACAGTCTGGTACGACTACACTTGACCCTTTTGTTACGTCGGCCTGGGCAGGCTCGACATATTGGCCAAAGAACTGTCGATCACGGTGGACCGGAAACCGTACTTGTTGCGTCCGGAACGCCCTCCGGAGGGTGAAGAACGCCGGTTGTTTGACGGCGAGACCCAGACCGAGCTGAACGCCGCGATGCAGGAACGGGCAAAGGGCGTGGGCCTGGTGATGCGCCGGCCCCAGTGGTCGCCCAACACCATGCGCGCCCATGAGGCCACGGTCTACGCCAAGATGAAGGGCAAAGACGGTGAATTTCATCACCTGGCGGCTGCGGCTTTTTGGGAGTCTGGGGCTGACATCAACGACTTGGACGTCTTGAAGGGCATCATAGAAGCCTCTGGATTGGACTGGGGAGACCTTGGCCCCCGCATCGAGACTGGCGAGTTCCGTGAGACTGTGATGAAGGAATACGAGGCCGCTAAAGAGCTAGGAGTTGGCGGTACTCCCACCTACATGATCGGTGGCGAACTCCACAGCGGCGACGTTGGCATCAACGAGCTGCGAGAGGCCATCAACGCCGCGTCTGCCAGGTGATACATGGCTTCTGAAAATTCGGTGCTGGTCATTGGGGCCGGCATCTTTGGTCTCACAGCAGCCTTGGAACTACAGCAACGAGGACACCAGGTTACCGTGGCCGACCCTGGCCCCGTGCCGCACCCTCTTGCCGCTTCCAACGACCTCAGCCGCATAGTCCGCATGGACTACGGCGCCGACGGTCTATATTCCTCGCTGGGCGCGGAGGCCATGGAAGGCTGGCACCGCTGGAACGCCCATTGGGGCCGGGAACTCTACCATGAGGACGGCTTCCTGCTCCTGTCCAGCGTCCCGATGGCCGCCGGTTCGTTTGAGCAAGACTCCTACGATCTGCTGACCGGCCGTGGGTTTCCCCTGGAGAAACTTGCGCCCGGAAACTTGGCGGGGCGCTATCCCAACTGGAACGCCGACCACTATATAGACGGCTACTTCAACCCCAGGGCAGGCTGGGCGGAGGCCGGCGAGATCACCGCCACCTTGGCGATCGACGCGGCCAATGCCGGGGTTGACGTCGTCACCGGATTCGCTGCAGCCAGCCTGATTCAAGAGGGTAATAAGGTGGTTGGGGTTGTTGCCACTGACGGCACGGAACTGCGTGCCGAGTGGGTTGTGGTGGCCGCCGGGGTTTGGACGCCAATCCTGCTACCGGAGCTTGCCGACCGTATGTGGCCGGTTGGTCAGCCCATCTTCTACTTCAAACCTGAGGATATTGACGCTTACCGGCCGCCGTCGTTCCCACCGTGGGGCGCGGACATCCCGCGCAGCGGCTGGTACGGCTTTCCCGCAAACGCCGAAGGTGTGCTCAAGATGGCCAACCACGGGCCGGGAAAAAGGGTCCACGCCGACGCTGAGAGAGTGATTGGGTGGCAGGATGAAGTCCATTGCCGGGCTTTCCTCGCGCGTTCGCTGCCGTCGTTAGCTCCGCTGGCGTTCTATGGCAGCAAGATGTGTCTTTACTGCGATACCTGGGATGGAGACTTCTGGATCAGTCGCGATCCGGAACGGCAGGGACTGGTGGTAACCACCGGCGGCAGTGGGCACGCGTTCAAGTTTGCCCCAGTCCTCGGTGGCCTGACGGCGGACGCATTAGAGGGGATCGAAAACGTCTACACCGAGCGGTTCGCCTGGCGTCCTTTGGGTGAAATCAAGAGCGAGGACATCCGCTACACCGGCGAGTAGCTTAAGCGCCCCCCAAGCTATACGGCAGCCTCGACTTTTTTCAACCGAGGCAGAACTTCTTTGGCGAAGAGCTTCATGCTCTTTTCTACCTCGTCGTAGGGCATGCCGCCGAAGCTGAACGCGGCCAGGTATGTTTCGCTGCCGATGCGGCCCCGGGTGGTCATGATCTTCTCGTAACACTGTTCCGGGGTTCCCCACACCTGCAGGTCAAGGAAGAAGTCTTTGACGTCTTGTGTGCCATACTGCTCGATCTTCTCGGTGAATTTGCCGTAGTACTCGTAACCCTTGGTCGTCTTCAGGTGGTCGCTGCGGAATTCGTAGTGGTCCATTATCGAGTCCCAGTAGTTGCCCACGTATTCGGTCGCCATCTCCTTGGCAGTTTCTTCGTCCTCGTGGCAGAAGGTGAACCCAACGACGATGGGCGGCGGGGCCGGTTCACCGTTGACCTCCTGGAAAATCTCCCGGTAGGCCTTCAGTTCGTTCTCAACCTCACTCCACGGCTTCTGAGGGATGATCAAGATGCCCAAACCCAGCTGAGCCAGGGCGAGTGAGGACTCCGGTGAGACTGCGGCGGCGTAGGTCCGGCCTTTGAAACTCTTGTACGGCTTGGGCCGGATGTTAGCGCGGGGCTGTTTGATCAATTCGCCGTCGAACTCGACTACGCCATTTTCCAGGGCATCGACCAGCAGTTTCGCGCTTTCGGAGAACCTGATCCGGGACTCTTCCATGTCCAACTTGAAACCGTCGAACTCCACCCTGGCCAGGCCACGGCCGACGCCGACGATGGCGCGGCCTCCGCTCAGATGGTCAAGCACTGAGAATTGCTCTGCCACCCTAAGCGGGTTGTGCCACGGTAGTACCACCACCATGCTGCCCAGCTGCACAGTCTGGGTCCGACCGGCCATGTAGGAGAGGAATTGCAGAACATCGGGGCACATGGTGTAGTCGGTGAAATGGTGTTCCACGGCCCAGATTGAGTCGTAACCCAAGGGTTCGCAAAGGTCGGCTAGGCGCAGCTCGTTCTGGTAGACCTCAAGGTCGGATATGGCCTGGCGGTGATTCTGGAAAAAGGTAGAAGTACCAACGTGCATCGTTTCACTCCAAGGGCAATCTCTGAGCCCTGATTATCTGAGACTCAGTCTACAATCCGGCAAAGCCTCCGTCCACCAGCCGTTGGCTCTGGGTCAGGCTGGTGCCATGAACAGAAAAAGGGCATCCAGAATCATCTGGATACCCTTTCTGCTTAGACCTATCGACCGGTTGATTACTGGGTGATTACTGGGTGTTTACCGAGTGGCTGAGAAACCTGCGGCCTCGATACCGGCGCGGGCGCAGTCCTCATCTTCTTGGGCCGTTCCGCCGCTGCCGCCGACAGCGCCGATGATCTCCTCATTTCTGAACACGGGCAATGCGCCCTGACCGGGGATGAAATGGCCGCCTTCCATGGCCATGAAAGCCCGGAAGATAGGGGCCTGCGAGTTATCAGTCAGTGCTCCGCTGGCCACCTCGAAGCTGGCCGAGGCCACCGCTTTACCGCGTGAGACCACGGGTGTCCGCCAGGGGGCGCCGTCCATCTTGCACATGGTGATGAGGTCCCCGCGTGGGTCCACCACAGAGATGCTCATCTTGACTCCCAACTCCACCATCTTTGCCTTGGACGCTGCCAATATCGTTTCTGCTTCTGCCAGGTTCAAACTAACCATGATATCCCCTCCAATATTGCGTGCTTAGGTGTGAGTGCCGGGCAACATTGTAGGTGAGAATGGCAATGGTGGAAAGAGGGTAGATTCAGAGGGTAGATGCAAAAGAAGAGGCGCCGGAACCACCGGCGCCTCTTTTTTGTCTGAACTAGCTTTAAATTATTTGATGGGCTATTGGAATGTGACGATCGGCGATAGAGGGTTCATATCAGAACTGCTGAACGAACCAGCCGTGGTGCCGGTCATGATATCGACCAAGGTGTTGGCATCGTAGGCGGCGACGCTTTCCAGCGAAAATGGCATGGTGCCGCCAACATTGTCCCTCAACTTGAACTTGATCACGGCGACCGGACCGCTGCCGGTCATGCCGTTGATATCAATGATCCCAGCCCAGAGCCGGCCAGGCGCCGAAGAACTGGAGTCGATCAGAGCGTCACCAGCCAACAGGCCCCGTTCGACCTGGGTTAATTCCAGCTTGGCCGGGTCATAGACCAGGACAAATTCCAGGCTGCCTACGTTCTGCGCCATGGTCGCCAAGATCGGGACCGATATGAACTTGGCCGCCGGGGCTGCAGTGGGCTGAACAACCGGGACTGGTGTGGACACCGCGACCTGTGTGGATCCCGGGCCCGGGTTAGCCGCCGGTGTTGGCGTGGGCGATACGGCCACAGAAGGCGTATCGCTTGCCCCGTCTCCACCGCCATCGAGTACCCCTATGCCGAACAAGAGGCCCACAAGAGCGGCCGCGACGGCAGTTGAACCGAGTAGCCATTTCCAACTGGTGACTACTCCGATATATCCGACTTCTAATATCCAGCGCATGATCTGCTCCCCTAACTTGGTCGGGCCATATTCAGAATGATTCGTGCGTCGTCGATGGTGATCCGTCCGTCATTATTGACGTCCAGAGCAAGGTCGATCTTCTGGAGGTTTGCGGCCATCCTGAGGACCTGCAAGGCGTCCAATGCCGTGATGACGCTGTCACCATCTGCGTCACCCATTATCCGCGGGCC
>CAVOAA010000140.1:0-8081 GCA_963693555.1 Dehalococcoidia bacterium | reverse complement strand
GACTGCATGGTGCTCTCTTCGGCTTCGTCATAGGCCTGCTGCTGCGACTTGCCGACGAATACTGGGATCCGGATGTAGACGTCGCCATTTCCAGCGTGCCCGGCGTCCTTCCAAGCCTTGCGGTACTCATCAAGGAGCAGGACCAGGTCGGGCCGGTCCAGTCCTCTCAGGCCCACGAAAATGGGGAGTCCAAGAGCGCCGACCTGGGGGAAAGTCTCTTTGGTGGTGGCTGCTACCCGGATGGGCGGATGGGGCTTCTGGTAGGGCTTTGGGATCACGCAAATATCATTGAAGGTGTAGTACTTGCCCGAGTAGGAGAAGCGCTCGTTGTTCCAGGCCGCCAGGATGATCTCCAGGCATTCTTGGAACCGCTCCCGGCTCTCTCCGTAGGGTATGTCATAGCCCTCATAAGCCCTGGCAAACCCGCTGCGGCCCACGCCGAAATCAACACGGCCGTGGCTGATCTGGTCGATCGTGGCAACCTCTTCAGCCATGCGCACCGGGTGATTCAGGGGCAGGACGTTGACCGCCACACCAACCCGAATGCGCTCGGTACGGGCCGCGATCGCCGACGACATGATCAAGGGCACCGAGCAGACGGACGGTATCCCGGCTCCCATGGCGTCCAAGGGACCGCGGGGCGCGGCGAAATGACGCTCAGCCAGCCAGACACCGTCCAAGCCGCCGTTCTCGGCCGCATCCGCCATTGCGAACGACTCATCAAAGGCTTCCTCCTCCGAATGACCGTAGCGGTAGTCGCCTTCCAATATCAGGCCGTAGTGCATCTTTCCTCCAGAGATTTTGTCCGTCTGGCGCCGGTACACGCCGGACAGACCTTGAATATTCATTCCTGTTTCAGCCGTTCGTGGTCATCTCTATATGCCACCATTCGTGGCAGGCCATGTTTTCAACCATTCGCGGTGAGCTATATTCTCCGTTCGTGGTCAGCTCCGTCGAACCATCCCCACACACCACGCACGGTGCCTCACCAGATTGAAGGCGAACGAGCAGGATTGTAGATGCACCCCTATGGGCTGTCAAACGGCCAAACAGCCCTTATTAGTCACGAAATACGGCCAGATTACCGGTACCTTGGCACGAAACGACCCGCGCACGCCATTGACTGTCCCAACCAGCGCAGCCGGGGTTTTCACCGGGTTTTCATGGGTATGACTTCGGCGTATATTCTTAGATAGCGCAGCCTTGGTATTTGAAAACTAGGATCGTAAAAATGTCTGATCTTCGCCTTTTGGCCTGCTTTGCCCATCCTGATGATGAGGCTTTTCCCGTGGGAGGATTATTGGCTCGGAACGTGGCGGATGGCCGGCGTGTGCGCTTGGTGACAACCACACTGGGCGAGGAAGGGGAGATACGGCAGAAGGGCTCGGCCACCAAAGAGACCCTGGGCGAGGTGCGGCGAGTGGAGCTTTCCTGCGCTGTGCGGGCTTTGCGCCTGGAGAGCCACGCCTTGTTGGAGTACCGCGACTCAGGCATGGCCGGTTGGGAGGCCAATGACCACCCACGCGCTTACATCAATGCCCCGGACGATGTGATCGTGGCACGTTTTGTGCGTGAGATCAGAGAGTTCAGGCCCCAGGTGGTCCTGACTTTTGAGCCGGGAGGCTTGTACGGCCACCCCGACCATATCGCTGTGTCCAACCACACTACCGCGGCTTTCGATATGGCCTCTGACCCGGCTGCTTTTCCCGACCAACTGGCGGATGGCCTGGAGACATACACGCCGCAACGCCTGTTCTATAGCGCGCGGCCAAAGGGGTTCCGGTTGGAATGGGCCAAGAAGCTGAGAGCAGCCGGAGAGGATTTCCCTCTGCCGACCCCGGAGCAACTACTCCACGGCAACCCGCCGGAGGAGATACACCTGAATCTGGACGTGTCAGACCAGCTTGAGACCAAGATGGCCTGCATCATCTGTCACCGGACTCAGGTGGCGCCCACCTGGCCGTACCACCGGGTGCCCAGGGAAGTGACCGCGTGGGTCCTTGGCCAGGAGTACTACATCCGCGCCAGGCCCGAGGTTGGTTCCGGAGAGACGGTCCCCGAGGACATTTTCGACGGCATCTCCCCGGATTAGCACCTACGTTTAGCCTGCGTCTGGTACCTAGGTTTAGTACCTGCGCTTAGTACCTGCGTTCGGAAGTGAGCCTCCCCCGTTCATCCTGAGCTAGTCGAAGGACGTTTCCGACACCGCATCGTCTATGCCCAAAAGTGGATTCGCCGGAGTTCACAACCAAACAATCGCCGAACGATTTGGATTGACTGGATTCCTGCCTGGTCAGGAATGACGGCAGAGGGGGTTTACTTCGGTTGCAGCAATCGTAGGCGCGGATCTATAACCCGCCTCTGCTGTGGTAGCTCCAACGTGTCGTGAAGGAATCGAAGTGCGCAACACAGTTTCCCGATCCGAACACAGGTCGATGATCGGCCGGGTGGGTTAGAAACCCACCCCTACGACCGATTTAATCATCAGCGCAATGGCTTCCCTGGGTTCCTGCCTGCGCCGGAATGACGGCAGAGCGGCGAATTCCACCCCGCCACACTCTGCGACATCAGGCATAAATAGGCCCGTTTATCTAGGCCGTCGGGCGTTGGATCAGTTCTACCGACACTTCGTCGGGGGCCACCACAAAGGCCACCATCGTGCCCGATGGCATGGTCCAGGGCTCGCAGTTGAACTTCACGCCATTGGACTTCAGGATGGACGACAACTGTTCCAGGTCGTCGGTCTCGAACCCAAAGTGGTCCAGTCCGAAGCGCGGCTCGGTGGTCCCTGCGATGGGGTCCTCACCCTCAGCCTGGCCTGAGATGGTCATCATGTGCTCGCCGTTCAACTCAAGTTGGATGGACTTGGTGGTGGAAAGCGGACGCTCTGAGGTGATCGCAGCTCCGAAATTATCGCAATACCACTTGGCGGCTGCGTCGGGGTCCGTGCTGCGAAAATGAAGGTGGTTCAAAGAAACTTTCACGGCGGTTCTCCTTTAGCGGGCGGTTTCAAAATGCCAGCCCAAGTCATCGCCATATAGGCGTGAACTGGCCGGTTCGAGGCACTAGTGTACCCCACAAATCGCCGCCGGAGAAGCTACATCACGCCCGCCAGAAGACGCGGGCCAGGTTCAGGGGGAGGTCGCAAGGCCGTCATTCGGATTTTTGAGTGGCTGGTCGAGCCAGTCCACGATTGGACGGCAACCCCAATAATCCCCTGGAATGGGCGGCGGGGAGATCAGCGGTCTTCCTAGCACCGATTCAATGCAGGCCTGTTCCGATTCCACGTTGTAGTAGAGCAAGAACACCATACCCACGTCAGGACAGATGTCCCAGCAGATGAATTTCTCGACCAGCATCTTGCCGTTCCGTGAGTCCACGCCGACCATCATTGGGTACGGACTGGTATCGAAGTTGCCATCGGAAACAGTCAAGTTCAGCACGTGCAACCGCTCCATCTCAGCCTGCATGTCGGCGGTAGACATCACAGGATCGGAGAACGTCCGGAAATCCGGTTTGCTACAAGCAAGAAGGATAATCAATAACGCCGTTGCTACGACTAGCAGCGGCAAAAAGGGTCTTTTCAAATGGTTTCACTCGGGCAGAAATGTCTCTGTATTTATGTTCTATGAGTCGGTCCTTAACCGCAAATTTTGAGCCTCCGCCAGCTGGACCGCCTCCGTGAGGTTCGTGCCCGAGATATGCCGTGCGACCGATTCAGTGATCTGCCCTTGAACGTAGCTAGGGTCTAAATTAACCTCGAAGTATGATTAGAAATACTTCTTTGTTTATCTTTCTATCCGTAGCCGTGATGCTGTTGGTCGCATGCGGTGGTACGTCTGATGCCGGCGTGGCCAACGTTGGGGTCCAAAACGGCCAAACCGCCACAGCAACGCCAGAGGCCGCAACAGGCTCCGCTACCACGGCATCCCAAACCGGTACGACTGGCACGCCAGCAGCCGGTACCGGTACTGGCCAAGCCGGCTCCACCGATGCACCGTCACCGACAACTGCGCCTGTAGTTGTCTCAACGGCAACCGTGACCACGACTTCGGGTGGCAGCGACTCGGCGGCAAAAGTTGAATCTTCAGGTGCATCCGCGCCAAAGATAGAGGCAGTAGCCCCGCCAACAATCTTGGCTCAGGCCCTAGCCTCACCAGGACTGATGTGGTGCCTGACCAGCTTCGTCGGGATGGGGACTCTTGTAGACCTGGAAGACCGTTCTCCGACCAGCCAGGAGAGTTCGGCAATACGGAATTGTACGTCTGATACACGGGAGATTGCCGCCTGGAACGCCGAATGGCCGAAACGTATCGACGCCGCCATAACGCCGTCAGCCTGCGGCGTCGCACCAGACACCAACTTCCCTTCTTCTTACTACCAGGGGCCGTTGATCGACTCCCACCTGCACATACCCCAGCTATCCGACAATGGTTTAGGCGGGCCGGATGACGGGTACGTTGCACCAAGGGGCGCTGAATCGGACCTCTATGACACCATCTCCCAGGAGCAGCGTCCGATCCTTGGCCAGACGATGAACATCGACCGGATCGCCTGCACCTTGCAGAACGAAGGCAGTACCAAGGCCTTCGCTTTCTTCTCAGTTTTCCCTGAGATAACCTCTCCGGCAATCGAAGTGGCGTACAAAGCCGTGGATCGATACCCGGACCTTTTCGTTCCATTCATTCAAGCGTCCGCTGACGGGTCCGCAACTCTAGATGGGAAGTTGCTGGACGTGATGCTAGATTTCAAGCCTGGGTTGTTCAAGGGGTTCGGCGAGGTAGGCGACTCGCCGACCGAGTCCATCAACCCTAAGCCCGACTCCGAGATATACACCGGAGACTTCCAGGTGATCAGCGACCACGGCAACATGCTGGTGTACTTCCATCCCGGAGAGGGGCACCAAGACAACCTGGAACGGGCTCTCCAGAAATTTTCCGACGTGACCTTCATCATCCACGCTGACTTTGTCCGGCCCCACGTTCTGGGTATCATGGACCGGAATCCGAACGTGTATTACACCTACAACGACATCTTCGGCGACCTCATCGAGACCTTCAGGTTCGGTGAGAAAGCCTCCTTCCTGTCTGGTATGAGATCCGAATGGGACCGATTGCTGGAGGAAGCAGATGCGTTATATAGGGAAATGATCGAGGCGCATCCCGACCGGTTCATGTGGGGCACAGACCAGGGGGACATCGTCTGGGGTTATGACGAAGAGGTCGGTCAGATTCTGGCCGAATTCGCCCGGGCGTTCATCGGCAGGTTCGACCCATCTATCCAAGCCGATCTGGCTTATAAAAACGCGGAGCGACTGATCGCTCTTACCGCTAACCGTTAGAGATTGAACTAGTAGTCCTAGAAAAAAGACCGGGCTGGCTTGATGCCAGCCCGGTCTTTTTCGATTCAAACAACGGCCAGTCAAACAACGTGCGGGTCAGCTAAGAAAGTCCTTCGTCCATTTGACGTAGTCAGCCTTGCGAGTGAACTGGTCCATCTGCTCTGTGGTGGCCAGCTGTGGGGTTAGGTCCCCCGGTGCCACCCCGTCGCGTAGGGCCTTCAGGGTGTCATAGGTAGCCTTGACGGCGGCCGCGAAGGGCATATGCCCCTGCAGCGCGACCCTCACTCCCACCGAGCCCAGGTAGTCTTTATTGGCCAACTCGCCGCTGGCGCCGCCCAGGAGCATTGGGCCTTTCATCTCTGAAGCTATGGCCTCAAGCTCAGCCTTGGTCGACACTCCGACCAGGAAGACCGCATCCACGCCCGCCGCCTCGTAGGCCTTGACCCGCTTGATGGTGTCGGCCAGGTCGGTGATGCGCAGAGAACTGGTTCGCCCGGCCACCGCCATGTTTGGGTCGCGGCGCGCGGCCAAGGCCGCCTTCATCTTGCCGACACCTTCGTCGATGGACAGCACCGCGTCGCCGCCATCGCCGAACGTCCGTGGCAAGACGGTGTCCTCGATGGTCAGGGCCGCCACTCCAGCGGTCTCCAACTCCTCGACCGTCCGCATCACGTTCAGGGCGTTGCCGTAGCCGTGGTCGGCGTCCACCATCAGGCTCAGGTCACCGGCGCGGCAGATGCGGTGGATCTGCTGGGCGAACTCGGTCAGCGTCAGGACGATTAGGTCCGGCGCCCCCAGCACGGTCCCGGACGCGATGGAACCGGCGAACATGCCAACTTCAAATCCCAGGTCCTCGGCGATACGCGCCGATATGGGGTCGAACACCGATCCGGGGTGGACACACTTGTCCCCGGCCAATATCCCCCGGTATCTCTCTCTTCTCGTGGTAAAGTCCATGATGCACCTTTTTAGTCGCAGAGTCGTCGCCTGGCTCGGGCGCGCCCAACCCTGGGGCAGGCGTGATTTGAGCGGCGGAATTTCCGGCCCATTCTAACATAGGGCCATCAGCAGAGGCGGAGTTAGCTTGACTGGCGAGATCAGCATTCTAATAATTCAGAGCCGGGGTTAGCTTGACTGGCGAGATCAGCATTCTAGGCGTGGACTACAGCGGCGCCAAGGCCGACAAGAATACCTGGGTCACACGGGGGGTCTTCAGCGACGTAACCCCCGGCGGCGAAACCCTCAGGATCGAGTCATGCACGGCGACTCCCCGCGCTGATCTGACGGCACTCCTGGCCGCCGCTCCGGACAACACCGTCGCGGCGCTGGATTTCCCCTTCTCCGTCCCCAGAGAATTCGCCTGCCGATGGCTCCCAAAAGCGAAGTCCATGCCCGACCTCTGGCAGGCCGCGGCAAGCATGGACCTCCCGGATTTCATGGCGCTGCGGGACGAGTTTGTCGCCAAGCACGGCGAGCCCTACCGCCGGGGTGACCTCTACTTCCCCGAATGCTATTCATGCCTCCACAAAGCCAACCCAAACATGGTGCCAATGACCTTCCGGGGGATGCAGATGCTGGACGGTCTGTGGCAGGCTGGCAGCCGGGTGCCGCCGCTACCTGATGACTCTAGAAAAGGGCCGGTGCTGCTGGAATCCATGCCCGGCGCGGCGCTCCGGGCCATGGGGCTCCCCTACAAGGGATACAAGAAAGGCCAGAACGCCATTGATCTGCGCCGGCAAATACTGGAAGGGCTGGAACTCAAGTCCGGGGTTGCGATCCCCAACCTGAAAAATTTCAGGGACGATTGCATCGGAAACGACGACTGCTTGGACTCAGTGGTGGCCGCCGTGGCTGCCTGCCTCTGGTCCAGAGACCAGTCTCTCTTTCGTCTGCCGCAGGATGGGCCCGGCGACGCTACCAAACGCGGCGGTACTCCCAGCCAAGACGAGAATGAGATCGAGACCGCCCGGCTGGAGGGTTGGCTGTACGCCCCGGTGTTCTTGGAACTGACCAGCTGATTTTCCGTTTTGATATTGCCTGATCGCGCTCCAGGCATTAAAGTGTGGGCCGATACCAGACACCACACAGTCTGGCGCTGCCCGAGAAACTCAAGCGATCACAAAACCCGGCTTTGCCGGCGGAGACGACGACATGGCCATTTACAGGCTATTCACCAACAGCAGCGGCAAGAGCGAGATCGAGGAACTGGATATATTGACCCACCCGGAGCTCTCTTCCAGCGCCGCGGCCGAGCACATCTTCTTCCGCCAATGGGAGCCGGGCTACTTCCTAGACTGGCACCCCGCGCCACGGCGGCAGTACATCATCTCCCTTTCCGGCACCGTTGAAGTCGGTCTGGAAGACGGATCCACCTATACCTTCCTGCCCGGCGACGCCCGCCTGGTTGAAGACCTCACAGGCAAGGGCCACACCAGCTTCGTGCCCGGCGACGAACCGATCATCACCGCAGTCATCCCCCTGGCCTAGAACTCAATATAAAGAATCTCATATCAGATTTACGGAGAAGAACCATGGGCATCTACCGAATGTATACCGGCGACGACGGACAGACTCACATCGAGGAGACCAGCCTAGCCAATCACCCCGAGTTGTCCGAAGCGGTCAAGACCACGACCATAACCTTCCGGGAGAATGAGGCCGGCCGGTTCATCGACTGGCATCCGGCCCCGCGCCGGCAGTATGTCATCTGCATCTCCGGGGGAATCGAGATCGGCCTGGG
>CAVOAA010000139.1:0-8179 GCA_963693555.1 Dehalococcoidia bacterium | reverse complement strand
CTACGATGTCGCTGATTCCCTGGGGTTTGAGATAAAAGGCCGGCTCCGGAGGGACTACTATGGCGCCCATGCGGCTGAGGGTCAGCATGTTCTCGAGGTGGATGCTGTGCAGCGGGGTCTCCCTGGTCACCAGCACCAGAGGCCGCCGTTCTTTGAGACAGACATCCGCGCTGCGCAATAGCAGGTTGCCGGAGAGCCCGTTGGCCAGGGACGCGATGCTGTTCATGCTGGCCGGGACGATCACCATGCCCGCGGTGGGGTAGGTGCCACTGGCCACCGGCGCTCTCAGCTCATTTATCGGGTAATGGACGAATGACGGGTGTTCCTGCCATTCCACCAGCGTTTCGTTGAAATTCTCTCCCAGCTCTTCCTGCCAGACCATGCGGCCCGGATTGGAACAGAGCGCCACCGTGGGTATGTCACGGCGCAACAGCTCATCCACCGTTGCCCTGGCCATCACGGCCCCGCTGGCTCCAGTGATACCGACCACCACTGGGTTGGAATTCACAGAGGTCATAGCGCCACGCCCAGTATGGTGAAGACCAGCAGCACCATAGAGATCACGCTGTTGTACTGGAAGAGCGGCGAACGCAATTTGGACAGGTCGTCCGGCTTGAGCAGTCCGTTCTCAAAGGCCAGAAGGCTGACTGCAATGGCCCAACCGATGAAGTAGTAGAAAGACAGGTCCATCCAAAAGCCCAGGGCCAATAACGCAGCGGCGGCGGCAGTGTGCATGACCTTGGTCGTCCGCAGCGCAGCAGCGATCCCGAAGCGTTTGGGGAATGAATTCACGCCGTATTTCCGGTCGAAGTCTAAATCCGCGCAGCCGTAGACGATGTCAAAGCCACCGGCCCAGAGCGCAACCACCACCGAGATCAGCACTGGTTCTGGGTCGAGACGTCCTGTAACTGCGATCCAGGCGGCAGACGGAGATATGGCCAGCGCCCAGCCCAAGAAGAAGTGGCACGCCCAGGTGTAGTACTTGGCGAAGGAATACATGACGACGTACGCCGCAGCCACCGGCGCGAGAGCGAGGGCCAAACCGTTCAGTTGCCACGCCGCGTAGAAGAATACCCCGGTGCCGACAACCATCAACCCAAAAACCTCAAACGGTTTCAATTTACCCGTGGGAAGGTGACGGCCGGCTGTCCGTGGATTGTGTACGTCTTCTTTTCGGTGGAGGAACCGGTTGGCGGCCATACCGAGTGTCCTGACCCCGGTTAAGGCCACGGTGATCCAGATGAAAACGCTCCAACCGGGCCATCCGTCGGCGGCCAGTATCATGCCCATGAAGCAAAATGGCAGGGCGTAGAGCGACTCCCAGATCCGAATGGTGCTGAGGTAACGTGGAATCCTTGTAGCGATGATTCCAGCGGGGGTTGTTATGGCGTTGGCGGCCGACATGTTCAGTATCTTCTCACATCACCATGGAGTGCGCGGTGGTGATGTTATTCCGGTTTTCGCTGACGGTTAGGAGATGCCGTATTCGTTCCACTTCCGGTCGACCAGGTCTTTTACCGCCGGGTCCATGATGATGTCCGGGGGCCATTCCCGCCGCCGGCCGCCCTCTTCAGGGACTTTGATGGTGGCGTCGATGCCGACCTTGCCGCCGAATTTGGGCGTCGCTGAGCCGATATCCAGGTCGTCGATCGGGCCATCGGAGAAAACGAAGTCACGGGACGGGTCGATGTTGTTGGTCACCCGCCAAGCGACCTCCGACATGTTGTGGACGTCTACGTTGTGGTCCACCACTATGATGGTCTTTACCAGGCTCATCAGACCCAGCCCCCAGAGTCCGTGCATCACCTTGCGGCCGTGGCCTGGGAACTCTTTCTTGATCGATACGATGACCAGGTTGGTGAACGAGCCCTCGGCCGGCATGTTGATATCAACGACCTCGGGCAGGATCAATTTCATTAAAGGCAGGAATATCCGTTCGGTCACCTTGCCCATGTAAAAGTCTTCCATGGGCGGCCGGCCCACGATGGCGGCCGGGTAGATGGGGTCTTTCCGGTGGGTGATACAGGTGATGTGGAAGACCGGGTAGGGGTCTTCCATAGAATAGTATCCGGTGTGATCGCCGAAGGGGCCTTCGTCACGTTCTTCGCCCGGGGTCACGTAGCCTTCCAGCACGATCTCCGCCTGCGCCGGGACCATCAGGTCGCTGGTCTTGGCTTTGACCAGGTCCACACCTTCTTCCCGTAGAAACCCGGCCACAGCCATCTCGTCCATGTCCGGCGGCAGTGGCGCTGATCCTGTCCAGATAGTGGCTGGATCACCGCCCAGGGCAACCGCAACGTCCATTCTGACCAGGCCCAGTTCGTGGCTCATGCGGTAGTGGTGCGTGCCAACTTTATGGGTCTGCCAATGCATGCCGGTGGTCTGCTTGTCGTAGACCTGCATCCGATAGGTACCGTAGTTCTGGATGCCGGTCACCGGGTCTTTGGTAATGACCAGCGGCAGGGTTACGAACTGTCCGCCGTCCAGAGGCCAGCATTTCAGCACCGGGAACTTGTAGAGATCGACGTCGTCCCCCTGCAGCACTATCTCCTGGCAGGGCGCGCTGTTCACTGTCTTGGCCTGGTAAGAACCCATGTTCACCAGCTTGCCCAGGGTGCGGAGTTTATTCAGCAGGCCTTTGGGAGGGCCGTGCATCAGGTCCAAAACTCCTTCTACCCGGCCGACCAGTTCGTCCAGACTATCCACGCCAAGAGCCCAGGCTGTCCGCTGGAAAGACCCGTACATATTTATGATCACAGGAGTGTCGAACCCGGTGACGTTCTCAAATAACAGGGCAGGGCCACCGGACTTAATAACCCGGTCGGCGATCTCCGTGATTTCCAACTCATGGTTGACCGGCGTAGTGATACGGCGCAGCTCACCCTTCTCTTCCAGAAAGTTTATGAACTCTCGCAGGTCTTTAAATTTCATATCCAGCGTATCTGACAGGCTTCAAATAGTTCAGTTGGCACGGTGACATTGTAGCTGTTGGAAAGTCATGGCTTCAATCTAATGAGCAACCTAACTCTGCCGGTAGGCTTTAGCTGTCAGTGAGATGACGAGATAAATCCCCTCCCCCATCGTTCCGCAGAAGAATGGGGGAGGATTAGGTCCGACTAAGTCGAGACTCTCAACGTAGTCGGAGGTGGGAGCAACGGTTCTCAGTAAGCCAAATTATTGCCGCCAGTCGTGTTTGCCTGGATTCCGGCCTTCGCCGGAATGACTAATAGTTAAGCCTGGCTGCCGGCAAACAAAAAACAGGGCTGGCACTCGCCAGCCCTGTTTAAGATTCACCCTTGTCCAGTCTGGTTTAAAAACTGGATGACGACTCGGTGCGCATCTTGCTGAAGCAATCGCTGCAGTACACCGGCCTGTCGCCGCGGGGTCGGAAAGGCACCATGGCATCATTGCCGCACTCGGCGCAATTGATCGGATACATCTCCTTGGGGCCGTCTTGGTACATCCCAGCAGACCGTTGCTCGGAGCGTCGAACAGCCCGGCAGCTACGACAGCGCTTGGGCTCGTTGCCGAATCCTCTTGCCTGGAAAAATTCCTGTTCACCCGCCGTAAAGATAAATTCCTCACCGCACTCCACACAATTTAAAGTCTTGTCTGACAATGCCACTGAACCACCTCCTGGATATTCTCCCCTATTTGGCTCCCCCGGGCATTTTGTGCTGGTTAGAATCCACCCACCCTCCTGGAGGGTTTTGGTAATCTGTCCAGCCTGACCCTAGATTTGCTTGGGGCACATTATACCTATTAGGAACGGGGTTGCAACCGATTTTTGCGCCTATCCTTAAATGCGTTGGCAAGGGTAATCCAATATTGTATTTGCAAATAGTAGACGGAATCCGTCAGCACGGTGACCGGTAAGGAACCACGGTTTCGCGGCGGTTGGCGGTGTTCCATTGTTGACATAAACGAAACGTTCAACTGGTTTTTACATCAACGGCAGACGTGGCAAACACCGGACTTATCGAATACCTGGAATTTCTCGAAATTACAACGGTTGCTGGTCAACCGGAAGGTCAGAACGGGGGCCTTGACCCTCGTCGACCAAGAAACACGACGACGCCTTGAAGACGGCCCACAACTGCTGCCCGGTCTGGATACCCATCTCCTCCAACGCCGCACCGGTGATGTGACAACGCATCGGCTGGCCGCAGTCCAACGTCACCGCGTAACCAGGTGGCCGGGACTCGATTGAGATGACGTGGCCGGGAAGCCGGTTGCGGGCCGAGGAACCGGAGAGGTCTTCTTTGGCCAAGATGATGTCTGACGCCCTGATAGCGACGGTAACCCGGTCTTGTTGTCCTTCCGGGGTGGAGTTTCCGGTGATGTGCGCGTCCAACGGCACCTCTAGCTGTAGACCGGGGCCGATACAGGTCATCGTCCCGTCCCGAGGATTTCTCTCGTGCACTATGAGGTCGAAGAGGTTTTCGACTCCCACCAGCCGGGCCACACGGCCTTGGCCCGGTTGTCCTAGGACTTCCAATGGGTCGCCCGTAACCAGCGTGCGGCCTTCATCGATGACTTGGACCGAGTCTCCCAGCGCCAAGGCCTCTTCCCGGTCGTGGGTCACCAACATCACCGGCACCGGCGACTGTACCAACATCGCCCTGATCTCCCGCCGCAGGGTCCGCCGCAGTTCCGCGTCCAACGATGCGAACGGTTCATCCAACAACAACATGGCCGGTTCGGGCGCCAATGCCCTGGCCAAGGCTACCCTTTGTTGCTGACCGCCAGAGAGCTCCCAGGGATACCGGTCAGCCAGGCCATCCAGTTGGAAAAGGTCAGAAAGGTTGGTGACGCGTTTTTTCGCAGCTGAAGAATTACGGTCTTCGAGTCCAAATGCGATGTTGCCTGCAACCGTGAGGTGGGGGAAAAGATTGTATTGCTGGGTGAGGTAACCAAGCTTCCGTTCGTGGGTGGGAACCCAGACCTGATCTTGGCTGTCATAAACCACCCGTCCGCCAACTTCCACATGGCCGGCCACCGGGTGCAGGAGTCCGGCGATCGCCCTGAGGGTGCTCGATTTACCGGCGCCGGACGGGCCGAACAACACCAAGACCTCGCCGGGGGCGACCTCCCATTCTGTTTCCAGGTTGAAGTTACCCAAGCGGCATTGGACCCAGCCCCTGGCCGTCGCCTCATGCGCCGGTTGGGCGGTCATCGGCTCTGCCACCTTCGCCGGGTGAGCAGACCCAGGAGCACCAGTACAACGATAGAACCGGCCAACAGCATCACCGACAGGGCTAATGCGCCGTCCAGGCTCGTCTCCATGGCCGACATTATCGCCAGAGGCATGGTCTGGGTCTCGCCGGTCAGATTCCCGGCGAACATCATGGTCGCTCCGAATTCGGAGAGCGCCCGGGCCCAAGCCAGACCCAGCCCAGTGAGCATGGCCGGACTCGCTAACGGCAGCGTCACCCTGAAGAAGGTTCGCCACGGCGAAACACCCAAGGTCTGGGCGATGTCTTCATAGTCCTTGGGTACAGCCTGGAAACCCAATTTGGCCGAACGGATAAAGAACGGCGAGGCGACAAATATCTGTGCGAATACCACGGCCATTGTCGTGAATGGGATCGTGATTCCGACACTTTCTAGCGGCGGCCCAATCAGCCCATTTCGACCGAAGGCCATCAACATGGCGACACCGGCCACCACCGGCGGCAGTATCAGAGGGAGTTCCACCAGACTGTCCACCACCCTGGCCCACAGGCTTTCGCTCCGTGCCAGCAGGTAGGCAAAAGGGGTGCCCAAGACCACCACCACGGCCATGCTTATGACGCTGGTTATCAGGGATAACCTGAGGGCTGTCAGGGCAGAGTCACTTGTGATCGCGCCTAGGAAATCGCTCTGCTGCGCAGCCCGGACCAACAGCGCGACCACCGGTAGACCGATAAAGAGCACGAATAGGAGTGCGCCACCAGTGCCCAATATGCCGGCAGGGTGGTTTGCGGCTCGGATCATGGCGAGCCAAACCCATGCTTGCCGAGGATACTCTGACCTTCTTCAGACAAGACGAACTCGACGAATGCCTGGGCTAATTCTTTGTCGGCCGCACTCTCTAAAACAACGATCGGATACCGGGCGCTCACATTAAGCTCTGGCGGGAGGGCAAACACCGTGATGTCACCCTCTGCTTGGGCCGCCGCAGCATCGGTCTGGTAAACGATCCCGGCGTCCACTTCGCCCAGTACGACTTTCTGGGCCACGTTCCTGACGTTAGGTTCCTCAGAAACCAGGTTCGACAAGACATCTGTTTCGAACTGGCTGCCTAACCCCAATGCTTTATCCTGCGCAAGTAACTTTAATAGTTGCCGAGAGTATCCGCCTGCCGGGACATTGCTTTGGGCCAGCACCAGCCGGACTCCTGGAAGCGCCAGTCCGGGGATGTTAGTCACTGGGCCATCGGTCATTGAAATCACCACCAACGTATTCGATGCGAAATTCTGAGGCAATCCCGATATCAAATCTTCTTTCATAAGCGGGTCGATTTGAAGATGGTCCGCTGAGGCGAAAACGCCTGCTTTGGCCCCTAATTCCAATTGAGAACGCAACCGTTGGCTGCCGCCAAAGTCCAACGCCACCTCAACCCCGGGGGTCGCGGCCTCGAAGGCTTGACCGATCTCTTTGAAAGCCTCGGTCAAGGAAGATGCGGCCATTACCCGGAGGGTGACACCAGGGTTTCCGCCGCAGGAAACTGCTACGAATAACAAGGCTGCGAGTAGGTATTTGGCCTGCGCAATCGGGGGTGTTGGATGGGTCGAGTTGAACATATTTCAGAATGGCCGATTGTAAAGTAAACTTGATATTTTATCAAGGTTATTGTACTTTTATGGCATGCCTCGCAATAGTAGTAACCTCCAAAATAACCTGAAGCAGGCCCGTACCAAGGTCGGTCTCACACAGGGAGAACTGGCCGGACAGGCCGGTATCAGCCGTCAGGCCTACTCATCTCTAGAGTCAGGCTCCGCCAACCCGTCCACCGAGATTGCATTGCGACTGGCCCAGACTTTGAAAGAAAGGGTGGAGTCGTTATTCTTTCTGCCGGACCAACCTCCAGTTATCGTTACAGCGGAGTTGGTCACGACATCTACAGCGGAGACTTCCCCTCAGGACTCAGTTCAACGGGCACGGTTGTTCCGTGTTGGCGACAAGATGTTCGCCCGGCCATTGGCTGGGGCCGACAACACCCGCCACGCCGTGGTCACCGCGGAGGGCCTGATAGTTTCCGGCGGGTCTTTCGGCGGGTCTGCTGGCGGGTCCTCTGGCGAATCCACCGGCAGAACCTCTGGCGAGGCTCCTGGCGAACAGGGGCGGCGGGTCAGTGTGCAGCCGTTCGACCCGGAGGAAGTAGAGTCTCCTACCCTGGCCATGCTGGGTTGCGACCCGGCGGTTGGTCTGTTGGAGTCGGGCCTTCGCTCTAGGGGCGTGGCATTGGTTGCCGGCGAGGAAAGCAGCAGCCAAGCACTATTGGGGCTGGCCAACGGTGAGGCTCACGTTGCCGGTTGTCATCTTCTGGACGATGAGACAGGCGGTTACAACAACTCATGGGTCCGGCAGCTCGTCCCCTTCCCCTGTACGCTGGTCACATTCGCCTCCTGGCAGCAGGGGCTGATCCTGGCCTACGGAAACCCGCACCAGTTGCAGGGAGTGGCCGACCTGGCCAACCCCGGTATCCGGTTCGTCAATCGCCAGGCCGGTTCAGGTAGCCGAGCACTTCTGGACCGGTCATTGGTTACGGCAGGTATCACCCCGGCAATGGTGATGGGATACGACAGAGAAGAATGGGGGCATTTGGCGGTGGCAGCGGCAATCGCATCCGGCAACGCCGATGTCGGTATCGGGGTTAAGGCGGCGGCGGTGGCTATGGGGTTGGATTTTTTGCCTCTGGAAGAAGAGCGTTACGACCTGGTAATACCCGACCATTTCCTTTCCCACGGTCCGGTCCAGGTATTGTTGGACCTGCTCCGCTGGCCGGTGCTGCACCGCAGGGTGGAGAGTTTGGGCGGCTATGACACCTCAAACATGGGCATTCAATCTCCAGCTGCCTAATCCCATCCGCTTGCCCACGAACTTGACTGGCTCGGGCGGCTGGGTTGTAATGACGGCGGGATCAATCTGAACGCGAACTGGAGGTTAATCATGGCAATGGTACGATGTGTCACCG
>CAVOAA010000138.1:0-8213 GCA_963693555.1 Dehalococcoidia bacterium | reverse complement strand
CTGTGCTTCCTCCGCTCTTTCGACATGTCCCACTCCTTCTTCACAGCAACAGCTGTGTTTATTTTAGGAGCGGGATCCTCACTTAGCCACCTGTCCGAATTTCCGGGTCCACCTCAGTGTTTCCAGGCCCAGTCTAATTTTTTTTAGATTTTTATCCTTCGAATCGCTTCCTAGGGCCGATCGCATCGATTGGAAAAACATGAAAATTAATTGGTCAACAGAATTGAAATTCCAAGGGTCAAATCGGATAACTATAGGTGAATGATCGCCCTCTGGTGATACCTTTTTAAGCTCTTCCTCTACCAAGTTTAGGAGAGAGGATTTGCCTGATCCCCAAGGGCCGTATAATCCAACAACCAAAGATTCGAGATTTGAATATGCATTCAGATTTGCAGCCAATGATTTGGCAAACGGCAGACGACCAAGACGGTCTTGAGAAGACGATGATATTGGATCGTCCGGGAGCAGATGGCGCTCTGTTGTGTCGAATGCATTCACGATTCGCTCCTCAAGGCGGTTAACTAGTCTGATTACATTGATGAATCATGACAATCGTATACCACCGGATTAGTTAGTTAGGGAACGCCTGAATCAAAATTGAGTCAATATCAGGTTAGTTACCTTCGTGTAGAATCCAGTCAGCTTATCTGAAATGACCTGGTTCGGGGAGCAGATAAAAATGCCTATCACAGTCGGAATGGGTGACTATCGGTACGAGTACCGGCCGGACTGGGCCAAGCTGCCGCGGGGCATGGAGTTCCAGGCCCCCAGTGCGGTGGCGGTGGACTCCCAGGACAACCTATACGTGTACCAACGGGGCGACCCACCGGTCCTGGTGTTTGACCGTGAAGGGGAATTGATCAGCCAATGGCCGCGCAAGGACGGCACGCCGGCCGACGCCCACCTGATCTATGTTGGCCCTGATGACGGCGTCTACCTGGCCGACCGCGACGCCCATCAGATACTGAAGTACACAACCGAGGGCGAACTGGTCATGTCGCTGGGCATCAGAGACCGGGCGGAATTGCAGGCGCCGTTCAACCACCCGGCGGACATGTGCGTCGCGCCGGCCGGCTCGCCCATAGCGGGAGAGATGCTGGTTGCCGACGGCTACGGTAACTCCAGCGTCCACCGGTTCTCGGAGTCGGGAGTTTACATAAGTTCGTTCGGTTCGCCCGGCAGCGGTCCCGGACAGTTCCGGGTGCCCCACAGCGTGCGGGTGTCGGCGGACGGAAGGATCTACGTGGCGGACCGGGAGAACAACCGGGTGCAGATTTTTACACCTGAAGGCGCGTTCCTAGATGAGTGGACCGACTTCAAGAAGCCGATGGGCGTCCACATCGACGCCGCCGGGACGGTCTACGTCACCGACCAGGTCCCGCGCCTGAGCATCCTGACGTTGGACGGCGAGCTGCTGGCCCGGGGCCGGACATTCGAGCAGGCCCACAACATCTACACCGACTCGGCCGGGAACGTTTACGGCGCCGACGTGGCACACCACCGAGTGCAGGTTTTCAGAAAAGTAAAGTAGGCCAGCTCGTCGTTAAGGTTGGAAGCCCAGCAGGTGCATGCCGGAGTCTATCTTGATCATCTCGCCGGTGGTGAAGGCGGCGTCTTCAAGCAGCCAGACCACGGTTCTGGCGACGGACTCGGGAGTCGCCACCTCTTTCAAGGGCACCTGGGCGTTGAACTTTTCGAATAAGGCCTCGGTCGCTTCTTCACCGATACCGTTGACCCACCAACGCGACGGAAACGAACTGGGCATGACAGCATTGACCTTGATCTCTGGTGCCAGCGAGCGGGCTAACGACAGGGTCATGGTATTCAATGCACCTTTGGAAGCCGCATAGGCGATGGAGCTTCCGGCGCCGGTGACGGCGGATATGGAGGAGACGTTGACGATGGACCCGTGTCCCTGCGCCTTCATGTGGGGCGCAACCGCCCGCGCCATCTGATAGGGACCCACGACATTAACCGAGAAGACGTCCATGAATTGCTGGCCTTCCAGGGCCTCCAAGTCTTTTGAGTTAGCGAAGACAGACCGGGCGGCGTTGTTGACCAGCCCGTCGATGCGGCCCCACTTCTCGATCGCTTCGTTGGCCATGCGGCGGCAGTCTTCGTCCACCGACACGTCTGCTTTACATAAGATGGATTCCACTCCCAGATAATCGCAGACGGCCTCGGTCTCGTGGGCCTCTTTCTCGCTCTTGGTGTAGTTGATGACCACCCGCGCGCCTTTGGCGGCCACCTGTTTCACGATGGCCGAACCAAGCCCAGTGGCCGAGCCGGTGACGATGATGACGGAATCTCTCAGGTTCATGGTTTTCTCCAAGCTAACAGCGGTCAGCGGTCAGCTTTTTGGGTTTGGTTTGATGGTCGCGAAATCGCCCTCGGTCCCCCTTTTCGAAAGGGGGAAGGTTAGAACCCCCGTTTCGTAAAGGGGGGTTGGGGGATTTTCGCTGGCAGTTAGAGCCCCAGTAGGGCTTCCGCGTTGCCGTGGTTGATGAGTTCGCGTTCGGCGTCGGTGCAGGCCAGGTTGTCGACCATCTCGTTGTAGACCTCGAAGTGGGAGAACGGGTGATCCGTGCCGTAGAGCAGCTTGTCGGCGCCGTAGACCTTGTAGCAATACTCCAGCGCCTCAGGGCTATGGGCCACGGTGTCCACGTAGATCTTGTCGAATGACACTTGAGAGGAATCGGACAGGTCGGTCCAATCGTCAGGCGACGTCCAGGCGTCGATCATCCGGCCAACGCGGCCGCGGATGAAGGGCACGAAGCCGCCAGTATGGGGGACGATCAACTTGAGGTCGGGGTATTCCTGGAAGACGCCGCTCATCACCATGCGCACGGTGGCCAGGGTGGTGTCGAACATGAAGGCCATGCCGGGGACCAGGGGCCGGTGGTCGATGCCGTTCATGTTGATCGGCGCGGTGGGGTGCATGTCCATGGCGATACCCAGGCTCTCAATGTGCTTGTAGACCGGCCAGAATTCCTTGCTGTCGAGGGTCTTCTGGTTGATGTTCGAGAAGAGATAGACGCCCTTGAATCCTAGTTCTTTCACACACCGGTCGATCTCGGCGATGGTGCGTTCGGCGCTGCCCCAGCCCAGGGTGGCCCAGGCCTGGAATTTGCCGGGGTGGGCCTGAATGACCTCGGCCAGGTGGTCGTTGATTCGGGAGGCCCAATCGTCGGCCTCAGGCCCGCCCAATAGCTCAGGGCCAGGCATACCGTGGCTCAATATAGACATGCCGATGCCCAGTTCTTCCATGTCCTTAAGTTTCTCGTCGACGTCGGCGTGGACCAGGGGCGAGGCGTGCTGGTAGCCGCCGGTACAGCTGACGAAGTATGTTCCACCCCGGAGGACTCCCTGGGGCAGGGAACTGCGTCCCGTCAGGTACTCAAGATAGGGCAGGTAGACGAGGTGGCTGTGGACGTCTATGCGCACAGGAGGGCTCCTTCGGAGCGCTATCAGCTTTCAGCGGTCAGCCGTCAGCAGACGACGCTGGTTGGTATTTCTGGGTTCGAGACAGTTTACCCTGAGGAATCCAGCGCCTCAATGGGGCGGAAATCCCCCAAGCCCCCCTTTACGAAAGGGGGGCTTGGGGGATTTCCGCTTGCCAGCTAAAGCCCCAGCAGGCGTTCGGCGTTGCCGTGGTAGATGAGCTCGCGTTCGGCGTCGGTGCACTCAAGGCCATCCATCATCTCCCGGTAGATCTCCCAGGACGTAAAGGGGTGGTCGGTGCCGAACATGATCCGTTCCGGGCCGAACATCTCGTAGCAATACTTCATGGTCTCAGGACTGTGGGCGACGGTGTCCACATAGATGCGGTCCACCGATTCGGCAGACGGTCGAGCGAGTTTGGGCTGGCCTTCCGGCGGGGTGTAGCTGTCGATGATGCGTTCGACACGTCCCCTTAGATAGGGCACCCAGCCGCCGGTGTGGGGGACGATCAAGGTAAACCCGGGCTCTTGCTCAAAGATGCCGCTCATCACCAGCCGCATGGTCGCCAGGGTCGAGTCGAACATCAGCGACATGCCACGGACCAGGGGTTGCAGGTCCATGCCGTTCAGGTTCATGGGCGCGGTTGGGTGCAGGTTGATGGGCACGCCCAGCTTGGCGATGTGCCGGTAAACGGGCATGAACTCTGGCGAGTCCACCACCTTCTGGTTGATGTTGGAGAAAAGCTGGACTCCCTTGTAGCCAAGCTCGTTGATGCAACGATCTACCTCGGCGATGGAGCGCTCCGGACTGCCGAAGCCGATGTTCGCCCAGCCGATAAATTTGCCAGGGTATTGCTGGATGACGCCGGCTTGGAAGTCGTTCATCCGTGCTGCCCAATCGTCAGCCTCGGCGCCGCCCAGCATCTCGGGGCCGGGGATGCCGTGGTTGATGACGGCCAGGTCGACGCCGATCTCTTCCATGTCGCGCAGCTTTTGTTCGACATCGGCATGGACCGCGGACGAGGTCTGGGTATAACCACCGCTGCAACTGATGAAATAAGCGCCGCCGTTAACAACAGCCTTGGGCAGGTTGCCGCGCCCGGTGAGGTACTCCAGGTATTCGGGCATCACCAGATGGCTGTGGATGTCTATCAGCAAGTGTGGCTCCTTTGGAGCGAGTCAGCTTTCGGCTATCAGCTTTCAGCGGTCAGCGGTCAGCTTTTGGGTTTGGTTGGCGGGGCGAAATCCCCCTCGGTCCCCCTTTACGAAAGGGGGAAGTTTAGAGCCCCCCTTTCGTAAAGGGGGGTTGGGGGGATTTTAGCTTTCTGCCCGAGTCCTGGCATTGAATCAACAACGAAGTCCGAAGAGAAAGAAACCGTCGACTAGCCTAGTCGTCCGCCGGAGCCGGCGCTAGATCGGGCACTTTGGCATCTTCGGGCAGGTCGTCTTCCCAGTCTGGTATCAGCTCGTTCTTCGTGGATTCCATGGTGAAGATCGCGACCATACCGCCCAGGCTGGCGAATAGGGATACTATCCAAGCCACGTTGTAGGACCCGAAGGCGTCGTAGACCACACTGCCGATAAGACCGCCGAGGGCCATGCCCAGCCCCGCGCCCATGCTCTGGAATCCAAACACGGTCCGCACCGGGCCCATGCCGAAGTACTGGCGGTTCACCACCAGGAAGGCCGACATCTCGCCGCCGAACCCGAAGCCGAAGACTACCGCAAACAGGTAGAACTGCCAGGGTTCGGACGTCCAGAAGAGCATCACCACGGCCGCACCCTGGATGAAGTAGAAGAATGCCATAACGCCTTTGGCGCCCAGACGGTCGGCCAGGATGGGCACCATCAACTTGCTGGCGATGCTGCTGAACGAATAGATGGTGATGATGAAGGTGGCGGCCTCCAGGGACACCCCCTTGGTGGTGGCGAAGAAAACGCCGTGGACGATGACTATGGAGTGGCCGACACAGCCCAGATGGTGCACCAGGGGCAGGAACCAGAAGGCCCGGGTGCCCTTGGCGCGCTTCATGAAGACCTGGCTTCTGATCTTCGCCGCAGCGCCCGAGAAGGGGTTCACCGCAGATTTGTCTCCCCCATCGGCCCCGTACGGCGCCATGCCGCGGTCGGCCGGTTCACCGTGGAAGAAGGCCAGCAGCCCAAAGACTATGACCCCACCGGCGATTCCGATAATCATGAAGGCTGTCTGCCAGTCGGTCTGGGTCAGCAGGACGGCTAGCCCAGGAGCCAGCACGGATACGCCCATGCCGCCGGCTGACTGCTGGATGCCGACGGCCACGCCGAGCTTTGTTTTGAACCAAGCTGCAACCGTGGTCGGAATATTTACCCGGAAAAAAGCCTGGGCGATGCCCAAAATGATGCTGTAGTAGAGGAATAGCTGCCAGAGTTCATTGATGGTGCTGAGTAGCAGCAGCCCGCCAACGAAGAAGCCCGCGCCGACCATCATCACTCTTTTGGCGCCGTAGCGGTCTCCAAGGGTTCCAGCGTAGGGCGACAGCAAAGCGCCGATGATGCTGCGCAGGGAGTAGGCGAGGACGATAGCCGTCAAAGACCAACCAAAGTTGTCGCGCATGACGACGACCAGGATGGCGAAGGCCTGGCTGACGAAGTTAGTGGTCAGCTGCAACATGGTGCCCATGGCCACGATGTACCAGGCGTAATGGGCGTTGGTCACCCTGGAGATTGTTCGGGAAGCTATGTTGTTCTCAGCCAAGGAAACCCTCGGCTGAGGTGGTTGTCATAACGAGGTTCAAAGGACGCCTTTGTGGCTGGAGTAATGATAAGAAGTCGTGGTTAATATAGCACAGGTGGGGGTTAGAGTATCGGGATTGTGCCTCTGCATTGCCAATTTTATCGCTTTAGCACTATGCTTTCGATCAGAGCGTTATCGAACGCCTGTTGACGCGCCATCAAGCGCCTGACCGGCCGAAGGGGGTCGTACTTTGACACGGGTATATGTAGACATGGTGGCTGACCTTTTCCATTACGGACATGTCGAGTTTCTCCGGCGGGCCCGTGACCTTGGCGACTATCTCCTGGTCGGGGTTAACTCCGATGAATCTGCCCGGGCCAATAAACGAGACCCGATCTTGAACATGGAAGAACGTATCGCTTCAGTATACGGGTGCCGCTACGTGGATGAGGTTATCCCTGATGCGCCCTGGGTGACAGACGCCGCATGGATCGAGAAACACCAGATAGACCTGGTGGTCCATGGTGACGATTACAACCAAGAGCAGATCGACCGTTCATACTCGGACGCAATCGCCTTGGGGATATATCGCACTCTGACTTATACGTCATCAATCTCAACCACCGAGATCATCCGCCGTTGCAAAACAGCTGAGTAGGGCCATGGAAAACGCCGCTTCGACACTGCAGGCGGTTGTCGACCAGGTCCTAGCCGCCAGAAGGTCGGTCCCCTCCGAGCGGAGCGTCCTGACTGCCGTCTCGGGAATCGATGCGGGCGGCAAGGGTTATTTCACCGAGCGTTTGGTTGCCGCTCTGCGGTCGCAGGACGTGCGGGCCGTCGCCATCAGCGTCGACGCCTGGTTGAACATCGGCCGATTCGACCCTACTAACCCGCCGGACCATTACTACAACAACGCCATCCGGTTCGAGGAGATGTTCGCCGAAACTATCCTTCCCCTGCGCGACCACCGCTCCCTGCAAGTCGAGATCAACTACGCCGATGAACTCTCCACCGAGTACGAGCGGTGCACCTACGAGTTCGAGGACGTAGACGTGATCATCCTCGAAGGTATCTATCTCCTGAAGCGGTCCTTCCAACCCCTTTACGACCGGTCGATCTGGATCGACTGCGGCTTCGAAACAGCCCTGGAGCGCGCCATATCCAGGGGCCAAGAGGGCCTACCCCCCGAGGAGACCACCCGAGACTACTGCGACATCTACAACCCCGCCCAAGAACTCCACTTCGAGCGCGACAACCCCAAGGGGTTTGCGACACTCGTTGTTAACAATGATGCAAGGCTAGGGGAGATTACGTGGGTTGGGTGAAGGAATGGAGACTGATCTAAACGCCAGGTTCTGTTTAGCCTAGTGCGGGCCTGGCGTTGATTAGCATATCCTGGGTCAAGTGGCGCCGTGGTAGGTAGGGTGGTGATGACTAGGTGTGGTTGATGTAGCACAGGTGTTGGTGGGGGAGGTCCGTATGAGTTCACTTCTCTGTAGTCGAATTTGAATCGCTCGCTTGGCCAAATTTTCTGAAATTCACTATCGAAACGATTAAATGAAGTAGGAAAGCCGCGAAAATTATTAATCCGAACCAAAATTCTATGTGGAAGAACTCTGGGCTTATCGCCCCGCCAAAGCTAGAAATCCAGCTTACGGTGTAAACAAGGAAGGAAATCGACCACAAAATATATTGATTGCCGATTGAAACGTAGAGTTTGGGTATTCCTCCAACCAAGTTTGTATCGGCCGATTCAAGCTACCGAAACTTATCCAAATCAAACAAAACGCACAAGCGAACGCCGCAGCGCCTAAAACTTGGAATATTACGATCGGCAAAGAAACAGGTTGCCATCCGGCAAGATTAACTTCTCCGGTCTTCGTTGCAAAAAGAATAGATCCGAAAACGAAGAACATCATTGCCTGAGTCAACGAGTAGTTTGTTAACAAATGATTAACTTACCCGCTGAGAAGTTCGTGACTCCGCGGGTCATCTCTTAGGTTTTGGAGGTCTGGGTCCGTTTGTGCCTGGCGGATTGCATCGGTGCTCAACTCAACGGC
>CAVOAA010000137.1:0-8266 GCA_963693555.1 Dehalococcoidia bacterium | reverse complement strand
CCACCCCGTTTGATGAAGTCCTTGGCCCGGCCCGAAAGAAATATGTAGCCGTCTTCGTCCTGGTATCCCAGGTCTCCGGTGTAGATCCAGCCGCCGCGCATGGTGTCACGGGTGGCCGATTCCTCCTGCCAGTAGCCGGCCATCATCCGGGAGCCGCGGGCCACTATCTCGCCGGTCTCGCCGATAGCCACGGTCCCGCCCTCTTCGTCAACAATGCTCACTTCCACGTCATCCAATGGCTTGCCGATGGACGTGAGGCGCTTCAGCTTGATCTCGACCTCTTCCGGGCTGCCGTCTAACACGTGGTCGTCGGGAGGCAGCATGGTGATCGTCGATGCGGTCTCGGTCTGGCCGAAGGCGTTGATGAACCGGGCGCCGGGAAACTTGTCGATGGCCTCGCGGATCACCTGCAGCGGCATGGGGGCCGCTCCATAGGTGATGACGCTGAGGGATGAAAGGTCATAATCCGAGAAGTTTGGGTGTTCCATCAGGTGCTTCAGCATGGTCGGCACCAACATTGCCCGGTTGGCCCGGTTCTCCTGGACCAGCCGTAACCATTCAGCCGGGTCGAACTGCCGCATAACCACCAGGGTCCGGCCGCCGTAGACCGCGGCCAGGGCGGCTTGGAGTCCGGCTATGTGATAGAAGGGCACGGTTATCAGGTTGCTCTCTTCCACGTCGGGGTCGGCTGGTTCAACCGTGGCCAGAAGATAAGAAGAGAAGCTGTCGTGGGTCAGCATCACACCCTTGGGCACCCCGGTGGTCCCGGCGGTGAACATGATCACCGTGGTGTCTTCGTCGCCAGCCTCGGGGAAGTGCATCTGTTCCGGCGAGGACTCAGCCAGCAGCGGCTCATAATTCTTATTTTTGCCCTTGGCTTCGCCGTCCAGGATGATTATCCCCTCAGACATCCGGCTGCCCTCAGGCACCAAGGAAAGATAACGTTCGCCAAGCAGCAAGCAGGTGGGCTGGGCAATCTCCAGCATCTGGGCCAGCTCGTCAGTCTTGGCCCGGAAATTTATCGGCACGTAGATGGCGTCCAATTGGGCCGCCGCGAAATAGGCTTCGATGCACTGGTTGGTGTTGACCTGCATGGTGGCTACCCGGTCACCAGGCCCCACGCCCATCTCCGAAAGGCCATTGGCTAGGCGGTTGACCCGCTCGGCCAGCCCTTCAAAAGTGATGGTTTGTCCGTCGAATATTATCGCCGGGCGGTCGGGGACGATGGCCCCGGCAATCATCAAGAATTCAGAGGTGTTCATCTATTTAAAGCTCTCGTGTTTAACTGGCCAGCCGGGCTGCGATGCGGCTTTCCAACTGCAAGGCCCGCGGCAGATCAAGGTCCATTCCCTGCCTGAGCGCTTGCTTCATGGCGGCGACTGCGGCAACCGGCAATTCGGCCAGGCTATCGGCCAACTGCCAAGCTTCATCCCGCAGCGTTTCAGGCGTCGTAACGCGGGTTATCAGCCCCATTTTCAGGGCTTCTTCCGCCTGTATGCGCCGTCCGGTTAGCAGAAGGTCCAAGGCCTTGGACCTACCCACCGTCCGGGGTAGTGTCTGGGTGCCGCCGGCCGCTGGGATCATGCCCAACTGTACCTCGGGCAGCGCGAATATCGTGCCCGTGGCAGCTATTCTCAGGTCACATAGCAGGGCGATCTCCAGACCCGAGCCGATGCAGTACCCATGCACCGCCGCGACGACAGGTTTGTCCAAGTTTACCAGTTGCCCCCAAACGTCCCTTTCCCAGCGCACTTGCCGGGCGATCACCTGGGACGGGGCGGAGCCAAATTCGGTCAGGTCTGCACCGGCGCAGAAGCCCCGTCCCTCGCCTGTGATCAGGAGCGCCCGGACGTCAGGGTCTAGCTGAACGGCCGACAGGGCCTGGGTGAAATCGTCCCGCATCTGGATGTTATAGGCGTTCACCACTTGGGGCCGGTTCAGTGACACGTGGGCCACTGCTCCGCGTTTTTCAAACAGCAGGGTATCGAATGGAGAGGTATCAGATGAAGAGGGAGAGGACATGAGGTCTAACTAAGGGGGACGGCTCTGGCGTATAGATCGTCCAGTTCGACTTCGGTGTAGCGAAGGCCGATGTTCTCCAGGTTGTGGGCGTCGCTCACTTCCATCAACATCAGGTCGTGTTCCGACGCGACCTCGGTCACCTGGTCCTTGCGGATGTGCCAGTTGTGGATGTAGTTGTCAATCTCTATCGCGTGGATGTTGGGCTCGATGACAATCTCCGGGGAGTAGTACCCCGGATGGCAATACGTGCGGAAGACACCACCGCCGTCGGGTAGGAAAAGCTCGGCCACCTGATATTCGGCAAACGGGTTGGACTCGGGCCGAATCTCTATCTCCCAACCAGGGATGATGTACACCTGGCCGGGGAAGTGTTTCTCCACCAACTCGCGGAACTCCATGCCCCACTCCTTGTTGTGGTGGTCGGTGATACCGATGCCGTCGATGCCCTTGGACTTGATCTGGTTGACCACCTTCTCCGCGATCTCCACGGAAGGCGGTACGAAATTGAACGCCTCCCACACATGGGTGTGGAGGTCCAGCTTTAACTTCACTGGGATTCCTTTTGTATATGGATCATGGCGGTTATATAAATGAGCTATTAAAGAGCTGGCTAAGAGCCGGTAAAGTCAGGGTCCCGTTTTTCTAGGAACGACTTGAGCCCTTCGGCCCGGTCCGATGTGGATTGCAGTATAACGTTCAAGTCTGCTTCCAGTCCCAGACCCTGCTCCAACGTCAGGTCCATGCCTTTGCCAACCGCCTCCTTGGCGTAGCGGGCACCGATGGGGCTGCCGGCGGTGATCTGCGCCGCCAGGTCAGACACCATGTTGTTCAGTTGGCCGGGCTGGTCCGCGACTCGGTTCACCAGTCCAATGGCGAGAGCCTCTGTGGCATCCACCATGCGGCCGGTGAGCAGCATATCCTTGGCCCAGACCGGCCCCACCAGCCGGGGCAACAGTTGCGTACCGCCGTTCTGAGGAAGAACTCCTCTCGCCAGGCCAGGAAACCCGAACCGGGCGGAGGGGACGCAGATGCGCAGGTCCGCCGCCAGCGCCAATTCCAAACCGGGCCCGGTGGCGTCGCCATTCAAAGCTACCAACACCGCCGGCGCGCCAGGTTTTCTGAAGGCGTTATTCACCCCAACCAGATCTCCGGCTTCTCCACTTTCACCAGCAACAGAAAAGACATTGCCGTTGGCGGTGATTACCAGCAGCATTATGCCGTCGTCTTCTGCGACCAGGCGGCAGACTTCCGTGAGGGATTCGGCCATCTCAGTGTCGATCCGGTTGCCAGTATCCGGCCGGTCTAGAATGACGGTGGCCACCTTTGCAGTGCGTTCTAGTTTTACAGGAGAATCGGCGATCTGATGGCCTCTTTTCGTTGGTTATATTAGGATTTCAGGGCGGATTATTTTCCGAAATTTTCAGGGCGTAGTAACATGGGAAATCAGTCTCTTTGAACAACCCCTAAATACTAGGCCGGACACGTCAATCTTGACAAGGTCTTGTGCCCGTTCTACCATAGCTTGGCACTCTCGTGTTGAGAGTGCTAACCCCATCTGAGTTTAATGCCGGGCTACTAAATTCGCCCGGCGATATAGAAGGAGGCCGCGGTGGCAAACTTTACGCCATTGGGAGAACGTGTGGTGGTGAAGCCCAGCGAGGGCGAACAGACTACCAAGGGTGGCATTTACCTGCCCGATACCGCCAAGGAAAAGCCCCAGGAGGGTGAGGTCGTTGCAGTTGGCCCCGGCCGGGTCAGCGAAGACGGCTCCCGAATTCCCATGGAGCTTGCTAAGGGAGACCGCGTCATCTACTCCAAGTTCGCCGGCACGGAATACAAGGACGGCGACGACGAGCTTTTGATCCTTCGGGAAAGCGATATCTTAGCGAAGATCAGCTAATCCGCCCCGAATAAAATCGGGAACCCACTAGACCCAATCTACAATCATCAAACAGGGCGGGCTAAAGCCCAGCCTTGACCTACCTACAGGAGGAACAGGATGCCAGCAAAGAAGTTGGCCTACGCTGAAGATGCTCGGAAGTCGCTCCGTACCGGGATCGACATTTTGGCCGATGCAGTGAAAGTCACCCTTGGTCCCAAGGGCCGTAACGTGGTATTGGACAAGTCATTTGGCCCGCCACAGGTATGCTCCGACGGCGTAACCATCGCCAAAGAGATCGAACTGCCCGACTCATTTGAAAACATGGGCGCGCAGCTTCTCAAGGAAGCCGCCACCAAGACCAATGACGCCGCCGGCGACGGCACCACCACCTCCGTTGTGTTGGCCCAGGCCATCATCAACGAAGGCTTCAAGAACGTCACCGCAGGCGCAGACCCGATGGCCATCAAACGCGGCATCGAGAAAGCCGTTGCCTCCGTTGTCACGGAAGTGCAGGCCATGTCCCAGGTCGTAGAGACCCGGGAGCGCATCGGCCAGGTTGCCAGCCTCTCCGCTCACGAAGAAGCCATCGGTGAGACCATCGCCGAGGCCATGGAGAAGGTCGGCAAAGACGGTGTCATCACCGTTGAAGAGTCCAAGGGCTTGGCCGACGAGATCGAATACGTTGAGGGGATGCAGATCGACCGTGGTTACATCTCCCCCTACTTCATCACCAACCCCGACCGCATGGAGTCGGTGCTGGAAGACCCCACAATAGTCATCACCGACAAGAAGATCTCGGCTGTTGCCGATATGCTTCCCGCCCTGGAGAAACTGCTCCAGATTGGCAAGAAGAACGTGGTGATCATCGCCGAGGATGTGGACGGCGAAGCCCTGGCCACCCTGGTGGTCAACAAGCTCCGCGGCACCCTCAGCGTCCTGGCCATCAAGGCACCTGGCTTCGGCGACCGCCGTAAGGCAATGCTCGAAGACATCGCCATCCTCACCGGCGGCACCGTCATCAGTGAGGAGACCGGTCAGAAGCTCGACACCGCAACTGTTGAAGACTTCGGGTCCGCCCGCAGCATCACGGCCACCAAGGACGAGGCCACCATCGTTGAGGGCCGAGGCGCCGAGGAAGCGATTCAGGGCCGGATCAACCAGATCAAAGCCCAGATCGAAGACACCACCTCCGAGTTCGACCGGGAGAAGCTCCAAGAGCGGATGGCCAAGCTGTCCGGCGGCGTTGCCGTGATCAAGGTCGGAGCAGCCACCGAGATCGAACTTAAAGAGCGCAAAGCCAGGGTCGAAGACGCCCTCTCCGCAACCCGTTCCGCGGTTGAGGAAGGCATCGTCCCCGGAGGCGGAGTCGCCCTTGTCCGCGCCAGCCGCGGCTTGGACAACCTGAAAGACATCCCCGCCGACGAACAGGTGGGCGTAAACATCATCCGTCACGCCCTCGAGCAGCCCCTAAAGCTGATTGTCGAGAACGCCGGATTCGAGGGCGCGGTTGTCCTCAACAACGTCAAACAGCAGGCCGACGACTACGGTTACGACGCCGACATCGGTGAATACGGTCCCATGATGGAACGTGGCATCGTTGACCCGGTCAAAGTGACCCGGTCCGCTCTGCAGAACGCGGCCAGCGTGGCAGCCATGGTGCTGACCACCGAGTCCGTGATCAGCGAGATACCCCAGGCAACCCCGGCAATGCCGGCCATGCCTCCGGGTGGCGGGATGGACTTCTAGGGGTACAACCCCGTTTCGACCTGCCGGTACAAAGCGTACAAGAAAAGCTGCCCCGCTAATCACGGGGCAGCTTTTTTGTTGGCCAGGCAAAGTCAGGGACGTAGGGGCAGCTTTCCAACCTGCCCTGCTCTAGGGAGACCAAATTATCCGGGGAACGGAAACGGCACCACCCCCAAAGCGACCTCTGGATACAACGATTGGTCTACGGAAGGCTGGGCGGGTTAGAAACCCGTCCCTACGACCAATGTTGATCCAGAACCTGAATCGCCATTTGTTGCTGGTCGCCCATACAAGCGCCCCCATCGTGGTATATCCACCCGCCTGCCGCTATAATGCGTTGCTGCCGTAGCTTCCCACCCGCTTAATACAATGCCTAGATACAACGTCTAGATACAACAAGGAAACAAAAACCCGCACATGTCCACCGATCCCGAAAATCAATCGGCCAAAGGCAAGTTGTTCCCCTCGGCCCAGGCCGCTTTGGCCGATATCGCAGATGGCGCGTCCGTGTTGGTCGCCGGTTTCGCAGGTAGCGGCGTTCCGGAAAACCTGCTTCGAGGCCTGGCTGACACCGGGGTTTCCGGACTGACACTGATCTGCCAGGGGGCGTGGCTTCCAATATCCGGCGGCTTCGGAGTGTCCGACTTGGTCGCCACTGGACAGGTCGAGAAGATGGTCTCGCCCATGCCCTTTCATCCTGAGGCCGGCGGCCCGGTTAAAGAACTCTGGAAGTCGGGCAAGTTGGAATTAGAGGTCGTGCCCCAAGGGGTGTTGGCCGAACGCCTGAGAGCGGGCGGCGCAGGGATCGGCGGCGTGTTTCTGCCCACCGGCGCCGGGACCAGGTTCTCGGAGGGCAAGGAACTGCGGCCATTTGGCGGCAAAGAGCATGTCCTAGAATTCGCACTGAAGGCAGATTTCGCGCTGCTCAGAGCAAAGTCGGCAGATACCCTCGGCAACATGGTCTATGAAACCACCGGCCGCAATTGGAACCCAACCATGGCTATGGCTGCTGCGGTTACGGTTGCCGAAGTCGATCAGGTGGTCGAACGAGGCGGCATAGACCCGGAGTTGGTCATCACCCAGGCCATATTCATCGACCGTTTGGTCTTGGCCGCCGAGCAACAGGAGATTTCCTAGATGCCCGGTACTCGATTAGACCCAGCCGCCATGGCCCGCCGCGCCGCCCAGGAGTTATTCTCGGGAGCGGTTGTGGCATTAGGACCAGGCCTGCCTTGCCAGTTGCCAGGAGAGATTCCCGACAACGGCGTTTGGTTCCTTGCCGACAGCGGTGTTTTAGGCAATAACGGCCTGGAAGCGAATAGCCTAGAAGCGAATAGCATGGACGGGAACACCAGGATAGTGGACGCCGGAGGAAACTCTGTTGGTCTGCTGTCCGGCGGCAGTTTTACCGGAGTGGTAGATGTATCAGGGATTCTCCGGGGCGGCCATACCGATATCGCGGTCCTGCAACCGTCCCAGGTAGCCGTCAATGGCGATTTCGTCCATTGGACCAACGAAGCCACTGGAGATTTGATGGCCCCCGGCTCAGCAGTCGACATGGCCTACGGCGCCGCGAAAGTGGTGGCGCTGATGCCTCATCAGTACCCGCCTGGCCGGTCGAACATCGTCGGGACGTGCAGCCTGCCCGTGGATGGAGCAGGCCAAGTTAACATAATCATTACTGACGTGGCCGTGATAAATATCGGCCCTTCTGGACTGGAGCTGGTGGAGACGGCGCCTGGCTGGTCGGCTGATGACGTGGTCGCTATAACTGACGCTCCGCTGACGATCAGTCCCAACTTGAAAGAAATGTCTTTCCAGGTCCCGTCCCTGGAAATGCCCAACAAGGTTTATTCCAACGCGGTTGAGGCCCTCAAAGATGTGCCCGAGGGCGCGACGGTCAACGTCGACGGTTTCGCCGGCCCCGGCGGGATGGCCCATTACCTGATGGTCGGACTGCGCGACGTGGGAGTTAAGGGCCTAGAACTGATCAGCAACACGGCGGGTATCGCCAGGATGAGTTCATTCGGAGCGCCAAATATCATCGACCACAGCATATTGGTCGAGAACAACCAGGTCGCCAAGGCCACGGCGTCCTACCCGGTGTCCCCTTCCGTATCCAGGCCCACTGCCTTCGAAGAGGCCTACCAACGGGGCGAGACGGAACTGGAAGTGGTGCCTCAAGGGACCCTGGCCGAGCGGCTCCGTAGCGGCGGCGCTGGCGTGGCGGCCTTCTACACGCCCACCGGCGCGGGCACTCTGTTGGGCGAGGGCAAAGAAGCCAGGACGATCGACGGCAAAGACTACATCTTAGAGATGGGGTTGCGGGCCGATTTTTGCATCATCCGGGGCCACAAGGCCGACACCCTGGGCAACGTCGTTTATAAGGGCACTTCCCGGAACTTCAACCCGGTGATGGCAACCACCGCCAGGATCACGGTGGTTGAGGTGGACGAGATCGTGGAACCCGGCCAACTTGGCCCCGAAGAGATCGTCACCCCCGGCCTATACATCGACCGCATCGTCCTCCGGCCGGCGGACTTTTCTGCCTACCTGTGATCAATCTTGCTAACTAAGGGTCTAACCGATGACATCGCTAGCCGATAAAGAACGCCT
>CAVOAA010000136.1:0-8290 GCA_963693555.1 Dehalococcoidia bacterium | reverse complement strand
GCCCGGGAGAGTGGCAACCCGTGTATCATCGCCACCGCCTCCACCGACGGCACACCCAACTGCGGCTACATGGGCACCGTTCTAGCCCTGGACGATAGCTCGTTCATCTACCGCGACCGCAGCGGCCGGGTCCCGTTGGAACACATCGAGGAAAACCGAAAGGTGATCCTGCTGTTTCGGCACTCTGAAAAAGAGACCGGATGGAAGTTCCGCTGCCTATCGATTGTTCACCGGAGTGGCGCGGTCTACGATGACGCCATCGACCGCCTCACCAAATCAGGCCTGATCACAGACCCGGAACGGGAGGCCGCCGTCGTGGTGTTGCAGGTACAGCAGGTGCTGACCTTGTTCGGCGAGGTGCTGCAAGAAAGTGAGCCGAAGATCGCCTGGTAGGGCGGCTGCCTAGGACAAGATTAGGCCCCGAAATCAGGCTTCCGCTTCTCCAAGAATGCCGTCATTCCCTCGTGAGGCGCCGGGGTATTGAAGATTCGGGAGAACTCTTTGATGGTGAATGCGGCGGACTCTTCCTAACCTAGTTCCAGCCACTTGGCCACGATGTCTTTCTGAGACGCCAATACGTCCCGGCTCATGCCCACGAAAGTGTTGGCGGTCTCATGGGCCACGGCCATCAACTGGTCGGCGGGTACGACTCGGTCGACCAACCCCATTGCCAGGGCTTCGGCGGCATTCACAGTCTCACCGGTTAGAAGCATACGACGTGCCCGACCCAGGCCGATGGTCGGCGGCAACAACGAGGCTTCGATCACAGAAGGTATACCCACCTGGACCTCTGGCAGGCCAAGGATGGCATCTTCAGTGGCGATGCGAATGTCGCAGGCCAGGATCAACTCCAACGCCCCGCCCAGACACGGGCCACGGATGGCAGCGATGGCTGGGATCGCCATCGTCAGCAGTTTCCTCGCCGGGCCGTGCAGCGCAGTGATGAACGCTTCGGCGTCGGCCGGGTCTAAGTCTTTCATCTGGTGCAGGTCCACACCGGCGGAGAAGGCCCGGTCTCCAGAGCCGGTCAGGATCACCGCTCTAACGCTTCGGTCCTGGTCCAGCCGGTCTAGCTCGTCCTTCAACGCCAGGAAAACTTCCCGGCCCAGCAGGTTCAGCGGCCCTCGGCCTTCCAGCTTAGTCACCACCACCCCAGAATGTTCACCGTTGTTATCAGCCATCGTTACTCCCGCCTGATTCAGGCTTGGGGAAGACTTTCTTATTTCGACCAGAGGCACCCATCGTCCATCATTCTGGTGCCTTTTTCGAGGCCCACCAAAAATTCGCGGTGCTGTCCGTCTTCGGTCCAGGCACTTCCCAAACCCTCTCGGACCAGTATCTCATCGATGCTATTGCCGCCCTCAGTGTAGACGTAAGCCAGCCGCCGGCCAAACTGGTCGGTTAGCCTTGGCCCATCCTCCAGACGAACTGAATTTCCGGCAAGTTCATTGATTCGGCTGGTGGCCTTTGCTGCGCAGCGCTCACCGATCTCAGGCGTATCTACCCCGAACAGTCGGACCCGTCCTGATGATGTTTCAAATGTGTCGCCGTCGATCACCTGGCTCACACGGACTTCAGCGCAGTCGTCGCATCTGAGGACGGTTTCCTGGACGCTCACCGTGCAGGCAACAACCGAGATTATGAAAGAAGCTATGATGGGCATTAAACCAAGTCTCATGGCTGGGTACGTCCTGTGGCTATCGCCCCGTTTGACGTATAATACCGCCTCGGACGCCCAAATAACGTGAATAAACATCTGGAGGCAACAGAAGTGAAGCTGCTTGTAATATCCGGCGGTCGGCATCCCTATGAAGAGTCCACGCCCATCCTTGAGAGTTTCCTCAAGGCGTCGGGGCACGATGTCACCGCCACTGAGGACGCATCAGTATTGACCGACTCGGCCGGCATGGCTGGCTACGACGCCTTGGTTTTCAACACTCGCCGTGAGAACGCCGCTGATTTTGCGGAGATGAAACTCTCCACCGACCAGCAGAACGGCATAATCAACTATGTGAAGTCGGGCAAGGGCTTTGTCTGCCTGCACATCTCCGGCTGCGGGGCCAACTACTGGTCAGAGTTCGCCGAGATCACCGGCGGCGGCTGGGTCACCGGCACCAGCTTCCACCCACCCTACGGCACCGTGCATGCAAAGGTCACCAACTCCAGCCACGCCGGAGTTGCCGGAGTCGCCGACTTCAGCACCGAAGACGAACTTTACATGGGCATCGAATACAAATCCGGTAATGACGTCTTCCTCGAGGCTACCTCGGAAGAGGGCACCTGGCCCTGGGGTCCGGACCGAGCCGACACCCACATGCCCGCCGGTACATTCCCCCTTGCCTGGACCCGCAACTATGGCCAGGGCAAAGTATTCAGCCTTCTGCTTGGCCACGACGGCAAGAGCTTCCAGTCGCCCGAGTTCCAGAAGATTGTGCTGAACGGCGTAAACTGGGCCACGGCCTAAGTAATGTTCGGAATACTGGGGCTGGCGACAATGCCGCTGCGCATGCTGACCAAGCTCATAAAGCTACCGTTCACCATCATGAGCTGCATCGCCAAGCTGGGCTGCATGTTGGTGGTTATCGGCATCCCGGTCCTGATTATCATCCTGTACATCAAGTTCGGGTGAGGACCAGCGATAATCTCTGACAATTGCCCAACCGGCAACGAGTCCGACAGAAAAAGAACAGCCCGGCCATTCGATGGCCGGGCTGTTCTTTTTGCTCGGGTGTAAGTGACCTAGTTGGCCAGCTTAGCCTGGTTGGTTCGCTTAGTTAGAAACCAGGTTGGGGGTGACCTCTGCCGGCAGGCCAGGGTGGCCGGTTAGAGACTCGCCCAAGGCCAGCATCTCGCGGGCTTTGGTGGTCATCGCGGGCAGAACGGCGTCGATCATGTCTTGGTCCAGATCGGCCGCAATACCGGGATAGCCGGCTCGCTCGATCATAGCGCCCAATTTCTTGCCGTCGATCTTGTCCAAGACCCAGCCAAGATAATCGGTGACCAGGGTGCGGTCCCAATAGATCCGGTGGTTCTTGTTTCTGGGGCCATAGTGGTAGTGAGGGCCGTCCCAGAAGAGGTCGAAGGCCATGATCTCGGTCTCTTCGACGAAGGACTTCTCGGTGGAGCCGCCCACATCGGTCAGGACGTGGATCGCCAGGCCGCCGTCGCCGACGGGCAGGCGCCGCATCTCTAGGCCGAAGCGGATGTTTCCGGCTTCGAAGATGTCAGTGCCGCGGTTGTGCTTCACGGTGTTCCGCTTGGCGACGAAGAGTTCCCTGGCGGATGCTTCCAACTCAGGAACGACGTCAGCCAGTACTTCGAGGTCGATCTGATCGGCGATCTCCGGATAACCAGCCCTGTTCAGCATGTCGGGGAGCTTCGCCTTGATGGTCTTCATGGTCCAGCCGATGGGGTTGCCGTCGGCGGTCGGATCCATGCGGTAGAGCTTGCCCATGCCGGAAGAATTCTCGGTCCGGCCGGCGAGCATCATGGGTCCGTCGCTCTTCAGATCGGCGTTCTCCGGGCCGTAGATATAGCTCCGTTCAATGTCGAAACAATTGAACCGAAGAAGGGTCGTCTTCTTGCCATCGACTTCAGCCTCGACGACGATCGACACGCCCTGGTCGGCGTGGTCTTGGATGTTGCCGTCCCACAGTTCATGCCTGGCAGTGAACGTTACTGGGCCAGCTTCGAATGTAGTTTTAATCTCTGCTTGAACCATTTCCTAGAACACCTCTTTAAGATTTAGCTCAGGGCTATATGGAATCTATACAGACCAATCTGGGCTGATACTAGCATAGATTATACTAGTTCTCCGCGGCGGTAGCCATCTGGCCAAGTTATCGACCGTCCATTCTGTACACCCAACCCCGTCAATAACGGGATGCTAGCACACAACCGATCGGTTCGATAATAGCCCAATGTCTGGCTCAGAATAGGGCCTTTCGGCACTAAGAAGGCTTTATCAGATCGAATTGGTCGGCGTTCAGATTGAACGTGCGCCCCAGCCGGTCCCACTTGATGACCAGCCACTGGAGTTTACCGGCCTTGCGCTTGATGGTCACTTCTCCAATGTCGCCCACCACTATGTCGAATTTCCCACTGCCCACCGGGGCGCCCATGCCCATCTGCACCTCAAAACCTGCTACCGCTTCAACCTTTGAACCGGCTTCTAATTCGTCCCAAATCATGGTCATTACATCAACCTTTATCTATCTTAGATTAGCGGCTCAATCTTGACTGTGTGAGCCTGTCACCCCAGGTTGGGGGTTACTTTTTCCATCATCAATCCCAGGCTATTCATCTGGTTATCAAGGGGGATCTTATTTCCGAAGTCGACCTCAAACATGATCATGTCCAGGCCTAATTCTTCAGTCAAACTCTGTAGTTTTTCGGTGACAGCCTCGGGTGTACCGTAAGCCACCTTGTCCCGGAACCAGTCGTCATACGACATGTTTTTCACGACCTCGGCTTCCTGTCCCCAGTCACCGGTGGTCCCCCGGACACCAGCGTACAGCGCGGTCCGGTCGGACAGGCGTCCCATGGAGAAAAGAGCGCTTTCCATCGGTTCGTCATAGGCTTTCTGCGGGTCCTCCGATAGATAGACCGGCACGCGAAGCCCCACCTTGCCCCTTCCTCTGTGGCCGGAGTCCTTCCAGGCCTGATGGTAAGCCTCGATCTGTGGTTTCAACCCCGCCAGCGTGAACACCCGGGAGGGGTTAATGATAATGTCGTAGCCCATTCGGCCCGTCACGGCAAAGCTATCCACGGAGGTTACCCCAACGCGGATGGGCGGGTGGGGGCTCTGCAATGGCTTCGGAGCTACCGTCATGTCCGTGAACTTGTAGAAATCCCCTTCGAAAGAAAATGTCTCATTGGTCCAGGCTTTGATGATGATCTCCAGACTCTCATCAAAGCGGCCTCGGCTTTCGTCAAATGGTGAGTTGAACCCCTCATGGACATTGGGGAATGTCCCTCGGCCGATTCCGAACTCCACACGACCACCACTGACGAGGTCCAATGTGGCGATCTCTTCGGCCACTCGCAGCGGGTTGGCCAGGGGCAGCAAAATCACCGCAGTGCCCAGCCGGATATTCTCCGTGCGGGCGGCGACATTGCTCAAAATCGTTATCGGAGAGGCCATCACGCGGCCTGGGTTGAAGTGGTACTCGGCCAGCCAAACAGAGTCCACCCCCAGCTTTTCGGCCTCGTTGATCAGTACCAGGGACTGGTCGAAGGCGTCCTTCTCGGTCCCTCCGTCTTTCACTGGAAACTCAAGGAACATCCCAAATTCCATGACTGCCTCCCGTTTGGGGCGCAAAGCGTTCACGATAACCGGCGCCCATGATTGGTTCTGAGTTTTTGATCCGGCATCCGGGCCCAACCCTGGACACTCTAGGTGGGTACTATGAATGTGGCCGCTATGATAATACAGACCCGTAGGTGGCCGTCAAGAAGAGGGCTGTCGCTTGGTCCTCAATCGACGGGGCTGGGGACTCAGACCTCGTAGCAGAGCCAGGACCTCTTTGGCGTTATCGACCCGCACCAAGTGGGACGGGCAACGGCAGTCGGACGAACCGAACCCCGGCACAGGCGACGCCACGCCTTCCCTGGCCGCCGCCGAGACTGCCCAATCGCACTCCCAGTTCTTGCCGTCTGCCAACTGCCAGGCATATTCCCAGGGAATCTCGGCGCTGAGGTAATCTGCGTGCCAATGGAGTTTTTTCTCCCGGCTAAGGTGCCGTCCCACCCGCGCATCCAGTCCGCCCAGGGCGCTGCCGAAATAGATGTAGTGGCCCCGGGGGAATTCAATCAGCCCCAGCTTGCCGACCTGTATCTTGCGCCGTGACGGCAGCCGCAGCACCAGGGCGTAGCTGCCTGCCGGGCGGCTCTTTGGCTTTCGGGACTTGGGAGAGATTCCTACGATGAGAGCACCCCATGCGCGGCGTTCCCTATTTCTGGGGTTGGATTATTACCTTCAATGAAGACTGGGCTTCGGCGGTGAGTTGGAACCCTAGACCTGCTTCATCCAGTCCCAGCCGGTGGCTGATCATTTGGCCCACTTGCACGCGCCCCGAGGAGATCATCTCCAGGGCCGTGGCCAGGTCGCCCGGTGCGCCGGCGTAGGTCGTGGTCAGAGTGGCATCGTTGCGGAAGAAAAGTTCGTTCACCGGAACCGTGATATTCACGCCTGGCTCTGTCGGAGCAAAGAACAGCACCGTGCCGCCGCGATCAACCGAATCGAGACCCTGCTGCAACGCTGGAGGAGCACCGGTACAGACGATGACCAGGCCGGCCAGCCGGCCGTCGTTGACCTCCCGCAACCGGGCGGGGATATCGTCGGTGGCGAGGAATGTGTGGTCTGCGCCAAGGTTCTTGGCGGCCTCCAACCGGGCCGGCACCATGTCAGTTGCGATGATCCGGCCGGCTCCCAAAGCCCTGGCCAGATTGATGTGCAATAGCCCGGCCAGTCCACTACCCAAGACGATCACGCTCTGTCCCGGCTGTATGTTGGCCCGGCGCTGACCCCGGTAGACACAGGCCAACGGCTCGGCGAAAGACGCTTCATCAAAAGCTAGGCCGTCCGGCATGGTGAACACACCACGGTCGACATTGATGGCCGGCACCCGCAGGTACTCTGAGAACCCGCCGGGTTCGAAGGTCGTCTCCCGGAGTGTGTCGCAGACGGTGTGGTGCCCGCTGAGGCAGTAGTGGCAGGCGTTGCAGGGGACGTGGTGAGTGACGATCATGTTGTCGCCCTCTTTGAATCGGTCAACCCCGGCCCCGGCCTGGACGATGGTCCCTGCGACCTCATGGCCCAAGACCATGGGCGCGCGCTGGATGCGGTACCACTCCATGACATCGCTGCCGCAGATTCCGCTGGCCTCCACCTTCACCAGCAGTTCGCCAGGCCCGATCTCCGGGACCGGCATCTCTTCCACGCGCACGTCGTGGTTGTTGTAGTACATGGCGACACGCATGTCAGTTCTTACTTCCTAAATGATGATCAAACTTAGGGTTTCCCGTTCGTCCTGAGCTCCGTCGAAGGGCCTCACTTGGGGGCACTCACATGGTTCGACGGGTCCGATTCCATCGAGACTCTCGACCTCGGTCGGAGCTCACCACGAACGGTTTGATAATTCGAATACCCAGGACACAAGTAGAGAGGCTGAATCTACGCCGGGACCGAAGCGACGCGACCGTTGTCCGCTTTTACGCTATTGAAAATCTCCTGGGCCTCATCTATCGTGCCATTCTCGTGGACGATGTGACGCAGCGCCCGAATCATGGGCACTGGGTGTTCGCTCTGCCAGATGTTCCGGCCCAGGTTGATGCCGATGGCGCCCTTATCCATGCCGTCTTTCACGAAGTCCATGACCTCACGCTCAGTGTCGGCCTGAGGGCCGCCGGCCATGACCACGGGCACCGGGCAGCCATACACGACCTTTTCGAATTCTTCGCACCAGTAGGTCTTGACTACCTTGGCGCCCAACTCGGCGCAGATGCGTGTGCAGAGGGACAGGTAACGGGCGTCCCGTTTCTCCAGTTCTTTGCCCACGGCGGTTACGGCCATGACTGGGATGCCGTATTTCTCGCCTTCGTCCACCAGCTTGCCCAGGTTAAGCAGCGATTGCTTCTCATACTCGGTGCCGATGAAGACTGAGATTCCCACTGCGGAAACATTCAAACGCACGGCATCTTCCATGGACGTGGTAAGTCCTTCATTGGCCAGGTCTTCACCAACCATGCTGGTGCCGCCGGATACCCTCAGAATCACCGGCTGGTCCATCGCCGGGTCGACCACCGCCCGAAGCACGCCGCGGGTGGCGAATAGGGCATCGGAGTAAGGAAGCAGAGGTTTGATGGTTTCGCCGGGCTGCTCCAACATCCGGGTCGGCCCCTGGAAATACCCATGGTCTATGGGCAAGAACATGCAATGGCCGTCGGGTTGGATCAGTCTCGCCATTCGGTTTGCCATTCCCCAGTCCATATCCATACCTCGCTTCGTTTGATGAATAGTAGGGCGCAATCGCCCCGGTTTTTCCAATGTTATGTTGACTTCGGTGCCGGAGTTATTATCTCTGCTGAGGGGCCGGGTAACAAGGAGAGTCACGCAGCGTTGTACAAGAGTTAACTCGTTTTGCCAGTCTCCCAGGTGATCAGCACCTGCTGTGCATCGGGCAGCCACAGCGGCACGAATCCTTCCGGGCTTTGTTCAAATAATCGATCGAAATTATCCCGCACAACCTTTTCTGCCCGGTCGCGGTGTTGCGGGACCAACCACACCCCG
>CAVOAA010000135.1:0-8323 GCA_963693555.1 Dehalococcoidia bacterium | reverse complement strand
ACGAGACCATTGCAGCGCTGAGCTAACCGGCTAAGGTCTCCACGCAAAGCAGAAAACCGAAAAGGGGCCTCGATATATCAGGCCCCTTTTTGTTGTCTCAAACAATCCCCTCTCCCGTCGCAACGGAGGAGGCTTAGGCCCGACGGAGTCGAGGCTCTCGACAAAATCTGAGGTGGGGGCAACGCTCCAGTGCAGCTCGTCTATCACCGGCTACACATCGGGCACTGTTAGGCTCCCTCAATCGTGAAATTCCCCCATCCTAACCTTCCATCTCGCAAGGGGGAAGGGACTATTTTTCCCGGGCACGCCTTTAACAGGGGCTACTAACCTTCGCCAACCCCCGTAGGGGCGGGTTTCTAACCCGGCCGTGCGCAGTTCAATCAGAGTTGGATAACCAACGCCGAGTTCCCTTACGCGAAAAATTCTCGGTGTCGGCAACCAACCTTGCGAAAAAACAGGGCAGGTTAGAAACCTGCCCCTACGTCGGCTTGTTCGGTCTATAGAAAAAGGCCCCCTCCGATCGGAGGGGGCCTTTTTAGCTAGCTATGTTGTGTGCAGGACCTAGTCGTAGGGCCTGAGCTTAATCTCGTGGAGGGCGGGGATGACCTCTTTGCCCAGAAGCTCGATGGAACGCATGGTGTCCTCGTGCTTCATGGCGCCTTCGTTCCCGTAGATATGAACGTATCCGGGGCTCAGGCGTTCGATGATCTCCCTGAACTTCCTGGTGACCGTCTCAGGGCTGCCAACGATTATGTTATTCACCGCCTGCAGTTCATCATAGGTCGTGGGGTTACCGAACTCGGAGGCCCCGGTACCCAGTGCCGGCCGGGACTGCTTCACCTCGACGGCGCGGCGTGACTGATAGCCGGGAGGGTCGTTGTGCTCTCTCGGGCCCTTCTGGCGGTGGTCGGCGGTCCACATGAACTCGCGGCCGATCTCGATGGCTTTCTCATCCGTATCGGCCACCACGCAGCGCAGCAGGTACCCGAAGTGCTCCGGGCCGGCCTTGTAGCCGCATTCTTTGGCGGTGTCGATGTAGATTTGCTTCAACCATTCGGTGGTGTCGACCAGTGCGCCGAGGTTCATGTAAGGGTGGCCGTGTTGGGCCGCCCAGACCACGCTCTCGGGGCTACCGGTGCCGGGGAACCAGATGTCGGGGCGGGGGTTCTGCATGGGCTTTACCCAAGGGTTCACCACCCGGTACTGGAAATACTTGCCCTCATGTCGGAAGGGGCCATCGTCCGTCCAGCACCTGATGATCAGGTCGTGGGCTTCCTGGAACCGGGCGAAGTTCTCCGTGGGGTCCTGCCCGGACAAAAGCGTCTCAACGGCAGTGCCACGGACGAAACCGGAGATGATCCGGCCGCCGGAGTAGCAGTCCAGCATGGCGATCTCTTCGGCCATGCGGATGGGGTCGCCCACCGAGATGACGTTGCCTAGGATGGCGATCTTGACGTTCTTGGTTAGTTTTGAGATAACCGCCGCGTCTAGGTTCACCGCTGGCTTCATGCACCAGTAGGAGGCGTGGTGCTCATTGGTCATGATGCCATCGAAACCAACTTCGTCGGCCAGCTGGTATTGCTCGTGGTACTGGTTGTAAAGGATCGAAGCCTTTGCCGGGTCGAAATAGGTGTTGGGGAAGCCAAGGCGGCCTGAGTCGAATTTCTCCAAGTCCTCTTCGCCAACGTGGCCATAGGGTTGTTCGGAGAACCAGTAGATCTCTGCGTGCTCCGTAGGGCGTTTTAGCTGGTCAACCATTCTCTTCTCCTCGGGCTCCCGGTGGGCGGACCACCAGGGCATCGTTACTGCCGGACACCGGGGTTAGCTGAATCACTTAGCGTGCGGCTTGGTAAGGAAAGGCCGGGTCTTGATGGCCCCTCACCATGCGCCGATTACCGGGGATTATAGTCACTGGGAATTCTAGTGGCAACCTTTTATCAAAACAATGTTGTAGAGAACCGGTTCCAGAGGTAATATTGGGGCGCTATTCGACCTGTTCGCCAGAATGCGTACGAGTCATCAATCGAATATCTAGGGAGGATCAGATCATGGGACTTACATTGGGAGAAGCTAACAAGATGGTCGCAGCTGCGATCGCGGAGGCCGAGCGCATCAACATCAAGCTAAGCGTGTCGGTCTGTGACGCCGGCGGTCACCTGCTGGCATTCAACCGTATGGAGGGTGCGATCTTCATCAGCGCGGTGGCAGCTCAGGGTAAAGCCTTCGGTGCGGTTGGTTTTGGCCGGGACAGCAGTGGGATTCCCGCTGATTCGCCGGTGATCCAGGCCATCATGGCAACCCAGGGCGGCCGCGTCATTCCGGCGCAGGGCGCGCTTCTAGTCGTGAAGGACGGAGAAGTGGTGGGGGCCATTGGCGGCAGCGGCGGCACTGCCCAACAGGACGAAGACTGCGCCAGGGTGGGTCTGGCGGCGCTCTAGCCGATTATTAGATAAGGCTGGCGTGGGGCTTTAAGAGGAGCTGGAGAGGAGGGGAAGAAGCCGGTAACGCTACCGGCGGGCGCCCTTGAGGTTCTGCTTCAGACCGTTCCGTTTGCGCGCTTCGGAATTGACCCGCGCCACGAATTGTTCGGTCGTCTCTACCGGCTTATCTTTCTTGACTCTGGGCTTGGACCGGACCATGGTGTTGCTCCCTCTGCCCAGTGGGCAGGAAAATCATCTGCATTAATGGCCTGTGTCCTGGTACGTCCAGGAAAAGGCACCCGCCAATCATACACCAAACCGGGCGTTGAATCTTGGATATCCGGCCTGGCCAAGAGAAAAAGGGAGTCCCGATCTTGTCGGGACTCCCTTTTTTTGCGCTATGAATATTGGGCGGACGGGTTAGTTGGGTGTGACCGCTATCGAGCGGATCTCTCCGAACTCTTTCTTCAATTTGGTCCAGCTATCGCCAGCATCGGTGCTGACGTAGACGTAACCGAAGAGGGTCGCTGCAACCACGACGTTGGGGATTTCCGGGTTGTTGCCCAGCCAGTAAACAACTGAGTTGGGCTCAACAGGTAGATCAACCGGCGCCCAGTTCTTGCCGCCGTCTACGGTACGTTGGACACAGCCGATGACACCGGGGATGAAGTCGCCATTGCCGACGAACATGACATCGGGGTTGTCGGGTTTGACGATCATGCCACGGCAGTAAGAGCGGACATCATCGGGATTGAACTTGGGGAAGTAGTGGTAGTCCCAGCTCTCGCCTTCGTCCTTGCTGGTGGCGAAACCGAAGGGGCTGGTGCAGTACACCGCCGAGTCGGTGACGGCCATACCGTGGATGTCGCCGTGGAACGGGTCCGGTCCCAGGTCGGGCAGGTGCGTCCAGTTGTCGCCGCCGTCCAAACTCTTGTAGACGCCGTCAACCTCGATACCGGCCCAGATGGTGTTGCTGTCTCTGTGATCGACAACCATGTTGGTTGTGCGCGGGGTGCCGATGGGGCACTCCTTGGATACGCCCATGGACAGTTTGTCCCAGGTCTTGCCGCCGTCACGGGAGCGGAAGCCCTCGGGGCGGGTGCCGGCGAATATGGTGTCGGTGTGGGCTGGGTCCACGGCCACCGACCATACCTGCAAGTCGCCGATGGGCGAGTCAACGGCCGCCCAGTTGATGCCATTGTCGTCGCTGCGGAACAGTCCCAGACCGTCGGTTCCGGCCAGGATGCGATGGGGGTCGTCCGGATAGGTGCGGAGAGCCCTGATGCTGGACTCCGAGGGAATCGGATTACGGATCTTTGTCCAAGTATCGCCACCGTCGCCGCTAACGTTCATCCCTTGACCGATAGTGCCGACCAAGATCGTGAAATTGTCTGCCATGGTGCTTCCTCCTAAATCGTTGGCTGAATTCCGGGGTAAGCTCGGTATAAGATGCTGGGGAATTTAGTGCACCTATGATAGCTCCGGCACGCTGAAATTACTAGCGCATCGATCCATTATTCAACCGATATTCAACCGAGTTGCGTATGATCAAGAAGAACGGACGCGCCTGGCTGAACGCCTGACAATCTTACCGGAGCATCAATATCGCATGTCAGGCCGTTGACACGGGGTCGCCGACCCAATCAAAATAGACGCTAAATATTGAAAATCGTTGCGGGAGGAACAAATGGCTCAAACACAAGTCGCAAATTACACCATGGAAGCCTTCGTCGAAGACGTGAACGAAGTCTTCAGGACGATCGAAGACCCTCATGTTCAGGCCAAAACCGTTTCCGAGCACCTAGAAAACCTCCTGGCCATGCCCGGTTGGCTGGAAGAGAAACTGGAGCTCGAGGAAGAGGGCGGCTTCGGCCGGTTCTCCCTCCATCTGGACGAAGAGGCTGGTCACCCCGGCAACGGCTGGTGGCTGATGGCTTCAGTACAGAAGCCCGGTCAGGACAACCTACCCCATGACCACGGCGTTACCTGGGTTGTTTACGGCGTGTACAAGGGACAGATCCAGCAGCGGAAATGGCGTTGGGCCTTCCCTGGCGAGGGTGTGGATAAAGCCCAAATAGTGGAGCACGGCAAGTTCCTTCAGAACCCTGGCGCAGTCGCCTACTTCATGCCCGGCGAGATTCACGACACCCTGAACACCCAAGAAGAGGGTCGTTCGCTGGTGGTCCGGCTGGAGTCCCAGAAGCTGGACCGGGTAACCCGCTTCCAGTACAACCCGGAAGAAGGCACCATGAAGGTCATGGACCGCTAAGCTCCGGATCAGACATCGGTGATAAACCAAGAGCCCCCGCCCTTTAATAGAAGGACGGGGGCTCTTTTTTTATTCAGCCTTAGCCGAAGTAATTGTGGAATCCCCTCTCCCACGCATGGGAGAGAGTTAGGTCCGACGAAGTCGAGACTCTCGACTCAGTCGCAGGTGAGGGCATCGGTTCTTCGCAAGTCACCTTGCAATCGTCAAATTTGGTTTGCCTGGATTCCTGCCTTCGCAGGAATGACGGATGGGCGGTTAGGCACAGAGCAAAGACCGTTCGTCCTGAGCTAGTCGAAGGATAGGGTAGAAACCATGTTTGATTGGAAGATGGTGGTTCGACGGAGCTCACCACGAACGGATGGCCAGCCATGGCAATCGCATTGGTTCCGGCAAAGGCCGGAATGACGAAGGCGAGCCACTACTGATCTGAATATTACGCCGCCGCCATCTCCGCCCGCAGCTTCTCGGTAGCTGAAACGTCCAGAGCCGATGTCTTGGGGTCTACCACCACGCCATATTCCCGGCGCACGTACTCAGCCGACAGTTTCTCCTGCTCCACGTCGTCGGCAACGGCGTGCATGTCTCTCTCGAGGGGGTTTCCGTAGCCGCCAGCACCGGCCTGGACCACGCGGAATAGGTCACCCTTTTTGAGTTGACGCAGGGTCTTGCCAGGCAGCTTCTCTTCCTGGTCGGTGCCGGGGTTCAGGTAATTCTCGGTGGGGGTGCCCGGTTTGCCGCCCTGTACACCCCAGGGAGTGAAGTCGCTGCGGTCCGAGCGCAACTGGAACGTGGCGTCCTCCGCCAATAGCCGAAAATCCCGCTGAATACCCAACCCGCCCCGGTACTTGCCAGCGCCGCCGGTGTCGGCAACGAAGCCGTACCGCTCAACCATCAAGGGCTGCTCGGATTCGATACTTTCGATGGGCGTGTTGGCCATGTTCAAGATGGGCGCGGCCAGGCCGTCTGCGCCGTCCAATGTCGGCCCGCCGCCACGAGGGCCGTCGTTGGCGAACTCCAGGTAGACCCAGGCCTTGCGGTTGGGATGGTAGCCACCCCAGCTAACGCCGATCTCGCCGCCGCCCCAAGCCGCCGGGACCTTGCCGGGCAGGGCTTGGGCCATCGCGCCGAAGATGGTCTGGCAGATGCGGAACCCGGCCAGTCCCCTAGCGGCCACCGGCGCTGGGTGCTGCGGGTTCACGAAGCAGCCCTCCGGAGCAGTGATGTTGAAGGGCCGGAAGAAACCGCTGTTGGACTGGATCGCAGGGTCGATGAGGCACTTCATAACGGCGTAGACGTTTGACTTCGTATAGGCGAAGTTGGGGTTGATGGAGCCCTTGGCCTGTGGCGAGGTGCCTTCAAAGTCCACGAAGAACTCTCCGCCTTCGATCTTGACCTTGGCGTGAATCTCGATTGGGTGCATGTCGATGCCGTCATTGTCGATGTAGTCGGTGAATTCCCACTCGCCCTGGGGTAGCTGCTCGATCTCGGCCCTCGTCAGCCGTTCGGTGGTGTCTAGGATGTCGGTCATGTAGCTCTTGAGTTCTTCCAGGCCGTAGTCATCCACCAATTGCAGCAGATCGCGCTCTCCAAACCGCACTGCCGCCAGCAGGGCTTGGACGTCGCCCAAGACTTTATCCGGCACCCGAACATTCTTTTCCAATATCCGCCAGACGGCCTTGTTCAGCTCCCCTTTTTCGTAGAGCTTGAGGGGCGGAATGATCAGGCCCTCTTGGTAGATCTCAGTGTTGTCGCAGGCATTGCCTCCGGCCACGCGTCCGCCGATGTCAGTCTGATGGCCGATGCAACAGCTCCAGCCGATTAGAACATCGTTTTTGAAGATAGGCTTGAACAAGAATATGTCAGGGAGGTGGCTGGCGCCTTCGTAGGGGTCGTTGTTGGCGAAAATGTCTCCCGGTAGTACATCGTCACCAAACGCTTTCATAACTCCCTCGAGCGCCGGCGCCATGGAGCCAAGGTGGGGCGGTAGAGTCAGACCCTGGGCCACTTGCAGGCCTTCCGCGTTGAACAGGGACGTGGAGAAGTCCATACCGTGCTTGATCACCGCCGACCGGGCAGTGCGCACGACGGTTAGCGCCATGGTGTCGGCGATGCTCATCAGAGCGTTCTTGATGACTTCTCTCGTGACCGGGTCAGTTACCTGTTGCATCTGGGGCTCCTTTGTTTGCCGTTGCGAGCTTAGCCTGATTCAGGTTAGCAAGGCGGGTTGAAAACCCGCGCCTACGATTGTCTGTTTTACTGGCGGCTATTGGGCCTTTTCCAGGATGATGTTGCTCCATCGGTCCGTGGCGGCGATCCAGCCGGGCGGCACCACGGTGGTGGAGTCGTATTCTTCGACGATCAGCGGGCCATCGGTTGTGGTTCCGACAAGAGAGGCCCGGTCAACGATGGAGACATTGGCCCAGCCGCGGTTGGGGCCGAAATACACATCCCGGTTCTCTGTACCGGAGCTGTTGGAAGAACCAGGAAGCTCCAGCCGATCCGGCATCCTTGGCGTCTCGGGCAGTCCCCGGGCGATCACCCGGACGTTCACAAGCTGGTATCCGGTGTCGGGGCTGTTGTACCCAAAGCTGCGTTCGTGCTCTTCGTCAAATGACTTGATCACAGCGTCGATGGTCTGCTGGCTGACCTGGTTGCCGGGGAAGGGAACGGTCAGGTCTGAGACCTGTCCTTCGTATTTCATGTCCAACTGGGTCACGATCTCAAGCCGGCTGTCGTCGAATCCTTCCAGCCGTAATTGGTTTCGACCCTGCTCCCATAGGCTGTTCAGCAGCTCTGACAACTCAGAGATGTTCAGTTCGGCGAAGGTCTTGAAATAGGTCTGGACGAAATGGTGTTCAACATCGGCCACCAAAAGACCGAACGAACTGAACACTCCGGGGAACGGCGGTACGACCACGCGCGTTATATCCAGCATCTCGGCCAGGCCGACCGCGTGAACCGGGCCGCTGCCGCCGAAGGTAATCAGATCGAACCGGCGCGGGTCGCGGCCCCGTTCGCTGGAGACGGCTCTCAGGGCACGTCCCATGTTGGAGTTGACCAGGGTATGGACGCCGTAGGCGGCCTCAACATCGGACATCTCAAGCGGCCGGGCAACGTTCTCGGAGATTGCCTTTCGGGCCAGTTCAGCGTCGATCTCAAAGGCCCCAGCCAAAAGGTGTTTTTGGTTCAGGAACCCCAACAACACGTTGGCGTCGGTGACAGTGGCGTCCTGGCCGCCCAATTGGTAGCAGGCCGGGCCGGGGAACGCGCCGGAACTCTGGGGGCCGACACGCAGCGAACCGCTCCGGTCCACCGCCGCGATGCTGCCACCACCAGCGCCGACTTCAGCCAGGTCTATCGCAGGCACCCGCAGGATATGCCCTGAACCTCTGAGTAGCCGGTGGCCAACGCTGATCTCGCCGCCGACCTCGTATTCGGGGGCCTGGAGCATCTCGCCTTCTTCAATGATCGAGGCCTTGGCGGTGGTGCCGCCCATGTCCAGCGTCATCAGGTTGGGCATATCCAGACGTTTGCCCAAGTGATAGGCGCCGACCACGCCGGCCGCTGGGCCTGACTCGATGCAATACACCGGGCGTTCCTTGGCGATATCCGAAGTGGCCAGCCCTCCGTTGGA
>CAVOAA010000134.1:0-8441 GCA_963693555.1 Dehalococcoidia bacterium | reverse complement strand
GTGGTGTTTGAAGATACAGCTTCGGTTTACAGCGCCTACGAAAGTGGACGCTGCGACGCCACGACCAGCGACAAGTCGCAGCTAGCGGCTATCAGAAGCGGGTTCGCAGACCCGGCCGCTCACGGCATCTTGCCGGAGACCATCTCCAAAGAGCCGCTGACTCCGGTGGTTGCTCATGGCGATGACCAGTGGTTCGATGTGGTCAAGACTGTCATGTCTGTCCTTATCAACGCCGAGGAATTGGGCGTTACTGCAGCGAACGTCGATGCCATGCAGTCCAGCGACAACGTCGTGATTCGCCGGATGCTGGGCGCCGAGGGTGAATTCGGCCAGTCCGACCTAGGCCTCAGCGCGACATTCGCGGTCGACGTGATCAAAGCCGTGGGTAACTACGGAGAGATCTACAACCGCTACATGGGTCCCAACGGGGAAGCGTTCACCCTGCCAAGGGGTCAGAACGAACTCTGGAACAACGGCGGTCTGATCTATTCACCGCCACTACGCTAAACGCTGAATCGGCCTAAGCAGCACGGTCAGACCGCCGGAAAGGGGTCTGACCGTGCCTTGATCAGGCCCATGCGAGGCAAGAAACCGCAATGCGCTTTCTCACCTTAGGTGGCGTTCCCCTCTGGCGCGACGCTCGGGTGCTCCGGGCCGCCGCCCAAATAATCTCCGTTCTCATCGTTGTCATCGTAGCGGTCTTCGTTATAAACAATGTGCTGGATGCCGCAGAGAAACGGGGCTTCTCACTGGGCTTTGGCTTTCTAGAAGAGGAAGCCGGGTTCATCATCTCTGAATCGGTCATCGAATATGGCGCTGCGGACACGTTCCAATCCGCATTCTTGGCGGGCGTCCTAAACACTCTCAAGATCGCGTTGCTTGGCATCATCCTTGCCACCGGCCTTGGTGTCATCGTGGGCGTGGCCCGTATCTCCAGCAACTGGTTGGTCCGTACCGTCGCCGGCGTCTACGTAGAGACATTCCGCAATATTCCCCTTTTAATCCAATTGTTCTTCTGGTATTTCGGCGTTTTCTTGCTGCTGCCACCGGTCCGGGAGAGCATCCAATGGCCGGGGCCGGTATTCCTCAACGCCCGTGGGTTCTTCGCGGTATGGGGCAGCGCTTCCTCTTCTTTCTCCACGTGGATCTGGTTCGTCTTGGCGGGTGTCATCTTGGCCTTGGCGGTCCGCGTTGCCGCAGGCCAGGTCCAATCGCGTTTCGGGCGGGCAACACACCCCAATCTCAGTGCGCTGGCCGTGCTTGTGATACTCCCGATCATCGGTTGGTTCCTAATGGCGGAGAGCCCGCTGGTAAGAGATGTGCCAGAGTTGGGCCGGTTCAATTTTGAAGGAGGTCTGCGGCTTTCCCCTGAGTTTGCCGCCTTCTTGCTGGGACTGGTGATCTACACTGCCAGCTTCATTGCGGAGATAGTCCGGGCCGGTATCCTCTCGGTCCAAAAAGGCCAATTGGAGGCAGCCCGGGCCCTGGGGCTCAATGAGCTCCAGACGATGCAGTCCGTGGCCTTTCCGCAGGCCATGCGGGTCATCGTGCCGCCCCTGATCAGCCAGTTCCTCAACCTGACCAAGAATTCTAGCCTGGGCATCCTGATCGCCTACCCAGACCTCTACTTCGTCAGCAGGACCATGATCAACCAGGCCGGCCGGGCGGTACCTATATTCTTGATGATCATGGGCGCCTACCTGCTCATGAGCCTCACCTTCGCCGTGATCGGCAACATCTACAACCGGCGCGTAAGGTACGTGGACCGATGAGTGCGGCCAACACACCGGAAGTCCTTAGGCCCCCTGTTTCCAAGTCAGGGCCCATCGAATGGGTCAAGACCAATCTGACGAGCACCTGGTACAACGCTGTGCTCACCGTGGTCATGCTGGCGCTGGTGATCTTCTTCCTTCGGTTAACACTCTCATGGGTCTTCTTCGACGCCAACTGGGACCCGGTGCGCTCGAATCTGAAACTCTTCTTGGTGGGGCAGTATCCCGACGAAGAGATGTGGCGGATCGGAGTGAACGCGCTGATGGTATCCCTTTTGATGGGGGTTTCCTGGGGCGTTTGGCGCGGTGTGGCGCGCACCTTTGGGCGGGTGATTGTAGTAGGCCTGATAGTCATCGCAGTGCTCCCATTGAGCCTGGATGACCTTAGCCTGGAGGGGCGTATCTGGGTCGCCGCCAACCCGGGCATGATTGGATTGGGCTTTGTGCTGGCCCGGGCCCCTTTCATCCGGCCCAAGCGCGTGGTTATAGCGTGGGTGGTCGCATTCTTCGTGGCAATCCTCCTGCTCAGGGGAATAGGCGGCGTCGCATTCCTCCCGGAGGTCAGCACCACCCTTTGGGGAGGGCTGCTCCTGAACCTGATTCTAGCCGTGGTGGGAATCGTCGCCTCCTTCCCCTTGGGCATCCTGTTGGCTCTGGGCCGACGCAGCAATCTGCCGGCGGTGAGCTGGCTCAGCATACTGTTCATCGAGACTGTCCGCGGCGTGCCTTTGGTGACGCTGCTGTTCATGACCCAGATCATCCTGCCGCTGTTCCTGCCCGAGGACCTGCGGATCGACCGTGTTACGCGGGCGATGCTGGCCATAACCCTGTTCAGTTCCGCCTACATGGCGGAGAATGTCCGAGGCGGTCTCCAGGCGGTTCCTGGTGGTCAGGTAGAGGCTGCCAAAGCGCTGGGCCTCAACGGGCCCTACGTCATGATATTCATCGTCCTGCCCCAGGCTTTGCGTGCGGTCATCCCGGCCATAGTCGGTCAATTTATCAGCCTATTCAAAGACACCAGTCTGGTGGTCGTAGTGGGGCTGCTGGATGTCGTCGGCATCGGCAGGTCCATATTCCTGGGCAACGTGGCTTGGATCGGGGCCCAGCGCGAGGTCTACGTCTTTCTCGCCGCTATCTTCTGGGTATTCACCTATTCCATGTCCTACACCAGCCAGAAAGTGGAAGAAGCCCTAAGGGTACGGAGAAATTAGCCGGCCGGGCAGATAGACCCGAGAGCGGAGATTAATAATGGCCATTGAAGAAGAAACAGCCGAAGATGAGATAATCGTATGCCGGGACGTACACAAATGGTACGGCGATTTTCACGCTCTAAAAGGGGTGACCACGACCATCAACCGTGGTCAGGTCGTCGTGATATTTGGCCCTTCAGGATCGGGCAAGTCGACTTTTATCCGCACTCTCAACCGGCTTGAGGAACACCAACGGGGCGAGATAATCGTCAATGGTATCGAACTCTCCCATGACATCCGCAATGTGGAGGCGGTACGCCGTGAGGTAGGGATGGTGTTTCAGTCGTTCAACGTGTTCCCGCATCTGACTGTCCTTCAGAACATCACCTTGGCCCCGATGAAGGTGCGGAAATGGTCCCGGCAACAGGCGGAAGAGGTTGCCATGGAACTGTTGGAGCGGGTGGGCATTCCGGAACAGGCCCACAAACACTCGGACGAGCTATCCGGCGGGCAGCAGCAGAGGGTGGCCATCGCCCGTGCCCTGGCCATGCAGCCCAAGATCATGTTGTTCGACGAGCCCACATCGGCGCTGGACCCGGAGATGATCAAAGAGGTTCTGGACGTGATGCACGAACTGGCCGCATCCGGAATGACCATGATCGTGGTTACTCATGAGATGGGCTTCGCCAAGGAAGTGGCGGACCGCATGATGATGTTCGACGAAGGCATCATCGTGGAAGAGGGCACGCCACAAGACCTATTCGACAACCCTCAGCAAGACCGCACCAAACTGTTTTTATCTCAGATTCTCTGACCGGTCGACATTGGCGTGCCCGCTGGTGCGGTCGCCGTTCACTCGTTCCCGGAATCGCTCAGTGATCGCCTGCTCTGCCTGACGGCTGTTAGCGGCGATGAACGCTTCCAGCTGTTTGATCTCTGCCTGGATGTCTTCGCCGCCCTGCGTCTCTTTGGCGCTGCCGCTACTCTTCAACGTGGCCAACTGGGACCGGGCCTCGTCGACCCGTTTCAGCAGTTGCAGGGCTTCCAGTTCTTGGGTAGCGGTGTCCTTGATCGCCAGCAACCTGCGGCGGTTGGCCGCAGCGTCTTCAAGGCGTTCATCAATCTCACCCATGGCGGTCAATGACAATTCCAGAGATGTCTGGCCGTAGGCTACCTGACGGGGCAACCGGCGCAGTTGGGTTTGGAATTGGCTTATCTGGGCATCAAGCTGGTCTTCTTTGGCGTGCATCTCGGCTAGACCCAGCCTGAGGGTAGCCATCGCCTGTTCCAGTTGAGAAATAGCCACTTGGGGCACCTCCCATATCTGTCCGGCTATATCCGGAAAATCCGGGTAACATAACGCCGGAGCAACTATTCGTTACCCCGGCGAAAACTTCTATTTAGCCAATTATCCCATCGGTGGGCGCTTATTCCAATGTAATCTGGTTGCCAAATTTGCCAAAGTTAGTTGATCAGACTAGGCCTTGAAACCCACTTCAGGCAAAACCACTTTCAGTGCATCCATGACTTCGGTGATGTCTTCTTTGGCGACAGCGCCCAGGTGGCCGATACGGAAGATGTCGGAGCTCATCCTTCCCTGGCCTCCAGCCAACACCACGTTGTGCTCGGTACGCATCTTGCCCAAAAGCGCCTTCTGGTCGACACCCTCAGGCACTTTGATCGCGGTCACAGTGTTCGAAGCGTAGGCGTTGTCTGACACCAGCAGTTCCAACCCCAATTCCTTTGCTCCGTCGCGGGTGAACTGGCCGATGGTGGCGTGGCGACCGAACACATTCTCCATCCCCTCTTCCAATAGGACGTCCAATGCCCGGCTAAGGCCGTACATCGCCGACAAGTTGGGCGTGAACGGGGTCTGCCCGGTTTCCAGGTAGCGTTTGGCCATGGTCAGATCGAAATAGAACCGAGGCATCTTGGCAGTCTTCTGAGCTTCCCACGCCTCTTCGCTGACGCTGATGAAGGACAGGCCGGGGGGTATCATGAACCCTTTTTGCGAGGCAGTGCCAACCATATCGCAGTTCCAGGCGTCCACAGGCAGGGGAATACAACCCAGGCTGGAAACGGCATCAACCAGAAAGAGTTTGCCGAATTCACCCTTCACAACCTTGCTGATGTCCTCCACCGGGTGGGTCACGCCGGTAGAGGTCTCGTTGTGGGTAACCAGCACTGCTTTAACGCTGGGGTCGTCATTCAACGCCTTGCGGATCGCGTCGGCGTCGATGGGGCCGCCCCATTCGAAGTCCATTCGCTTTACGTCGGCGCCATAGGCCTCGACCATGTCGACGAACCGGTCTCCGAAGGCTCCCGCCGTGGCTGCGATGACACGGTCTCCCGGCGACAGGGTGTTGACGATGGACGCTTCCAGGGCGCCGGTGCCGGACGCCGTCAGGATGAACAGGTCGTTCTTGGTCATGAACACCTGCTTCAGCTGCTCGGTCGCCTTGTGGATCATTTCGCCGAATTCCGGCCCCCGGTGATTGATCATCGGGTTGGTCATGGCCTCCACGATATCGTCCGGTATGGGCGTGGGGCCGGGGGTTCTCAGGTTCTGGGGAGTGATTCTCTGCATGGGTCTCTTCGTCCTATCTGCGTGCCTTTCGGCAGCGTGGGCATCAGGGTTTGATTCTGGTTCCCAGCGACGATAGGCGATTAAACGCACGGACCGACGCGGGATATTTTGTCTGATCGAGACAGTTTTCATTCGCTCTAAGACCGTCGGCGTGTGCTGCGTTTCGCCAGGCTTTTTGAAGCGTGACTGGCCGACTGCTCAAGCGGTAGATGATTATATCACCGTCAACCGAGACCGTCATATAACCAGACGGGACTATGGGCCGGACGGCCCTGCTATCGTTTTCGCCAGTAGGTTTTTAGTGAGTTTTCGGCCGGCAAACTCAACCGGGTCAGCAATAGGATAAAATAAACCCTCGAACACACTCTGGTAGGTAAAAGAACTATTGAATTGACGGGAGGCTGACATGGCTTTGGAGATCGACAAGCGGCATACGGCCCTTTTGGCCATGGATTTCGAGAATGACATCGTCCATCCCGAAGGGGCGTTCAAGGACTTTGGGTTTGCCCAGATGGTGGCTGACAACGACGTGTTGGGCAAGACCGCCCAGCTGTTGGTGGCAGCCCGCGGCGCCGGCATAAGGGTGATCTATGTATCGGTCAAGTTCCGTCCCGGCTATCCGGAGCGGCCGGCCAACGCCGGACTATGGGAGGGACTGCATGCCGCCAACGCCTTGGTGGAAGGCACTTGGGGCGCACAGATCCACGACCGCGTGGCTCCTCAGGCCAGCGAAGCCGTGGTCACCAAGCGCGGCGTTTCGGCATTCACGGCCTCGGACCTGGAGCAGATACTTCACGTTAATCATATCGGCACAGTGCTGTTGGCCGGGGTTGCCACCAACTTCGTGGTCGAGGGCACTGCCCGCCAGGCCAGTGACTTGGGATTCAACACCGTAGTGGTGGGTGACTGCTGCGCATCGGTGAACCAGGAGGCCCACGACGCTTCCCTGACCACCGCTTTGCCTTTCCTCTGCACCATCTCCGACGTGAGCGAAGTCGTAGCCGCCCTTAGTTAATCAAGGCATAGCAGACCCAATATAGCCTACTTTCGAGGCTAAATTCAGGTTATGTCATGCTATAATCGGGCCATGACTACAGGCTCCGGACTACTTGAAGGACTGAACCCAGCGCAGAGGGACGCCGTCGAGACGGTCGACGGCCCTCTGCTGATTGTCGCCGGCCCCGGCAGCGGCAAGACCCGGGTCATCACCCACCGTATCGCCTACCTGGTGCGCGAATACGGCGTTAGCCCCTACAACATATTGGCCATGACCTTTACCAACAAGGCGGCCAAAGAGATGCGGGAACGCTTGGACCGGCTGGTCGGCTCTCGCAGCGATTCCCTGACCGTGGGCACGTTCCACTCGTTCTGCGCCCGGCTGCTGCGCATCGACGGCAGCCACCTGGGCCTGGAATCCAACTACACCATCTACGACGCTGACGACCAGGCCACCATCATCAAGCAGTCGATGGAACTGGCTGAGATGGACCCCAAGCGCAACCCGCCCCGCGCCGTGCTCAGCATGATCTCCAAGGCCAAGAACCTGCTCTGGGATTCCAGTGCCTTCCTCAAGAACGCCGATAATTACTTCGAGGAACTCTGCGCACGCGCCTACCATCACTACGAAGAGAAACTGACCCGCAACAATGCGCTGGACTTCGACGACCTGCTGATGAAGTCGGTGCAGCTACTGCGAGAGTTTCCCGAGGTCCGGAAGAAGTACCAGGACCGCTACCAGTACATCATGGTCGACGAGTTCCAGGACACGAACATCTCCCAGTACCAGCTTGCCCGGTACCTGGGCGAGGCGCACCAGAACGTCTGCGTGGTCGGCGACCCCGACCAGTCGATCTACTCCTGGCGTAGCGCCGACATACGCAACATCCTCAGCTTCCAGAACGATTACCCCAAGGCCAAGACCATCGCCCTGGACCAGAACTACCGGTCGACCGCGACGATCTTGGATGCCGCAAAAAACCTGATTTCAATCAACGGCCAGCGCATCCAGAAAGACCTGTTCACCGACAATTCAAAAGGGGACCTCGTTGAAATCAGAGAGGCCTACGACGAGGGAGAGGAAGCGTCTTTCGTGATCGGCGAGATCGAACGGCTGGTGCGCGAGAAGGGATTCAAGCCCGGCGATTGCGCCATCATGTACCGGATCAACGCCCAGTCCCGCGCCCTGGAAGAAGCCTGCTTGCGCAACGGCACCCGGTACCGGCTGGTGGGCGGCGTCCGCTTCTACAAGCGCCGCGAGGTCAAGGACCTGATGGCCTACCTGCACATGGTCCACAATCCCCTCGACGATGTGAACGTGGGCCGGGTGATTAACGTGCCGCCCCGTGGCATCGGCGCCAAGTCCATGCAGCAGTTGGCCGACTGGGCCCGAAACCGCGATATGGCGCTGTTCTCGGCCATGCAAGAGATCGCCGCCGCCCGGCTGGCCAACGAGGTATGCCCGGTGGACATCACCAAGAAGGCTGCCACGTCGCTGGCAGATTTCGCGGTGACGATGGAGAAGCTGATCGAGCTGAGCAAGACGGCGCCCGTGGTGGACCTGGTCGACCGGGTGGTCGAGGATACCGGCTTTCGCAGCTTCATCCAGAACGGAGAGGACCGCCCCCAGGAACGCTGGGAAAACATCATGGAGCTCCGCAATACGGCCCAGGAGTTCAACGCCGAAACTCCTCCCGACGGCCTGACCACGCTGCTAGAGCGGCTGGCTCTGGTGGCCGACGTTGATAGCTATGAGGACGCCGACGATTCGATCACGCTGATCACTTTGCACCAGGCCAAGGGGCTGGAATTCCCGGTCGTTTTCATAGTCGGAATGGAGGAGGGCCTGCTGCCCCACAGCCGGTCACTGGACTCGGAAGACCAGATGGAAGAAGA
>CAVOAA010000133.1:0-8482 GCA_963693555.1 Dehalococcoidia bacterium | reverse complement strand
AGCAACCGAGGCAGTATCTGCCGTGCTGCAGGCCCATCATGAATGCCCCCCGGGTCCCCTCTTTCCAGTCGGACATTAGAAAGCTCAGCGGACTGCGGCAGTGGGTCAGACAGGCATACTTCAGTTGGCTCCACTGGAAAACGCCGGCCATGATCAGCAGCCCGCCTCCCAGGTATCCGCTGGAACTGCCACCCATCATGGAAGTCAGTAATGACGCCTGATGCAGGCCCCAATTGCCTAGAGTAGCGCCCAGGGCGAACCCGGCCCAGATCACCAGATACCCGGACAAGAACACCCCAGTGGATACGAACGGCCGCGAATCCTGACGCCGTTTGCGGTTAACTGCGGCGAAGATTAGCAGCATCGGGGCGGCACTGGGGACCATCATGGCCACCATCATCACCGACCACATCACGAACATCAGTAAGAAATCGACACCGCTCCAGGACCGGACGTTGCCCATGGCCATGCCCATGGACGTCCCCATGTCGGCATTGCTCTGGGCCAGGTAGATCGTGTATGCCCAGGCGATGGCGGCAACAGCCACCACGCCGGCGATGACAATCATCCGGTCTTTCTTGATGAGCGATTCTATGTGATCAGTTGTCTGCATGTGTCTTTATACGATTGGGGCCGCGATCTCTCGCGGCCCCTCGATTGCCTGGATCAGTCTTGGATCGCACGGTTAGTCAGTCAGAATGGGAGTTAACCGGTCTTACTGGTTGGTCCATTCCACCGGTGCGAAGATGGCGCTCTGGCCGGAGTGGTCGAACTTGATCGAACCGGTGTCCACTTTCATAACCGAAGTGCAGGCGTTGTCGCCATCGTCCCAGATCAGTCCGCCTCCGGGGAATACGATGTGGACTTCGTTCTCATCGCCGGTGACCGGGTTCAATAGAGGCGTGAACTTTGCTTCGCAGATGCCGTCGATGCTGAAGCCGCTGTTGCGGCCATTGACGTCCATTTTGATGGACGTCATGTGAGGGCCGTCCAAAGAGCTCAGGGTTGTGGCCAAGATTTCCCAAGGCATCCCGCCGGCCTGGCCGGTCAGGATGGTTGCGATGCCGCCAACCTGCTCTTCAGTGGCCGATTCATCGATGTAGATTGCAGCGGCGCCGTCACCCTCATGGATGGCCTTGGGCCATTTGGCGGCCAGAACGACCTTCATGCCCGACAGGTCAACATCGCCGATCTTGCCCTCGTCGATCTTGATCCCTATCAATGCTTCACAGGAGCCGTGATCCGGGAATCCGCCGAAGTTGCAGTTGCAACCGGAGTCGCAGTTGCATGTCTCCAGGAATACGCCCTTCACCCGGTAGGGAGTTTGTGTCTGTGTCAATTTGTGTTCCTCCTAACAAAATAAGCTGATATAAACGTGATAAATCATATACGTGTCCATGAACCCTGAATAGCCTTGGCATGGTGGTTCCCAACCAATCATTATTGAACTCAGTAGCGATTTTGATTATTGCTGCTTGACCGTGAGTCTAGCGGTGCTATAATTCTACGCGCAGGAGGTGGCCTATTGGAACCGTTTGAGTTTGTATCACCTAGTAGTATCGATGAAGCCGTGAAAACCCTGGCTTCAAATGGAGACAACGTCAGGATCATGGCCGGTGGCACGGATATGCTGGTGCAGATGCGCGCCGGACGCCGGACCGCCCCCCTTGTTGTCAATATCAAAGGCATCCCCGAATTGAATGTAGTTTCTTACGACGCCTCCAAAGGTCTTACCTTGGGAGCAGCGGTGCCGTGTTACAAGATTTACCAAGACGAGAAATTGTCTGCGGTATATCCGGGTCTGATGGACTCCGCCTCATTGATTGGCGGAATTCAGATTCAGGGCCGGGCTAGCATCGGCGGAAACATCTGCAACGCAGCACCCAGCGGCGACGCGATTCCCGCGGTGATCGCACTGGGCGGCGTCTGCAATGTCGCCGGTCCCAAGGGAACACGAGAAATACTGGTTGAAGACTTTTGCACCGCTCCCGGTCGCAACGCCCTTGAGAACGGAGAGATACTGGTGTCGATCTTCCTCCCGGTGCCCCAGGCAAATTCGGGCGCCAATTACCAGCGCTTCATACCCAGAAATGAAATGGACATCGCCGTTGCCGGAGTAGGCAGCAGCGTCGTCCTGGACGCTTCAGGTCAGAACTTCGTTTCTGCCCGCATCGCCCTGGCATCTGTGGCTCCCACCCCGGTGTTCGCCAAGGAAGCCGGTGACAGCTTGGCCGGAAAGGCCGTCTCCGAGGAGTCTATTCAACAGGCTTCCGAGTTGGCCCAGGCCGCAGCGAAGCCAATCAGCGATATGCGCGGAACCGTCCGCCAACGCACCCACCTGATCGGCGTATTGACCCGCCGCACCCTCAACAACGCCATCGAACGAGCCAGGGGAGGATAACAATGCCCGGAGTTACCCAAGTACAGACAACTTTGAATGGTGAGGTCGTCAACTTCCTGTGTGAACCTCGCCAAAGCCTTCTGGAATGCCTGCGCGATGTCCTGGGCATGACCGGAACGAAAGAAGGATGCAACGATGGCAACTGCGGCGCCTGCACCGTTATGATGGACGGCAGGATCGTAGATTCATGTTTGGTCCTCGGCGTAGAAGCCGAAGGCGCCGAAATCATGACCATCGAAGGTATGGCCTCTCCTGAGGGCCTGCACCCGCTGCAACAGTCTTTCCTGGAAAACGCCGCCCTCCAGTGCGGCATCTGCACGCCTGGTTTCTTGCTGGCCTCCAAGGGCCTCTTGGACCAAGAACCCGACGCTGACGAAGGACGCATCCGTCACTGGCTGGCCGGCAACCTCTGCCGCTGCACCGGTTACGACAAGATCGTCCGGGCTGTATTGCAGGTAAGCAAGGCCAAATAGCAGGCGTATATCAATGGCAATCAACCGGAGCTCTCCAAATTAAACTTGGGGCTCCGGTTTTAATTTACGGGGGTATAAAAACATGACCTCGAATCAAGTTCTCTCTGAAGTGGAATATAACGTCGTTGGAACGCGCCCGGTGCGTCCCGATGGTGTTGACAAGGTTACCGGCCGGGCCCGTTACGGCGACGACACCAACCTCACGGGAACGCTGCGCGCCAAGGTGCTGCGTAGCCCTCATGCCCATGCCCGGATCAAATCCATAAACACCAGCAAAGCCGAAGCATTTCCCGGAGTGCGAGCGGTCATCACAGCCAAAGACCTGCCTTTCGCGTCTCTATCCAAAGACGAATTGGGCGGCGAGTACGGCGGACTAAAATTCGCATCGGACCACATGATGGCCAGCGACAAGGTGCTGTTCAAAGGCCACCCAGTTGCTGCGGTTGCTGCAGTGAACGCACACGTGGCCGAGTCCGCGATGGCCCTGATCGAAGTCGAATATGAAGTGCTTGAAGCGGTTATCGATGTTCGCGAGGCCATGAAAGACAGCGCCCCGCTGATCCACGAGGACCTGCGTACCAATGACATGGGCCAGACCGCTGACAAGCCCAGCAATATCGCCACCCACATGAGCTATGCCACCGGCGATGTCGAGAAGGGTTTCGCCGAAGCCGACCTGGTGATGGAGAAGGAATACACCACCGCCACAGTTCACCAGGGTTACATCGAGCCACATAACACCACCGCATTCTGGAACTCTGATGGTCAGTTGAACCTCTGGACCAGCACCCAAGGGAGCTTCCAAGTTAGGTCCACCGTGGCCAATATCCTTCGCCTGCCAGTGTCTCAGATCAAGGTGACACCGATGGAGATTGGCGGCGGGTTCGGCGGTAAGATCACCGCCTACCTGGACGCCATCTGTGCGGTGCTTTCCAAGAAATCCGGAACACCGGTCAAGGCGCTGATGACCCGGTCCGAGGTCTTCGAAGCCTCCGGCCCGGCCCCCGCTTCCTGGATGCGCGTAAAGATCGGCGTTAAGAACAGCGGAAAAATGACGGCTGTCGAGACTGAGATGGCCATGGACGCCGGAGCTTACCCGGGCTCCCCAGTCATGCAGGCCATCGTCTGCGCTTTTGCGTGCTATGACGTGGAGAACGGCAAGGTCGACGGCTATGACGTGGTCGACAACAAGCCCAAGACCGCAGCCTACCGCGCTCCCGGCGCGCCCCAAGCGGCTTTCGCCGTGGAGTCGCTGGTCGACGAGATCTGTGCCGAGCTCAAGATGGACCCCATCGAATTCCGGTTGCTCAACGCAGCCACGGAAGGAACCCGGCGCATCGAGGGCCCAGTAGCCAGGCGCATTGGCTTCGTAGAGTGCCTCGAAGCCGCCCGCGACCATGACCATTACAAATCCAAGCTCGGCACGGGCGAGGGCCGGGGCATTGCCGCCGGCTACTGGCCCAACCGTGGCTTCCAGTCCAGCGTGGTGATGACCGTCAACTACGACGGCGTAATCAGCCTGATCATGGGCTCGGTAGACATCGGCGGCACCAGGGCGTCGATCGCCCAGCAGACCGCTGAGACCCTTGGAATAGCCTACGAGGACGTCAAACCCACGGTTGTGGACACCGACTCCATCGGCTACACCTTCATCACCGGTGGTAGTCGTACTTGCTTCGCCACCGGCATAGCGGCCATCAACGCGGCTGAGGACGTTAAAAGCCAGATGGTCTCCCGGGCGGCTAAGATCTGGGACACCAACGAAGATGACGTCGAGTACGTTGGCGGCATGGTGCAGCACAAGTCTGACGAAGAGCTGAAGTTCTCTTTCAAGGACATGGCTCGCCAGTTGGCCACCACCGGCGGCGCCATATCGGGCCGCTCCAATGTTGACCCCTCCGGAGAGGGCAACGGATATGCAGTGCACATGGCCGACGTGGTCGTCGACGCCGACACCGGCAAGACCGACGTTACCCGCTTCACCGCGATCCAAGATGCCGGTAAAGCGATCCACCCCAGCTATGTCGAAGGACAGATGCAGGGTGGCGCGGTCCAGGGCATCGGCTGGGCCCTCAACGAAGAGTACTTCTTCGACGACTCGGGCAAGATGATGAACCCGACGTTCTTGGATTACCGCATGCCCACGACGCTGGACCTTCCGATGATCGACACCGTGATCGTCGAGGTCGCCAACCCAGGTCACCCGTACGGGGTGCGCGGAGTTGGTGAGGCAGCGATCTGCCCGCCCATGGCCGCCGTCGGCAACGCCGTCAGTAACGCCACCGGCAACCGCATGCGCAGCCTACCGATCACACCAGGAAAGATACTGGAGGCGGGCTGGGAGAACGGCAAGGGCTAACCTAGCCTAAAACCAAGAGCACTGAAACCGTCCTTCCGGGCAGTATGCCGGGAAGGACGGTTTTTTCTCGCTTTGTTGTGGCGGGATTTCCGTGCCCTCGTCTCAATCTGACACCGGCTGGGGTTGACAACCACTTCGCCATATCGGAACCTGAATAAGAGCGACTCGGCGGCGTTGTGTCACCAAGGTACTTGGAAAAGGAGACCGGAAATTGTCTACGATATTCATCCCAACCATGCTCCTATCCTTGACCTCAGGCACGAAACGGGTCGAGATGGAAGCCCGAAACGTCCGCCAGGTGATCGAACGCCTTGACGAGATGTTCCCCGGGATCAAAGAACGTCTCGTTGAGGACGGGGAGATTCGCCCCAGCCTCGCAATCGCCATCGACGGCGATGTGGCAATCATGGGCATGCTGGAGAAAGTTGGGGAGAACAGTGAAGTCCATTTTGTTCCCGCTATTGGCGGCGGTATTTAGCCGCATTTTTCATTGACTGTCAAGAATACCGGCACTTACAATTGGAAACCGCGCCTTCTTGCCCACCAGGGGCGAAGAAGGCCTCATTGGACCAAAGGACCTGATCAACTGATATGAATTCCAACTCGCGGGTTGAGAACCCGGTTTCTGCTGGAGGCGTTGTCTGCCAGATGAACAGCGGCCGCCTCGAAACCGTACTCTGCGGCCGCAGCCAACCGGTGCGTTGGAGTCTGGCCAAGGGCACGCCCGACGCCGGTGAAACACTGGAGCAGACGGCCCTCCGTGAAGTCCGTGAAGAAACCGGGCTGGAAGTCAAAATTGACGGATCGCTGGGCAGCATCGACTATTGGTTCGCCGACCGCGAGAAGGATGTGCGCTATCATAAGACCGTGCATTTCTATCTAATGGTGCCAGTGGGCGGCGCTACGGACCAGCACGACCCGGAATTTGACGTGGTCCAGTGGTTCGACGCCAAAGAAGCCCTGAAGACCCTGGCCTATGCCAATGAAGTGAATGTGCTGCAACGGGCTTTGGACCTGATCGAAGAAAGGGACGGCGCTAACTCGGGAGAGAGGATCTGATCGAATGACCGACTCTGGGGCATCTTCGTTACAAGGCGCCAGGATCATCCTGCGCGACAAACGGCCCGACGACGCCGAGAACGACTACCGTTGGCGTAGCGACCCGGAACTGGCGCGTTTGGATGCGGCGATCCCGCTGACAATGTCTTTTGAACGCTACCTCAAACTGTTCGAAGACCAGATGAAGTACCCCACGCCCGGGTCACATCATTACTCCATCGAGACTGTGGAAGGCGTATTCATCGGCAACTGCATGTACTACGACCTGGATACGGTCAACCGGGAAGCCGAACTGGGGATCGTCATTGGCGACCGCGATTACTGGAGCGACGGCTATGGCTACGATGCGGTGACAACCCTGCTCGACCACATGTTCAACGTGCGCGAACTCAAGCGGGTCTACCTGCACACATTGGAATGGAATGGCCGTGCCCAAAAGAGCTTCTCCAAGAGCGGGTTCAATCCGGTGAAGCCTGTCCGTAGGATGGCCCACGATTTCCTGCTGATGGACGTACTCAGAGACGATTGGTTCTCCACCCGCGATGAGCGCCTGGCAGCTCGCTTCAAGGACCAGGGCAATTCGGATAGCGAGACTTCTCCATCCAGCCAGACGACCGCTGACTAGGCTACTGGTTAAGCAACCGCTGCGACTGCCTCAACAAGGCTGACGGCCCCAGTGTAGAGCGCCCTCCCCACAATCACTCCCTCAACCCCCGTCGGCACTAGCCCAATGATGTCATCAACCGATGACACGCCCCCCGAAGCCTGGATGGCCAGTCCCGTCTCACCGGCCAGTTTGGCGTTGGTTGCCAGGTCTGGCCCGCTTAGAGCGCCGTCCCGGGCGATATCGGTGTAGAGCAGCCTCAGAACGCCAATCTGGGCCATTTGCCGGGCCAGGTCTAACACTGTGACAGAGCTGGTCTCTTTCCACCCTTGTAGGGCCACCAGCCCGTCTTTGGCGTCCACCGAAACAACAACCCGCTCACTCCCGTGTTTCCGGCAAACTTCTTTCACCATGTCCGGGTCACGCACCGCAGCCGTACCGATCACCACCCGGTCGACTCCGGCATCCAGCCAGGCATCGGCTGACGCTATGTCGCGAATGCCGCCGCCCACCTGGACGGGGATGCTCAGAGCATTGACGATGGCGGAGATGATTGCCAGATGGACCGGTTTACCCTGGACCGCTCCGTCCAGATCAACCAGATGCAGCCGGTGACCGCCCTGTTCCTGCCACGAAAGGGCCATCGCCAGTGGGTCGTCGGAGAACACGGTCTCTTGCGCGAAATCGCCTTGAAAGAGACGCACACAGCGTCCGTCTTTCAAGTCGATTGCCGGGATTACTTCCATGAAAGTTCCTTTAGAGGTGCTACCAACGGCAGGACTTAGCCAGCCAGAGCGATAAAGTTCTTATAGAGGCGCAGGCCGGCCGGGCCGCTTTTTTCCGGGTGAAACTGGGTGGCGACCAGGTTGCCGCTGGCGTAGATGCTGCAAAATGGGATGCCGTATTCGGTGGTGCCGCTGACGCCTTTTTGATCGGCGGGTGCGGCGTAATAGCTATGCACGAAATAGAAATAGCTGTCCTGAGGAATGCCAGCCAAAATGGGGTGGTCGTTCTCGAACCTGACGTTATTCCAGCCCATGTGCGGGACTTTCAGTCCCGGCGGCAGCAACTTGGCGCTACCCGCAACCACACCCAGGCAGCGCGCGTCGCCTTCTTCGGTGCGGTCCATCAAAAGTTGCAGTCCTAGGCAAACGCCCAAGAATGGTTTACCGGACGCTATGTAGTCCCTGATCGGGTCTACAAGACCTCGCTGGTTCAGCGCGCCCATGGCTGCCGGTCCGGAGCCGACTCCAGGCAGGACCACGGCGTCGGCGTTGTCGAATTCTGCCGGGTCACCGCTGACCAAGGGGGTCACACCCTGCGACTCAAGCGCGCGTGACACGCTGCGCAGGTTTCCCGAATCGTAATCGATAACCACCAGTTTCATTTGTTTTGCTTCTTGAGTCGAGTCCACTAGATTTATCCTGCACAAAATCCGCTCATGGTGAGCACCGGCCGAGGTTGAGAGTCTCGATAGTATCAGACCTGCCGAGCCACTCGTCGGCCTTAGTCATGACCTCTGGGTCAGATATGACTGATGCGCATCCTTCGACAGGCTCAGGACGAGCGGAGTTGTAGTTCAGGCT
>CAVOAA010000132.1:0-8505 GCA_963693555.1 Dehalococcoidia bacterium | reverse complement strand
ACCGTGCATGTCTGACTTGAGAATCGTTCGTGGTGAGCCCGTCGAACCATCTGCTCAAGTAAGTCAATTTCCACTGTCGTAAGCCTGACTTAGGCGCGCCCTTCGACGGGGCTCAGGGCGAACGGTTTGATCGAATTGATGCAGTATCCAATCGTGCACGTGGGACTTGAGATTCGTTCGTGGTGAGCCCGTCGAACCATCTGCTCAAGTAAGTCAATTTCCACTGTCGTGAGCCTGACTTAGGCGCGCCCTTCTACGGAGCTCAGGACGAACGGGGGGTAAAGGATTGTTCGCCCGGCAACCTATTCTAATAACCCAGCCAACCCGATGAACAGCCAAGAGCCGTAGCCGCCCTCGTTGGGCGGGAGTGCTCTTACCTCCACTTCAAATCCTGCCTGTCCCATTAGATTCGACCATGTACCGAGCGGAAATATCCCGGTCACGTGGGTGTCGACTTCGATCGTCGTTACTCCGTCTTTCGTGATGGTGTAGGTGTAGGTCGACTCCACCTGGGTGTCGGTCGGGTCCGGGTCAACCATGACCTCTTGGATATTGACCTCTATGTCCCCCTGTTTCCTATCCCAGTCGTAGACCCAACCGTCGGGGAAAGTCTCTTGGATCCAGTCAGGGGCCACCATCAGCATCCCGCCGGGCCGGAGGTGTGCCGCCGCAGTGGCAAAGGTATCGCGCAGGTCCTGCTCGGTAAGCAGATACGAGACCGCGTCATGGATCAATACAACGTCGAAAATCCGCTCCAAGCGGATACTGCGCATGTCGCCGACATGGTGGGTGATTCCGGGGTTGAGTCCTTCAGAGAGGGCCAGCATATCGGGCGACAGATCGACCGCGGTGCAATCAAAGTCAGCAGTCAGATGGGAGAGATTGTGCCCGCCGCCCACTCCCAGTTCCAGCAGCTTGTGGCGACCCGGCCCCAGCTCCTCTCGGACGGCATCGGCGAAGAACCTGGCCTCGCTGCCGTATTCCTCAGGAGGACTGATGATGGGCCAGAGGTAGGCCAAGTCATAATAGAGTCGAATGGTTCGTGCCCCCTATTGGGGTGTCAGCCCGCTAAGTATCCGGGCCACGGCATCTTCCACGGGCAGAAAGTTGAAGCCCGCTTGAAGGGATGCCCGCCGGTCGATCTCGGTGTCGCCGATGTGATAGTACTCGTCGGCCGGGAACTGCTCTTTGACCTCATCAAGCCGGTGCTTCAGGACCGTGAACTCGACGGCGATGTCATGGTCCTGCCAGATGCGTTGCTGCTCGCTCACTGTTCGGTCGGAGCAGCTGCCGATAAGATAGCCCAGCCCTTTCACCTGACGCACCATGTCCATGGTGATGCCGCCCGGCGGGTCGCCCACTTCTAAGGTGCCGTCAATGTCGAAGCTGATCAGTTTGTTCAATTGCCCGTCCAACCTATGATTCGTATCCTCCCCCAATCACCGTGAGACCTCTTCGCCTGCTCTGTCATTCTGAGCCAGCCGCAGCGGCGAAGAATCTGCCACGTGGTGTGTTCATACCGTACATCTGGCGCAGAGCTTTGGCTTGTTAGGTGAAATTCGGCAGATCCTTCGCTTCTCTCAGGATGACATTGGGCGTGGTTTCGTGTTTCCTTAGACCTTGGGGATCACCATTTCCGCTCATGGTGAGCCTGTCGAACCACCGGTTGATTTCAGACCGGCTTCCGGCACAAGAATGGCTTATGCCTATCCTTCGACAGGCTCAGGACGAGCGGTTTTCTTGACTAAAAGACGTGCTGCCAGGTCTCGCCCTTGGGCGGTTCGCCGGACAACTTGAAATGGGGGATGCTGATGCCGTCTGGCTCGTCGTCGAAGATCACCTCGACCCGCGCCCCGATGGCCACGTTCTCTTCTTTCTCAGGCTTCATGTCATCAGTGAGTAGGTTGGCCACGATGCGGAGACCGTCTTCCTCCGTGGGCTTGCCGGACTGTTCGTCCAGCTCGACCAACACGATGGCGAAGGGAGCCAGGTCTTTCAGAGCGGGCACCACCGTGTGGGCGACGATCTGGTAGCTGTAGATGGTCCCTTTGCCACTGACTTCCACCCACTCCCAGTCCAGGGAAGGGCACCAGGGGCAGGCGGGGCCCGGCTCGCCGCGCAAGAGACCGCAGGCGCCGCATTTCTTGACCACCAGCTTGTGTTCGCCGGCGGCCTCAAAGTAGCCGCGGTATTCGCTGTCATTGTCGGGGATGCTCAGCATCTGGCCCCGGTATTCATAGTTAGCCATGATCTATTTCCTCATGATGAGTGCGCTGCCCACGGCGGGGGTGCCCCATCCCATATTCATACTGACCTCGGCGTCTTTCACCTGCCGGCAGCCGCCCTCGGAGTAGTCATAGGTGTGCTCGCCGTTGGCGGCGTTGGGGCAGTAATCATCGACCGTGCCCCTGAGTTGCCGGACGTTTTCGATGACCATGTTCATCCCGTGGGTGTAGGCCTCGCAGAGGTGGCCGCCGCTGGTGTTATTGGGAACCTTCCCGCCCAGGTTGATGACGCCGCTCTTCACGTAATCCTTGCCCTCCCCCGGCTTGCACCAGCCGTAGGACTCCAGTTGGAGCAGCACGGTGTAGGTGAAGGCGTCGTAGCAACCGGTGACGTCGATGTCTTCGTGCTTGACCCCGGCCATGTCGAAGATGCGGGGTCCGACGTAATGCCCAGCCACCCGGCCCATATTGCCATGCTGAAAGTGGAAGTCGCCGCCGGGCTTCGTGCCGCGGCCCTGGACTCCGATGATGTGGGCCGGGGTTTGTTTCAGGTTCTTGGCCCGCTCAGCGGAGGTGACGATCACGCAGGTGGCGTTGTCGGTCTCCAGACAGCAGTCCAGCAGATGGGCCACGGGGCGTATGATCCAGCGCGAGTCCATCACATCTTGCACAGTCACCCTTTGTTTCATCATGGCCTTGGGGTTGTTGCTGGCGTGGTTGCTGTGGGCGACCTTGATGTGGGCCAGGTCTTCGCTCTTCACGCCGTAGGTGGCCATGTGCTTGGTAAAGTTGAAGGCGAATTGCTGGACGGCGCTGATCAGACCATAGGGACGTTTCATCAAGTCCATGCCGGATATGCCCGAGGCCGCCCTGGCGCCGGTGCCGCCGATACGGAAGTTGGAGTAGCCGTTCATGGACCGAAAGATGGCCACGGTGTCGCACATGCCCGCTTCGATGGCGCCCATTGCCAGGCCGATCAGGGCCTCCGAGCTGGAACCGCCGCCGGAGCAGTCCATGTAGAAGTTGGGCTTGAGACCCAGGTCGTACATTATGGAAGTAGAGGGTGTGGAATCCCCGCTGTGGTAGCTCAACATGCCGTCCACCTGCGTAGAATCCAGTCCGGCGTCATCCATCGCCCGCCGGATGGCCATCGCGCCCATGGCCCGGGTGGTGCGGCCAGAGGCCCGACTGTATTCAGTTTCACCGATGCCAACGATGGCATATTTGCCTACTAGGCTGGTCTCCATGGTCTCTCCTTTGAAACGTGGCTGAAACGTGGCTGAAACGTGGCTGAAACGTGGCTGAAACGTGGCTAGAACGTGCTCGGGCTGCCTGGTTCTGAGGCTAGAAATCGAGCCGTATTATCGCCTCTGGGTCTGGGATTTACAAATGCCGGAACGCCTAGTCGAAGGCACCGGCGATGGCCATATCGGCCAATTCTTCGTCGTCTACGCCAAGTATCTCACCGAGGACAAAGTCCTGGTCTACGCCGAATTCAGGGGCGCCCTTGGTAACTTCTCCAGGTGTCTTGGACAGCTTATACGGCGCTATTTCGATGGTCCGTAATTCTCCGGCGGCATCGGGAACCTGCTGGAAGATACCCCGCTCACGCAACTGCGGGTCGTTCTCGGCCATGTCCTTGCCAGTCTGCACCACCCCGGCGGCAACGCTGGCAGCTTGCAGTAGGTGCATCGCTTCTTCCGCGTTCTGCTCCAACGTCCAAGACTCAAGCAATTTATCCAGGTCTTCGGCGTTGCTCTGCCGCGACTCGGCGGTGGCAAATCTTTCTTCTGAAGCCCATGACGGCGATCCGATGGCTTTTGTTAGGGCGGAGAATTCGGCGTCGGTGAAGACCGTGACGGCCAGCCAGCGGTCATCGCCCTGGCAGCGATAGACGCCGTGTGGCGCGCCGCCGCCGTGGGCCAGCCGGTTCCCGGTGCGCTGGACATCGGCTTTGTTGGCGCTCAGTTCCAACGCCAACGGCCCCAATAGAGTCGACATTGCTTCCATCTGGGAAACATCTATCCACTGGCCCTTTCCGGTGCGCGCCCGCTGGATCAACGCCAGCATCACTGCCTGGGCGCCGGTCATGCCGCCAACGGCGTCGCTGTAGGCGCTGGCCGGGCCGCTGGGCCTGGTGTCGGGGAAGCCGGTCAGGTCGGTAAACCCGGACATGGCCTGTAGCGTCTGGCCGTAACTGACCCGGTCTTTCCATGGCCCGGTGCGGCCGAACCCCGACATGCTCAACATGATGATGTCGGGCCGTATTTTGACGATGTTTTCGAAATCCATACCCCAGCCGGGCATGACCCTGCCGCTGAAATTCTCGGCCACAACGTCGGACACCGCCACCAGCCGCCGGGCTACTTCCTTGCCGGCGTCGGTCTTCATATTCAACGAGATTGATCTCTTTCCCGCGTTCCAGTTGTGACGCTGGCCCAGTCCTCGGGCCGTATTGGACGCGGGGCCGCCGACGACCGAGAGTGCCTGATTCGACTCTACTTTGATGACCTGCGCACCCTGGTCGGACAGTATCCGGGTGGCCGAGGGGCCGGCATGTATCCAGGTGAAGTCCAAGACGCGGATGCCCTTGAGCGCCAAAGCGCTGGAATCAGTCATGGTTAGACAACACCGGCTCTGATCAGCGCCTGAAGCTCGTCCGCCGACAGCCGCAGTTCATCGCAGTAGACCTGAGAGTTGTGCTCGCCAACACTCGGCGCTTCAGATGCCAGCTGCCAACCTGATTCCGAGAATTTGTAGGGCGCGCCGGGGTAGACCAGCTTCTTTCCTTCCGAAGTGGCCGCGACCTCTTGGTAAAACCCCCGCTCCCAGAGCTGTTCGTTTTCGAGTAGCTCGCCGGCCGTGGTCACCGGGCCCCAGGGATGGTGGTTGGCCTGCCCCCAGTCAGTGATCTCCTGACGGGTATGGGTCAGCGTCCAGGCCTCAACCAGGTCTTCGATATGAGCGCCGTGCTCGCCACGCAGGATGAACCGGTCGTTGTATTGCTCATCCATCAGGTCACCGGCCATGCCGTCTTGGTCCATCCAGGCCCGCAGGTCGTCCCACGCTTTTGCCGTGTTGGTGGTGATGCTGACGTAGCCGTCCTTGCACGGCCAGGTAGCCACGAACTGCCCGCCGTGACGGAACCCGCAGCGTACCGCGTTCTCTCCGGTGTAGTTGTAGGCCGTATTCACGTGCTCGGTGGTGGTGGCCACGGCCTCCTGCATGGAGACGTCCACGTGCTGGCCTTCCCCGGTGGCCAGGCGGTGGTAAAGGGCGATGAGGATGCCGATGAACGCCCGGTTAGAGGTGGTCTGATAGGCCTGCAGACCCCACAGCTTGTTGGGCGGTGTTTCTGGCCACCCGGTTACGTACATGTACCCGCCCATGGCAAACCCGACCAGATCGCTGCCCTTGTAATCGCGGTACGGCCCGGTCTGGCCAAAGGGAGTGAGGGAGGCGTAAACCAGCCCCGAATTGGCTTCGCTGAGGTGCTCGTAGCCGAGTTCCAACGTACTGAGGTGTCCGGGCTGAAAAGTTTCCAACAGGACGTCCGCGGTTGACGCCAAGCCCTGGAGCAGAACGATTCCGGAATCGGATGTGATATCCAGGGTGATGCTGCGTTTGTTGGTGTTGTAGTGCCGCCAATGGAGGCTGTTCTCTGTGGATTGTAGACCCTCAAGAAACGGGCCAGTCCCGCGCATGGTATCGCCGCCAGGTGGCTCCACTTTTATGACATCTGCGCCGACATCGGCCAACAACTTGCCGCAATAAACGCCAAGGTCGCCGGACAAGTCCAGCACGCGAATACTAGTCAGCGGTTGATTGCCCGCGCTACCCGGTTGCAACAAGCTAGGCCTTCCGGGGTCCCAGGTCCTTCTGCAGGTCGGCTATGGTCTGATCACGGGTCTTCTTCTGCCAGCGGACGCGTTGGTTGATGGGGGTGTTCTCAACCTCCGGGGCGACCTTCATGGTCACGAAGACCGGGCCGGGTTTGCTGAAGATCTCTTCGATGTTGTTGGTGAAGTCTTCCAGGTTGTCGAAGGAGTAGGTGGAGGGGTAACCGCATCCCTTGGCGATCACGTCGTACTGGACGTTCTCGGCGTTGGGCACGGGCTGTCCGCCGGTGGTAGCGTACACGCCGTTATCGAGAACGAAGTGGTAGAAGTTCTTGGGGTCTTTCTCGGCGATGGTCGTCAGCGCGCCCAGGTTCATCAGGATGTCGCCTTCCGAATCGAACAGGATTATCTTCTCGTCGGGCCGGGACATGGCCAGGCCGAAGGCGAATGACGCGTGGCCGCCCATGGCCGGGTCGCCCAGGGGGACATCCCGGTCGGGCTTATCGCTGAGGTTGATCCAATGGCGGCCGCCACGGCCCGGAATCACCACGGCGTTGCCCCGGTAGGGTGCGAAGGCCTTGAACATATCTGCTGTCTGGAACATCAGTCCTCTACATCTTTATATCTGAAGATTGGTTGCCCGTTCGCCTGGTTATCGCTGGACGAAACCGTGGAATTCGTCGCCGATCAAAACTGCTACCGGCTGCTTGGTCCGCTCCGACCGCTCGAAGGCCACCTGGATGCGGTCGGCGTCGGCGTCGCTCTCCACCAGGTAATACTTGATACCAAAGGCATGGAGGAAGTGCTCGGTGTAGGTGGCGGCAGTGTCGGTATCAACGCCGTGCCGGGTCCAACCCCGGTAACCCACCATCAATACCACGGGGATGTTCATGCCCATGCACCAGCCGCGCATGGAATCCCCCGACTCCATCAGGCCCGTGTTCTGGATCAAAATAACCGGCTTGGCCCCTCCCACCGACAGGCCGGAGGCGATGGAGAACGCTTGGCCTTCCCGGCTGACCGTCACGAGTTCCAGCGTGGGTTCTTGTTGAAGCAACACGTATAGGAAGTTGGTCTCGCTATCGGGCAGCCAGACCACGTGGGTGACGTTGTTGGCTTTCAGGTGATCGATGATGGTCTGTGGGCTGAACCCGCCTTGTTCGTCGGCCAATTTGCTTACCCCTTATTTATAGGTAGGATCGAGTTCGCGGTCTGCTGTACCTTAGTTCGCCTCGACAGCCTTCTTAACCTACGGATTGATCCTTCGACAGGCTCAGGACGAGCGGGAAATATGTCCAGCTACGTTCGTGGTGAACTCCGACCGAGGTCGAGAGTCTCGATAGAATCGGACCCGTGGAACCATTCGCTTGCCTAAGTCTAATAATAGCTAATCTATAAAATCCCTGATCGCCTTCAACACCAATGCGGGGTGCTCCATGGGCACGAAGTGGGAGCCTGCGCCCAGTTCTTTCACCGTGAACCCTTTTGACTCCCGGGCCAGGTGCTGCACGGCGGCGTCCTGGGGCGTCTGGGCCCCGTCGTAAGCGCCGACCAACAACACGTATTCTCCGCCCAGACCCACCAGCACCTTTGCAGTATCCAAATGCCTGCGGTTGGCGTAGAAATTCTCTTCAACGACAGGATTGCACTTCAATTCCACCCGGCCGTCTCCCAAGGGACGGGTTGCGCCATCGATGTAATCGGTGAACACCTCGTCGGTCCAGGGCTTAAACACCCGGCGATCCCGGTAGGCCTCAAACATCACGTCCCGGCTTTCCCAGATCGTCCGCTTCTGAAGGGTCCGCTCGATACGGAGTTTCTGTTCCTCCGGGCTGAGCAGTGCCATCGGGCTGTCGCCAACCCTGGTGTCCACCAAGACCCCTTTCCTTATGATGCCCGGCACCATCGAGTCGGCAATCAGCATCGACATGCCGCCTGCGGAATGACCGATCGCTATCGACCCCTCAAGGCCCAAGGCCTGGATGATCGAGGCGGTGTCGGCGCCTATCTGCATAAAGGTATAGTCCCCGTCAGGATGCTCGGTGTCTCCATGCCCCCTCAGGTCGAACGAGTAAACATGGTAGTCACGGGCCAGGTCTCGGGCGGTGTTATTCCAGATCTCTGCGCACATGCCAACGGCATGAAACATCACTACATTTGGGTTGGCGGGATCGCCCCATTCAAGGTAATGGTGCTTGACCCCATCCGATTCCACGAATCTGCTTTCCGGTTGCAACTAGGTCTCCTGAAATATTATTAATAATGGTTGTTTGTGTGTAGTCCGGCGCGCTGGGCGGTCAGTCGACCACCGCAACGACCTCCAACTGTACCAAAATACCCGGAGGAAAGGCGTCGTATTCTATGGCGTGGCGAGCGGGCCGGTCGTCCTCGTCCGGGAACATCTCCAGCCAGGGACGATTGACCGCCTCACGCTGGGAGCG
>CAVOAA010000131.1:0-8660 GCA_963693555.1 Dehalococcoidia bacterium | reverse complement strand
TTCGGCCCATGCTCAACGGACTGGTAGTGCTATACACCGTCTTGTTCAGCAACATGGGCTTGGCGATCATCGTGTTGACCGCGCTAATACGGTTCGTCACGCTGCCTCTGACCCTGAAGCAGCTGAAGCAGATGCGGGCCATGAGCTCTCTGCAGCCCAAGCTGAAAGAGATACAGGACCGCTACGCCAGGGACCGTTCACGGATCTCTACAGAGACCATGCGGCTCTACAAAGAGGCCGGGGTAAGCCCATTTGGCTGTCTGGGACCGATGGTCGTACAGATGCCCATCTTGATCGGGCTTTTCCGCGTCTTGATCCAGACAGTGTTCTCCCGCCCCGACGACCTGGTCGGCTTTTCCGAAAAGCTGTACACCTGGATACCCATTGCGCCGATCTATTCCGCTGCGCCACTGAACTCCAATTTCCTCTGGCTGGACCTGGCGCAGTCCGACCCGACGAACATAATAATGCCGTTGCTGGTCTTCGCAACCACCTGGGTACAGCAGAAGATGACCATGCAGCCGTCCAGCGACCCGAGACAGTCCGGCAACCAGGCCATGATGCTCTGGTTGATGCCGTTGATGATCGCGTTCTTCTCGTTCACGCTGCCCAGCGGACTGGCCCTCTATTGGATAACCTCGAACCTGATGGGAATCGCAATTCAATATTTCGTTACCGGTGGCTGGGGACCTTTATTCCCGCTGTTCCCCAAGGCCGCGGCCAAAGCACCAGTGGCGAGCAAGCCATCCCAACAACCCGTTGAGGAGGAATCGGAAGACGATGGAAGAGATAACAGAGATAGTAATGAGCGCCCAAACCGTCGAAGAAGCAATCGAGCTGGGGCTGAAGGAGCTCGACGCCGACCGCGACGAGGCCGAGGTAGAAATACTAAGTAAGGGCAAGACCGGATTCCTGGGCATCGGCTCAGAGTCCGCCCGGGTCCGTGTTACAAGAATATCCGCCACACGCAACGACGCTGGAGTCCCGACCACCGAAGAAGGGGACACAACCGCCGCTGGAGTAGCAACCGCTGCCGTGGGGCGCATCCTAGAGGCCGCCGGCGTCAACGTCACCCGCACGCTGCGTTCAGCCAACGACCCTGAATCCGGCGGACCCATCATCGACCTTGCCGGTGAAGACTCCGGCCTTTTGATCGGACGCCGTGGCCAAACCCTTCAGGCGCTGCAGTTCCTGGTCAACCTGATCGTCCGGAAGCAGTTTGAGGGTGTCCGCGTAGTGCTGGACGTTGAGAACTACCGCCAACGCCGGGAGAGCCAACTCAAAGACATGGCCGAAAAAGTCGCCGAAAGAGTGGCCCAAACCAACCGCAGCATCACCCTGGAACCCATGCCGCCTGCCGACCGGCGGATCATTCACACCAGCCTAACTGACCATTCTGGTGTGTCCACCGAGAGCACCGGCGAGGGTGAGGGCCGCAAAGTCACCATCATGCCAAAACGGGACTAATAGGCCATGATTCCGGTACCCTTGTGTCTGGTTACCGGGCTGTATTCCAGGCATGATTGATACCTGTTTGGTAGCTGAACAATAAGCCCGGTCGAAGGCCGGGAAGATCCGACGGGAATGACGTTCGTTTGATAGTCCGGAAAAAAACCCGGAGAAAGTCATCTAAATTGCGATTCTGGTTGTTGACCGTTGCAAAACGGATTACATAAAATAACGACGTGAGTAGCGAACTGGACCTGTCCTTCAGTCGCATGCCATTTGATCACCCCAACGAAGAATGCGGGGTGATAGGGGTCTATACCCCAGAGGGAGAGGCCAGCAGGCTTGCGTTCTTCGGTCTTTTCGCCCTGCAACACCGGGGGCAAGAGAGCGCCGGAATAGCAGCAGCCAACGGCGAGAACGTCGTGGTCCATGCCGCCATGGGTCTGGTCACCCAGATTTTCAGAGAGCCCGACTTCTATCCCCTGGTCGGTGACATGGCCATCGGGCATACCAGATACTCCACCAGCGGCAGCAGTGAACTCTGCAACGCGCAACCCCTCTTGGTTGACGGCGAACACGGGCAATTGGCCCTGGCCAACAACGGCAACATCATCAATGCCGTTCAACTGAAGGAACAGCTCCAGGATGAATGGAACTGCACCTTCACCTCCACCACCGATACCGAAGTCATCGCTCAGATGCTCGCCCACGCCATCGGCTCCACCTGGGAAGAACGTATCTTCCAGTGTATGCGTCAGTTGGAAGGGGCCTATTCGATAGTAGTGCAGACCAAAGACACCATGATCGCCGCCCGCGACCCGTTGGGCATCAGGCCCCTTTGTCTGGGTAAGCTGAATGGCGGCTGGATCGTTGCGTCGGAGTCCTGTGCCCTCGACCATCTGGGAGCTGAATACCTGAGGGAACTCGAACCCGGCGAGGTGATAATCGTCGATAGCGACGGCCTCCGCTCGGCCATCTGGCCCGCCCGCACCGGACGCCGCTCTCTCTGCGTGTTTGAACTGATATATTTCGCCCGGCCCGATAGCATAATAGACGGCCAGCTGATCCACTCGGCCCGCCAACAACTGGGCGCCCAACTGGCCCGGGAACATCCGGTGGAGGCCGATCTGGTGATCGGTATACCCGACTCATCCACCGCCGCCGCAGTGGGCTATGCCCAGGAATCGGGCATCCCCTACAGCGAAGGTCTGATCAAGAACCGGTATGTTGGCCGGACGTTCATCGAACCGGAACAGCGGCTCCGTGATCTGGGAGTGCGACAGAAGTTCAACACCCTGGTCGATGTCATCAAGGGCAAACGATTGGTGGTGGTGGACGACAGCATCGTCCGGGGCACCACGACTCCGCATGTGGTCAACCTTCTCCGGAAGGGCGGCGCCAAAGAAGTCCATATGAGGGTCTGCGCTCCACCGATCAAGCACCCCTGCTTCATGGGCGTGGACATGGCCACCCGCGAAGAGCTGCTGGCCGCCAATAACACCCTGGAAGAGATACGCGCCTTGGTCGGCGCCGACACCCTGGGTTATCTCAGCGTGGAAGGCCTCATGAAGGTGGTAGGCGGTACGGACGGCGGCTTCTGTGACGCTTGCTTCACCGGCCACTACCCCGTTCCCGTCCAGCTGGAGCTGACCAAGCTCGCTTTAAAAGATAGCGAAACCGCGGCTGATTAACCCTTCTCTTCGGGTTGTTTGCTGGTAGTTTCCAGATCGGGCATAGGTCATTCCTTCAAAGTTCCAGATAGCGAATACCCCTTGCCATCGTGCCCCCCTTGGATTAACCTTTTACAGCGGCGATCAAGCCTGCCTGCCGCCGGGCGGAAGTGAACGGGAGGAGCCTCAAATTGGCCAGTGAAGCATACCGGGAATCGGGCGTCGACCTGGACCGGATGGACGGACTAAAAGAGCGGATCAAAGGGTTCGCCGCCAGCACTCACGGCCCCGAGGTGCTGGACAGATCCGGAAGCTTCGCCGGTCTCTACCAACTCTCGGGATACCGAAATCCGGTCTTGGTGGCCAGCACTGACGGCGTGGGCACCAAGATGAAGATCGCGGCCCAACTCGGGCACTTCGAGTCCGTGGGCCAAGACCTCGTCACCCTCAACGTCAACGACATCATCACCCGCGGCGCCAAACCCCTCTTCTTCCTGGATTATGTGGCCTTCAGTAAGCTGGACGTCCAGCGTCTAGATACCCTCATGCGCGGCATCGCCTGGGGCTGCCGTGAGGCCGGATGCGCCTTGATCAGCGGAGAGACCGCTCAGATGCCACAGGTCTACTCCGGCGACGAGATGGACCTTGCCGGGTTCGTGGTCGGCGCGGTGGAACGGGACCAACTCCTGGAATCGAAGAACATCAAAGCCGGAAACATCCTGATCGGCGTGCCGTCCAGCGGGCTACACACCAACGGCTTCTCCCTGGTCCGGCATGTGTTCAAGACCGACAGCAACTCCAACGTGTTGTACCAACGGTTCGACGAGCTGAACCACCAATTGGGCGAAGAACTGCTGGTCCCACACCGCAGCTATTATCCGTTGCTGGAGCCTGTTTTTAGCCTGGTCAATGGCCTGGCCCACATCACCGGCGGTGGCCTGCCCGGCAAGCTGCCGGCAATCATGCCCGATGACCTGGCCGCAGAGATCAACAATGGTTCATGGCCCATACTGCCGATCTTTCAGGTGATTCAGAAAACGGGCGGGATCAGCGATGACGAGATGTACCGGGTATTCAATATGGGGCTGGGGATGGTGGCAGTCTGCCCCGAGGCCAACGTCGCCAAAATACTGGAATGCCTGCCCGACGCCATGGTCATCGGCAAGATGATCGACCGGGGCGACGGCGAACAAGTGGTGTTCAGGGATTAACCAAAAATCACAAGAGAAAGACGGAGAGGAAGTTGAAAGCACTGCTCAGCGTCTACGACAAGACTGGGATAGTTGAATTTTCCAAGCAGGTGACCTCGGCGGGTTACGAACTCATCAGCACCGGCGGCACCCATAAATCATTGACCGACGGCGGTCTACCGGTTCAGCAGGTGGCCGATTACACCGGGTCTCCGGAGATACTCGAGGGGCGGGTTAAAACCCTCCATCCGACCATCTACGCCGGGCTGCTTGCCAGGCGTGATTCAGCCGACCATATGGCTGAGCTGAAGAACCAGGGCATCGACAGCATCGACCTGGTCGTGGTCAACCTATATCCCTTCGTGGAGACCATCAGCAAACCCGGTGTCACCCTGGCCGACGCCTTGGAAAACATCGACATCGGCGGGCCGACCATGCTGCGCGCCGCGTCCAAAAATTTCCCCTCGGTGGCCGTGGTAGTCGACCCGTCTGATTACGGTTGGGTGGGCGAAAAACTGGCCAACGGCGGCCTGACGGTGGCAGACCGCCGCGGTCTGGCGGCCAAGGCATTCGACCATGTATCGACCTACGACGCCGCAGTAACGGGATATCTACTGGGCAGCGAGGACGGGGGCGACGAACTCCCCGATTCCTTGACGATCTCATTAAAGAAAATCGCGGGGCTAAGATACGGCGAGAACCCCCACCAGAACGCAGCCCTATATTCCGAGTCCAGTTCTCCAGTTGGCATGGCCGTAGCCAGGCAACTACACGGCAGAGAGCTTTCCTACAACAACCTGATGGACGCTGACGCCGCCTGGCGCACCGCCTCGGATTTCGCCGACGCCACGGTGTCCGTGGTGAAGCACGCAAACTCCTGTGGTCTGGCCAGCCGTGAGAACATCGCCGAGGCTTACCTGGCGGCTTATGAAGGCGACACAGTCAGTGCCTTTGGCGGCATCGTAGCCTTCAACCGCAAGGTAACAGCCGCGGCAGCCGAGGCCATGGAGCCGGTGTTCTATGAGGTGGTGATCGCCCCCGACTACGAACCGGCGGCGCTGGAGATACTTCAAAAGAAGCGGAACCTCCGCATCCTGGCAATCGATAAGCAACCGGAAACCCAGGCTTACGACCTTCGCCCCATAACAGGCGGAGTCCTGGTGCAGATGGCGGACACGATCGCCGAAGACCCGACAACCTGGACGGTTGCCACCCAAAGGCCGCCTACCGACAGCGAGATGAAGGACCTGGCCTTCGCCTGGAAGGCCGCCAAGCATATCAAGTCCAACGCCATCGTATTCGCCAAGGACCTGGCCCTGGTGGGTATGGGCGCCGGCCAGCCCAACCGGGTGGTCAGCGTTCACCTCTCGCAGCGGGCTTCCGGGGACAAAGCCAAGGGCTCGGTGCTGGCGTCGGACGCTTTTTTCCCCTTCGCCGACAACATCGAGCTGGCCGCCGAAGCGGGCATCACCGCCATCGTGCAGCCTGGCGGGTCCATCCGTGACGACGAGGTCATTGCCGCCGCCGACAAGGCCGGACTGGCCATGGTATTCACCGGCGTGCGCCACTTCAGGCATTAGGCGAACAACCGCAGCAAGCGAGAAGCGAAAGCATGGCCGCTACTGTTGACATAACTATCCCCGTCTACAACGAGGAAGAGGTCCTGCCACGGACCATTGCAACTCTGACCGAGTTTCTGGAGAACCACCTACCCAATCCGTGGCAGGTGACCATCGCCGACAATGCATCCACGGATAGCACTCAGGCAGTCTCTGAGATGCTGTGCCGGAAGCATCCGGGAGTCAACTATCTCCGGATTCCCCAGAAGGGCCGGGGCCGGGCTCTCAAGATTGCGTGGCTGGACAGCCATGCTGACATCGTCAGCTACATGGACGCCGACCTATCGACCGACCTGTCCCATTTCCCCCAACTCATCCAAGCCTTGGAGTCCGGCAGCCATATCGCCGTGGGCAGCAGACTGAGCAAGGAATCGCAGGTCAGCCGGGGTTTCAAGCGGGAGTTCATCTCCAGGAGCTATAACCGGCTGATTAACGTCATGTTTTTCACCGGCCTGCCCGACGCACAATGCGGCTTCAAAGCCCTGACCCGTGCCACCGCCGAGGTCATCCTCCCCAATATCCAGAACAACAACTGGTTCTTCGACACCGAGTTGCTGATCATCGGGGCCAAACGGGGCTTCAAAATCTCCTCGGTGCCCGTTAGGTGGATCGACGACCCCACCAGCACGGTCAACGTGGTCAGTACCGCCAAGGAAGACCTGAAGGGGCTGCTGCGGCTCCGGTTCGGCGGCGTGCCACGGGTGCAGCCACCGGTGCCTCTTTCTTCAGACAAATAACCAAGCACCCAAGCACCCAAGCACCCAAGCACCTACGTATCTCAAAACACACATCACAAGAGGAGATTCCCCATGGAATTAGGCCTAAAGGGTAAACACGTCATCGTCACCGGCGGCGGGACCAACATCGGCCGCGCCATCGTCCACGCCTTCGGGGCGGAAGGGTCGCGCATATCCATCGCTGAACTGGTGCCGAGCCAGGGGGAGATCGTTGCCGCCGAGGTAACGGCCATGGACTCCGGAGCGCTGGTGAGCGTCATTCCCACCGACGTCACCGACCCGGAGAAGGTTGCCACCATGATCGAGGCGGCCATCGCCGAATTCGGGCCGGTGGACGTTCTGGTGAATAACGTGGGTTGGACCGTTGACCGCCTGTTCATGGAGAAGCCGCGGCATGAGTGGGAGCGGGAGGTGCAGGTGAACCTCTGGGGCGCCATCAACTGCATCCACGCCGTCCTGCCCGGCATGATCGAGAAGGAGTCCGGAGCCATCGTCTGCATCAGCTCCGACGCCGGCCGGATGGGCGAATACCGAGAAGCCGTCTACTCTGCTTGCAAAGCTGGGGTGATCGCCCTCAGCAAGTCGGTCGCCAGGGAGACCGGGCGGTACGGGCTGCGGCTTAACGTTGTCTGCCCAGGCCTGGTGGTGCCGCCCAGTGATGAGTCGATCAGCGAAGAGAGCATGTGGACGGAGATGAGAGACATCTTCACCGACGACGTGCGGGAACGGGTGGAGCGGAACTACCTATTCAGGCGCATGGCCAAAGCCTCAGAGATCGCCAACGCCGTTATATTCCTGTCCTCTGACGCCGCCAGCTTCATAACCGGCCAGACCCTAAGCGTCAGCGGCGGGTACACGATGATGTAGGGGTCGCTCCCGAACCCGGCTCGCAAACCAAAAGAGGCCCCGATTAATCGGGGCCTCTTTTGGTTTGCGAGGTTTAGCGGCTGTTTACTAGTTGTTGGCCGCGACCAGCTCCCAGGACCGCTTCTCGATCTTGGGCATGAGGGACGCAACCAAGCTCTCGTCCAACTCAGCGGCGACGCTGGGGTAGCCAGCGCGCTCGATCATCGTCTTGAGCTTGCCGCCCTTGAACTGGTCCAGGGTCCACTTAAGGGTCTCACCGGAGGTGGTGACGTCCCAATAGATGCGGATGTCCTGGTTCCGGGGGCCGTAATGGTAATGAGGGGCGCCCTGGAAGCAGTCGAAGGCCAGAACTTCAACTTCCTGTCCAGCAACGTCGGTCAAGACGTGAATGGCCATGCCTTCGTCATTGATCTGGGGCAGGTGACGGTATTCCAGGCCGAAGCGGATGTTGCCTGCTTCGATTTTGTCGCCATCAACCAGCTCAGGCATCATGTGGTGGACGGTGCGGCGTCCTTCCCGGATCAACTCACGGGATTTGGCCTCAACTTTGTCCAGAATCGCCTTTTTGACCGGGGTCTTCTCGAGCGCGGCGGCCAGGTCTTCGTAGCCGGACCGGCTGACCATGGCACCCATGTTGTTGCGGAGATTGTTCAACGTCCAGCCAAGGGGGTTACCCGTGGTGGTTTTGTCCAAGAACAGGCGGATGTTGTGGTTCTCAGGGCCGTAGTGATAATGAGGAGCCTGGTCGAAACAGTCGAACCGCAGGATCTCAGTATCTTTGCCGTCGATCTTGGAATAGACCTGCACGCACAAGCCCTGGTCGTCCATTATCTCTGCACGGTAGCTCATCGCGAATTCTACCGAACCGCCGTCTATCGTTGCTTCGCCTTTGTCCATTATTTTCCTCCTAAATTTCCCCTACGCAAAAATGATAGTGTTTGGCTTAGTGTCTGAATCATTTCAGACGTGATTTGGAGAGATTATAGCATGCAGATAGCGCTCCGCAAGCTGTTACGTTACCGTTGGTCCAGCCATTATTTCGCCGCCGAGTCCCCGTGCGCACGAGGCCGGAGCAACTTTACCCGACACCCGAGTGATTGGAGTTGACGTTTGAGCGCCAATCAAGGT
>CAVOAA010000130.1:0-8746 GCA_963693555.1 Dehalococcoidia bacterium | reverse complement strand
CCTTGACCATTTGGGCATCGAAGCCACCTATGAGAAGTGGGAGGTCACGCCCGACGAGGTGGGAGATTTCGTCAACGGACTGCGCGCGCCTGGCACCCTGGGCATCAACATAACTGTGCCCCACAAGCAGGCGGTGATTCCCTTTGTGGATGAAGTCGATGAGTGGGCGACAACTGCCGGCGCGGTAAACACGATCGTCAACCACGACGGCCGCCTGACCGGACACAACACCGACGGCCCCGGCTTTCTCCGAGCTTTGTTGGTCGAGACCGGCTACGACCCCAAGGGAACCCGCGCCCTGATATTGGGCGCAGGCGGCGCGGCACGAGGCATCCTGCTGGCGTTGGTCAGGGGCGGCGTAGAATCACTGGTCATCGCCAACCGTACCCTGGAGCGGGCAGAGACTCTGGCCCAGCTTTCATCGGACAATGGAGTAAACGGGGAAGGCATCCCCCTTTCCGGTGAAGCTCTCACTGAGGCCGCCGCATCGGCAGACCTCATCGTGAATTGCACGACCATGGGCATGTCCCACGGGCCGGACGAGCATGGCTCTCCGCTGTCGGCAGCGCAGATTCCAGCCTCATGTATCGTCAATGACGTCGTGTATAATCCGTTGGTAACCCCGATCCTCAAGCAGGCCGCTGAGGCTGGGGCTACCACGCTGGGCGGGCTCCATATGCTGGTCTATCAGGGTGTCTTATCCTTCCAGATGTGGACCGGTCGGGACGCTCCGGTGGACGTTATGCTGGCAGCAGCCACCCGCGAGATGGCCTCCCGAGGCGCTTAATCGGCGCCGGCGTCTCTTTTCACCCTATATTTCACGCAGGCACGCAGGATTTCCATGGTCAGATTTTTCACCGCAGGCGAATCCCACGGACAGGGCCTGGTAATCATATTGGAGGGCATCCCCGCCGGACTGCCCATCAGCGAAGACTACATCGGCGTCCATCTGGGCCGCCGCCAGAAGGGCTACGGCCGCGGCGGGCGTATGCTCATCGAACAAGACCGCGCCAAGATCATGTCTGGAGTGCGCCACGGCCAGACCCTGGGCAGCCCCATCGGTATGACCCTGGAGAACAAGGACTGGGCCAACTGGACTGAGGCCATGGCAGTTGATCCTCTGGAAGGCCCGCCACAGAGCCCGCGGACCCAACGCATCACCCGGATCAGGCCTGGTCACGCTGACCTGCCGGGCGCCATGAAATACGGCTTTGACGATGTCCGCAACGTACTGGAACGCTCCAGCGCCCGTGAGACCGCTGCACGTGTCGCAGCCGGGGCCATCGCCATCAAGCTGCTGGAAGAGTTTGGCATTCAGATTCACAGCCACGTTTTGTCTATCGGTTCCGTGAAGGCTGAGCCGCCTAAGAATATCGACTGGACAGCCGTTGAGGAATCGCCCGTTCGTTGCGCCGACCCCGACGCCGCTGTCAAGATGGCTGCGGAGATTGACGCGACCAAAGAGGCCGGGGACACTGTCGGCGGCGTCTGCGAGATAATTGCAGAGAACGTGCCTATCGGACTGGGCTCCCACGTCAGTTGGGACCGGAAGATCGACGCCCTGATCTCTCAAGCCTTGATGTCCATCAATGCCGTTAAAGCTGTGGCGATCGGCCCAGGATGGGAGATCGCCAGCCAACGTGGCTCCGAAGTTCAAGACGTGATCCTGCCGGTTACCGACCCCGATCACCCCTGGCAGCGCGAGACCAACAAGCTAGGTGGTACCGAGGGCGGAATGACCAACGGCATGCCCCTTGTCGCCCAGTTCGCGATCAAACCGATTGCAACCATGGTCACTCCACTGCCTTCCGTTGACCTGGACACCGGCGAGGAAGTGTTGGCCCACTTCGAACGCTCCGACGTTTGCCAAGCGCCCCCAGCCTGCGTGGTCGGAGAGGCAATGGTTGCCCTGGTCCTGGCTGACGCTTTCATGGAGAAGTTTGGCGGCGATTCCATACCGGAAACTCGACGCAACTTAGAGGGCTACATCAAAACGGTAGGACCCCGCAAGGTTTACCAATAGCCTCGATACCCGGTTGACCATGGCTGCCGACCGTCAGATTCCTTCCATATACGATGCCTCCGCACTTTGGAACGCCATAGGGGTTTTTGCCCTGGTGCTGGGCCTGTTCCTGTTGGTCTTCGACGGCCCGGTTTTTTCGTTCGTGGAATGGCTGGTCGAAGATTCTCATTCCGGCCCCAACCCGCTAACTCCTAAGACGGCCGAATTCGTCGAGAAGGGAATAGACACCTGGGTCTGGGCTGGTTTAGCTGTTGCCGCAGTTTCGTTCACACTGGGCAATGGAAGATTTAAGGCACGGCTGGCCAGCCTCCTGCGCCCCATCGTCGCTCGGCAGGACAACGATTCTTTACCTCCTAACCGTCAAGACTGGAAATTCCTTTTGGCCGCGCTGGCTGTGCTGGCTTTTGCCGTACTCTCCCATTCGGTGCTGATGACCCATCTGGACACTGACTGGTTAGAGGGCGAAGGCGGGATCAGCGAGTGGTGGTCGGTGGCCACCTACCTGGTTGCGTCGGGTCTCGCTGGGGCCGCTGCCTGGGCGCTGTGGGCGACAAGGCACACCAAGCTGCGGTACTTCTACATGGTTATTGCCGTGGTTTTCTTTCTGGGCGCCATGGAGGAGATCAGTTGGGGGCAGAGGCTGGTGGGCTGGGGGACTCCCGAAGCATTTAGTGAGATTAATTTCCAGGATGAGACAACCATCCACAACGTGAACTTCGCCAACAACGTGATATTCGAAGTCCTATTCTGGGGTAGCGCGCTGGGCATGGTCGGTGGGCTGTGGCGATTGACCGCCAATCTTCGCGGGCTGAACGACCGCATGAGGTTGTTTCTGCCATCCCTGACAATGGCCCCGGCTCTGCTGATGATCATGGTCTGGCGTACCGGTGAGCTCTGGCAGACCGCCAACATTCCCAGGCTGGTCATGGACCACTTCAATTCCGGGCCCAGAGGCTCGGAAGTCCCGGAGGTGATGTTGGGCCTCTGCATCGTGATGTACACTTTCACCAACATGAAACAGGCACGGCATATCAGCCGTTCACAACAGGCGAAAAACTTGGACCTAGCCAAGGAGAGGGCATGAAATTCGGAGTCGGCATCGTCCCCCACGACCTGAAAGAAACAGCCGTCAGCGCCAGGCTGGCCGAAGACCAAGGGTTCGACTATATCGGCATCCCCGATTCCCAGTCCCTCTGGCGGGAGCTATATCTGAGCCTGAGCGTGGTTGCCAACGCTACCAGCAAGGTTCGCATCGGCCCAACCGTATCTAACGTCCTAACTCGCCACCCTGCCGTCGCCGCATCGGCGATCGCCACCCTGAATGAGATATCCGGCGGCCGTGCTTTCCTGGGAATTGGCAGCGGCGACAGCGCCATCCTCAACCTGGGCTTGCGCCCGGCACGCTTGGCCGAGATGGAAGAATATATCCTGGCAGTGCGCGCCATCCTATCCGGGCAGTCTTATGATTACAAAGGCCGGTCGATTCACGTGCAGTGGTCGAAGGAACCGGTGCCCATAGTGATGTCAGCAGAAGGCCCCAAGACTCTGGCGCTTGCAGGTGGGATCGCCGACGCTGTTATCATCCATTCCGGCCTGACCAAAGACGTTTTGCAGGACACCATCGCTCGCATCAGAGAAGGAGAGCGCGCTGCAGGAAGGCCAGAGGGGTCGGCCGAGGTCTGGGCCTTCGCCAAGTGCAATATCTCTGACCGGCGGGAAGACGCCATCAACGAGATCAAAATGGCCCTGGTGGCATCCGGCCATCACGCCTTCCGGTTCACACTTGAAGGCAAGAACGTCCCCGAAGAGCTACAAGAGTCGGTGATGGCACTGCAGGGCGAGTATGTTGCCTCGGAACACGAGCAGTTGGGCGAGACTCGTAACGCCGCTCTCAGTGACGAATTGGGCCTGACCGACTTCCTGGCCGAGCGGTTCGCCGTGGTGGGCACCCCTGACGAGTGCTTGGAGAAAGTGCGGACCATTCAGGACGCAGGCGTTGACCATCTTTTGATACTGGCAATCAGTTCCGACTCGGACAACATCATCCGCCGCTTCGGGCAAGAGGTTATCCCACGCCTTTAATGGCTGATAGATAATGGTCGCATCGCCTGCTTGCCATCTCCCGGATGGCGTCATGTTCAACCAGGCTTGATCGGGCCTAACGATTTCTCGATCTTCGTGCCTAGATTGGGTTGACTTGAGGAAGTTATGCGCTAAACTGGTGGTAGCTAAATCAAGGATCACTCGGAGGAACCAAATGGAAGGCAAGTTCCAGATAGAAATCACCTACTGCGTAAGTTGACAGCACCACGCTGTCGCCACGTGGATGGCGAATGAATTTTTCCGGCACTATGGCGCGGACGCTGCCATTGCTATCTCCCCCCGCGGACAGGGCATCATGGAAGTATTCTTCAATGGTGAGCGGATATTCGACAAGAAGGGCGAAGGCAACATATACCCCGACCTGAAACGGGTCCGGGAAATGCGCCAAGTCATCGACGCCAAGCTCGAGACCCTCGAGCCTGCACCGGCCGACGACTAGACCTTCTTCATCCAGAAGAAACCAAAAGGCCCTCCCAATCGGGAGGGCCTTTTTTATGGTGCTGAAAAGTAATTCTCGTTATTCCTGCGAAGGCAGGAATCCAGAACGCTGTTGCAGAACAGTGCTTGCCCGATCCAACCAATCTGAATTCTGGCCTTCGCCAGAATGACGGTAATCAGAATGCGATAGAAACACCGGAGATGGCCGAGCTTGTGTCGCTAGCCATGCTGACCCAATGTCATTCCGAGAGAAGCGAGGAATCTCATTGCTGAGGTCAACCAACTATCGGTCATGCACAGCAGTCAATGGTGAAAGGCTGGGTAATGGGATTCCTCGTCGGCTAGCGCCTCCTCGGAATGACAGCCTAGGCGTGGCGTATTCAATTATCGGAGCGAGACTTTCTTGTTCGCTCACCCGTCATTCCTGCGAAGGCAGGAATCCAGGCAAGTCATAGTTGGCGGTGATTAGGTGACTTGTTGAGAGACAGGTGCCCTCACCTCCGACTGCGCCGGACCTAACCCCCTTTCGTGCGTGGGAGAGGGGCAATTCCCGTCTTGGTTTCCAAAATCGTAGGCGCGGGTTTTCAACCCACCGTTGCTTGGCCTTAGAGACCTTGCCAAGATCAACCAGTCTCTAACCCGGTCATTGCCGGGGCCGCAGAAATGGAAACAGAGTCAGCTTAACTCTTAAGCCGGTTGCGGCTTGGTACTCGAGAACTTGCCAGGGAGCGCCAGAGAAGACAGGAATCCCAGGAAGAACAGCCCGGATGCGAAGTAGAACGCCGAGTGCCACCCAACGTATTCCACCAACACTCCCGCGATGATTGACGCCATGGCTCCGAAGAATGCGTTGCTGCCCCACATGAGACCGATGAACGTCCCTTCAAGTCCCTTGCCTGCGGCCACATCGACCGCGGCCGCCTGGGTGAGTGAGTTGACCGAGAACAAGAACACCCCGAACATCATCACAGACGCGGTCATGCCGAGCCCGTCTCCGCCCAAGGCCATTGTCGTGGGGAAGATCACCGCCGATGCCATGATGAAGACGATGATGGGTTTCCTGCCGATGCGGTCAGACAATGCTCCGAACATCGGCCCGGCGAATATCCCCGGCGCAGCCAATAGAGCAACGTGGAAGCCGACCCAGAAGTTGCTCAGTCCCAGTTGGTCGGACAGATATAGAGGAATGACCCAGAGCAGCGACCTGTCGCCCATACCGCGCACTGCGGATACAGTGAAAATCCACCACATTCCGGTGCCCTTGAACGACTCTCGCATGTCGAGCATCTGTTTGCGGAACTTTGCTTTGTAATCGACTCCCTCAACCTTGGGCCCGCTGACATTACGAAGCAAGAAGAATATGACAAAGGCCAAGAATAGCAGGACCGGTGTGCCGCCTCCGACGATCCAACGCCATCCGACCACTGCCAGCAAGCCGCCAACGATCAACGGACCGATCCAGTCGCCGACGTTGCCGGTGGACCGGTGCATGGATATGAACAGGCCCCGCCGGTTGGGGAACCGCTGGGCCAGCAACCCAAGGGCTGGCGGGTGCCACAGGGCCGTACCGGCCGATGCCAACGCCAGGGCGGCCAAGATCAGACCGAAGGTCGGCGCGATGGACACTAAGAAATACCCGACCGCGATCAGGCTCATGCTGAAGGCGAGGATATGGGCCCGGCGGTGCTGGAACATGTCTACGAAGAAGCCGCCGGTCATGCTGGTGGCGCCACCAGATAGTTGTCGCACAGCGTCTAGCAGACCCGCCTGGATGGGCGCCAACCCCAGCGCGATGTAGATCTGGGGTATGAGCACCAGGAAGGCGCGGCCGTACATGTGCTCCAGCGCGTGGGCGCCGATCACAGTCGTGGCCATCACCGAGTCTTTGGTGCGGTTGTATTCGGGGTCGGCGACCGATTGCGGGTCTATGGCTTCAGCCAATATTGTCATTCCCTCTGTGGATCGTTTTCTGTGCGGAACATACGCCAAAACGCGCGCTGGGGAGTATACACCGGTGATTATTCCCGTAAAACCGCGGGCGTATGCCGATGGCTGGCCCCAGCCTAATAGTCGTAGAAGAGCTGCTGTAATTCCTGGCGGTCCTTGGTGATGGTCAGGCCCAGCATCAATAATATCCGCGCTTTCTGGGGCAGCAGGTTGTCACAGACGAGAAAGCCCTGCTCTTCCTTTTTGGGTGTGATTACCACTCTTCCCGCCGTGGAACGGGTGGCCAATACCACAGGTATCCCATCATCGACCAGCTTCAGGGCGGCATCCACGACTGCCGGCGGGAATGTGCCGCCGCCGAAACCGGCCAGGATCAGGCCGTCGGACCCGTTATTGCGCACGGCGTCTACCAGCAGCCCGTCGGCGCCGGCGTAGGAGTAGACGATGTCCACTCTGGGCAGACCGGTCATATCATCGACCATGAAAGGCGTGTCCACGGTGTGCTTCCGCAGCGGCGCCCGGTAGAAGACGACCTTGCCGTCGGAGTCGGCGTAACCCAGGAATCCCAATTCGTTGGGCCTAAAGGTCTCGACCCGGAAAGTGCTGGCCTTGGTGACGTCACGGCCGCACTGGATCTCGTTGTTCAGCACCGTGAGAACTCCCAGACCGGCTGCATCAGGGCTGGCGGCGGTCCGGACGGCATCCAGCAGGTTGAGGTCAGAATCGGTGCTAAGTGCGGTCGGTGGCCGCATGGCCCCGGTGATCACCACGGGCTTTTTAGATTTAACTGTCAGGTGAAGGAAATATGAGGTCTCCTCCAGAGTGGCTGTCCCATGGGTTATGGCCACGCCGGCCACTTCGGGTTCGTCGCGGAATATCTGGTTGATCCGCCGGGCCAGTCCCAGCCATTCGGCCGCGCCGATCGCCGTGCTGCCGACGCTGACCAGGTCTTCGGATTTAACATCGGCGATGTCCCGTATCTCCGGCACGCGGTCCAGGGATTGCTGGATGGTGATGTGGTCGCCGATCTCGGGATAGAGGATGAAATCCATGCGGTCGGGGCCGACTCCGGCGATGCTGCCACCGGTGCCGATCACCCTGACAACGGGTTTTATATCGGTCATTTTTGTCCTTGTCATAGAAGCAGATTAATCAGCCGGAGAACGCCCAAGCGGCGGACACCGTCCAACGAGTATAATTACCGGAACATCTTACCGGATTTCACGCCACGGTCCCGAGTTTATCGAGATGTTTCAGGGATTCCGTGATTATGCGAGCGTTGATCTTATCCGACATTCATGCCAACCTGGAGGCCCTGGAGGCCGTCCTAGCTGACGCCAAAGTCAGAGGCGGGTTCGACGTAATTTGGTGCCTGGGCGATACGGTAGGGTACGGCCCGGACCCGGGGGCCTGCATCGATCGTATAAGGGAATTTGAGCTGGTGGCAGTGGCGGGAAATCACGACCACGCCGCCGTTGGCCTGATTGACGCGTCGGATTTCAATGAGGCAGCCAAAGCCGCCGCCAAGTGGACAGCCGGTCAGATCAACCCAGACCAGCATGAGTTCTTGTCCTCTCTTCCTTTCGTATCGGTACAAGAACCGTTCACTTTGGTGCACGGTAGTCTTCGGGACCCGATCGTCGAGTACCTCCTAGACCGCAACTCAGCGGTGGGTACGCTGGCCCTCATGGAGACCAGTTACTGCCTCGTCGGGCATTCGCACATACCCTTTGTCTGCTGTGAAGTGATCGAGAACCCGGAGGACCCGGAATTCGTCGAATTCCCTGAAAATGAACCGGTTGCATTGAACGGTGAACGCCGGATCATTAATCCGGGAGGGGTCGGTCAGCCTAGGGACCGGGATTCCCGCCCCAGCTACGCCATCTACGACAGCGAAGCTACGTCCATCCAGCGGCACCGGGTGACCTACGAAATAACCAAGACTCAGAAGAAAATGAAGGCGGCAGACCTGCCTGTGCACCTGATAGACCGGCTCGATCACGGTCTTTAACTCTCTCTTTGTTCGAAGTCATGCACTGGGTTGGACAAAAATAGGCGTCTCAAGCAAATTGACAGTCTCCCAGGAATATTGTTAGCTTGTAGACGGCAATTCGCCCACTCAACAACGCGGCCCGCTAGCTCAATGGCAGAGCAACTGACTCTTAATCAGTAGGTTCTCGGTTCGACCCCGAGGCGGGTCACCACGAAATTAGGCACGAAAAAGCCCAGATTACG
>CAVOAA010000129.1:0-8756 GCA_963693555.1 Dehalococcoidia bacterium | reverse complement strand
TAGAATGTCCTGGGTTTTGCCGGCCTCTCTAGCCAACCGGTCCAGGAGTTCCATCTCGTGGAAGCTGTCCACGACCACCCATCCGATGGAATGCTCAAGCGCTTCTGTCAGCTCCTGAGGGGTCTTGTTGTTACCGTGGAAATAGACCTCGTCCATGGGAATCTCGGCGTTGATGGTGGTGGCCAACTCGCCGCCGGATACCACGTCGAACCCCATGCCCTCTTCCAGGAACATCTTGGCCAGGGCTGGGTTGATGTAAGCCTTGCAGGCGTAGCTGACGTTGGTTGCGGGGTAGACCTTGCGAAACTCGTCTATGAAGCTGCGGCAACGTGCCCGGAGCGTGTCTTCGTCAAGTATGTAAACCGGGGTGCCGTATTCAGCAGCCAGGTCGGTGACCTTGCAACCGCCTAAGACCAACTCCCCCTGGGAGTTAACTTCAGCAGAATCGGGGAAAACGCTCTGTGGGAACATCGTGATCCTTGTGTTGGGTTTAACGCAGTATTGGACTTAACAGGATATTGAGCCTGACCAGTAACGACTGCGCAGGCAGGCCCGCCTGTGTAATCCGGTGACTATTAAAATGATAGTGCCAGCCTGTATTTTGCGCAACCGCTGTTATCGCGCCAAGCCCGTTGACGGGGTATCTGACCAAGTATATACTCTGGGCACTTCTGCCCCTGAGGCTAATCCACGCCTGGCAAACTACTATCCATCACGCAAGGGAGCTATCTTGAATATTCAGGTAACCGTGAACGGCAAAGCTCACGAGAAAGAGGTGGACCCACGCCTGCTTTTGGTTCATTTTCTCAGAGAGGACTTGGGGTTAACTGGCACTAAGATCGGCTGCGACACCAGTCAGTGTGGGGCCTGTGTGGTGAAGATGGATGGCAAGACTCTTAAGTCGTGCACCTGTTTGGCGGTCCAGGCCAACGGCAGCGACATCACCACCATCGAAGGCATCGCCCCTGAGGGCGGGCTGGACCCGGTCCAAGAAGCCTTCTGGGACAACCACGGTCTTCAGTGCGGGTTCTGTACCGCCGGCATGATCATCACCGTGGACGAATTACTAGGCAAGAATCCCAACCCCTCCGAAGACGAAGTGAGGGAAGGGCTGAAGGGCAACATCTGCCGCTGCACCGGCTATCAGAATATCGTAAAGGCGACTCTGGCGGCCGCCGAAGCCAAGAGGAGTTAACCTATGACGACAAGAATATTTGGCTCAGGAATTCGTCGCCGTGAGGACCCACGACTGATCACCGGCGGCGCTATTTATACCGACGACGTACAACTTCCAGGAATGCTCTATGCGGCTATGCTGCGGAGCCCACACGCACACGCCAAGATCAACAGCATCGACACCACCGCGGCCAAAGCAGCGCCGGGGGTGGTGGCAGTGTATACAGGCGCCGACACCGAAGGGGTGCTGAACCCCATCCCGTGCGCTTGGATGCCACCGGATACCGATATGAAAGCGGTTGACCATCCGGCCCTGGCCATCAGTGTGGTCCGGTATCAGGGTGATGCCGTGGCCGTCGTGGTGGCTGAGAACCGGTACCAGGCGGAAGACGCTCTGGAGCTGATCAACGTGGACTACGACCCTCTCCCGGCGGTCATCAGTCCGGAGGCGGCCATGCAGCCAGGCGCCCCTCAGATACACGAGGACGCCCCCAATAACCAGGCGTTCCACTGGGTGGCCGAAGGCGGAGATACGGACGCCGCTTTTGCCGCCGCCGACGTCATCGTTAAGGACACCATTCTCCAACAGAGGTTGATCCCCAACGCCATGGAGCCCCGGTCGGCGGTGGCCACCTGGTCCCGCGCGATGGGCGAGTTGACCCTCTGGAGCACCAGCCAGAACCCCCATATCGCCCGATTCCTGGCATCCCTAGTCACCGGGGTCGGCGAGCATAAGATTCGGGTTATCGCCACTGAGGTCGGAGGCGGGTTTGGCAGCAAGATTCCGGTATACCCCGATGAGATGATCACGGCGTTCTGCTCCATGCAACTCGGCCGTCCCGTAAAATGGACCGCCACCCGTTCCGAGGGTTTCCAGGCGACCATCCACGGCCGTGACCACATCGAATACGTCGAGATGGCGGCAACCCGGGAAGGCAAGATCACGGGCGTAAGGTCAGTCATCTACGCCGGGATGGGCGCTTACCTGTCCACGGCTGGCCCCGGCGTCCCGACCATTCTTCACGGTTTGATGTACAGCGGTGCATATGACATTGGTGCAACCAAGGCCGACATCTATGGCGTGTTCAACAACGCCACTCCGGTGGATGCCTACCGCGGCGCGGGTCGCCCAGAGGCCACCTTCCTAGTGGAGCGGCTGGTGGACCTACTGGCGGCCGAGCTGGGCACCGACCCCGTGGAACTAAGGCGCAAGAATCTGATTCCCAAGTTCGAAGACGGTCACGATGTCGCCAGCGGCATCACCTATGACAGCGGCGATTATGAAACGCTGATGGATAAAGTGCTGGATCATGTCGACTATCCAGCACTCCGCCAAGAGCAGGCCCGTATGCGGGAGCAAGGCAGTTACATGGGCATCGGGGTAACTACCTACTCCGAGATCTGCGGCCTTGGTCCCTCACAGGTGGCCGGCGCCGTCGGGTTTGGTGGTGGATTGTGGGAGAGCGCCATAGTGCGGTTCCACCCCACGGGCAAAGTGAACGTCTATTCTGGAACCTCGCCCCACGGACAGGGAGAGGAGACCACCTTCGCTCAGATAATTTCCGATGAACTTGGAGTCGACGTCGATGATGTGACCATCGTTCACGGCGACACCAGTAACACCCCAATGGGCTGGGGCACGTACGGCAGCCGGACCACAGCAGTGGGAGCCGCGGCCATGGTGCTGGCGGCCCGCAAAGTGAAAGAAAAGGCGCGCCTGCTGGCAGCTCACCTGCTGGAAGCCGCAGAAGCTGACGTCGAGTACGCAGACGGGAACTTCTTCGTCAAGGGTTCGCCAGACCAGAGCAAAGGCATCGCAGAGATGGCCACAATGGCCAACGTGGCCTGGAACTTGCCGGAAGGCATGGAGCCGGGACTGGAAGCCTCGGCGTTCTACGACCCGCCCAACTTCGTCTACCCCTTCGGCACCCATGTGGCGGTGGTTGAGGTTGATAAGGACAACGGGCATATTGTGATCAAACGCTACGTCGCTGGTGACGACTGCGGTCCGCAGATCAACCCAATGATCGTCGAGGGCCAGGTCCACGGCGGCGTGGTGCAGGGCTGGGGACAGACCCTATGGGAAGGTGCAGTCTACGACGACAACGGTCAGCTGTTGACCGGTTCAATGACCGACTATGCCCTGCCTCGGGCCCATATGCTGCCGCAGATCGAGACGGTGTTCACAGTCACACCGTCGCCCCACAACCCGTTGGGGGTGAAGGGTATCGGTGAGACGGGAGCCATCGCTTCTACCATTGCTGTTTACAACGCGGTGATCGACGCTCTGCGCCCCTTGGGCGTTACCCACATAGACATGCCGCTTACACCAGAGAAAGTCTGGCGGGCGATTCGCCAGGGACAGGGGAGCTAAACAATGTTTGCAACAGAGTTTGAATATACGAAAGCCAATTCCGTCTCAGAAGCCATCCAGCTTCTGGGCAGCAACGAAGGCGCCAAGATCCTGGCCGGGGGCCATAGCCTCCTTCCAATGATGAAACTGCGCCTGGCAAGACCTCCCATGCTTATCGACATCGGTGGCATCGAGGAGATGCAGGGAATATCCGTGGAGAACGGCATCCTGCGTATCGGCGCACTGACCACCCATGCCGAGCTCGCCGAGTCCCACATCGTGAAGGACAATGCCTGGATACTCTGGGAGACCGCCTATGGCATCGGCGACCCCCAGGTAAGGAACCGTGGGACCATCGGCGGCAACGTATCTCACGCCGACCCAGCGTCAGACCTGCCTACGGTACTGACGGTTATGGACGCCAAGTTCACCATCCAGGGCCAAGGCGGCATCACCCGTCGTGGTTCCCGGACCGTATCGGCTGACGAGTTCTTCACCGGACCGTTCGAGACAGTCTTGGCAGAGAACGAGATATTGACGTCCATCGAGATGCCGGTTTTGACGGAGAACCAGAAAGCCGAGTACGCCAAGATGGCCCACCCGGCCACGTCATTCGCCTTGGTTGGAGCGGCTGTGGTGTTGACCGTAGACCATCACACCTGCACTGCGGCCAGGGTCGCGGTCGGCGGGTTCACTCCCAAGCCCACCAGGGGTCCGTCCGTTGAGGCGGCGCTGATCGGGAAAGAGCTCAACGAGGAGAACATCGCCGAGGCTACGAACCTGATCCATGGGGATTTGGGCTCTGATACCTTTGGCGACATGTTGGCTTCGGCCGAGTACCGCCAGGCGATGGCGGCCATCGAGTTGAAGCATGCCATCTTCCACGCGACCGACCTGGCACATCACTAGACCAATGACCTAGTGGCGAGACTTAAGGGCATCCCGAGGAAATCGGGATACCCTTACTTTTTCTCTGCGGACGTTCTCCCATCTGACATTCCGAGGAGTGCCGGAGGCCGACGAGGAATCTCGTTTTGCGGCTTAAACGTGTTCTACCAAAGCAACGAGACCCCTCGCTTAACTCGGGGTGACAAATGGGCGAAGTGTGTCCAGACCCAATTTTGTGTTTAGATATACCGGCTGATAAGATATCTGACGTCATCCATTATCAAAAACCCAACGATATAGGCACGAATACGCTATGAAAATTCTGGTAATCAACGACGACGGCATCACCGCTCCGGGTATCTGGGCTGCAGCCCGCGCCCTGCGTAAGGTCGGCGAGGTCGTTGTTGTCGCACCCGACCGGCAACAGAGCGGCGTGGGCGCCAGCCTGACGCTCCACGCACCGGTCAAAGCGGGTGAATGGACGGTCAGTCCGGAGTTCCAATCGAAAGGCGACGGCCTCCACCCGGTGAGCGCGTTCTCGGTGGAAGGAACCCCCGGCGACAGTTGCATACTGGCGTTGGAGACATTGGTCAAAGACGTTGACCTGGTGGTCTCCGGGATCAATGCCGGCTCGAACGTTGGTTGGGACGTGATGGTCTCGGGGACGGTGGGCGGTGCGATACAGAGTTTCGTTCGGGGCATCAACACCATCGCCATCTCCGTGGCCGCCGTGACCAATACCAAATACGATATCGCCGAAAAGATACTCGAGCCTTTGGCTGGGAAGTTCAAAGACTATACCGGCGACACACTCTTCTTGAACGTCAACATACCCAAGGTCGAGATGTCCCAGGTGGCCGGAGTCCGCGTTACCAAGCTGGGCGGCCGGTCGTGGGGCGAGAACGTCCGGGCGGAGAACGTTGGCCCGGAGAAGCGGTATTGGATCTCCAGGAACAGGTCCATCACGGAGACCCCTGCTCCGGACAGCGACATAGCCGCCATCAAGAGCAACTGCATATCCATAATGCCGATGCACCTCGGACTGGGCAACGACTCGGCCATGTCGAATGTCGAGGCCTTGTTGGGTGATATCCCCCAGCAGCTACTGGACCGCCCTGACTAGCCACACCCGAAACCACCCCCCGGCCCCGTAGGCGCTGGTTTCCAACCCGCCCTGTTCATCAACCAACACGATCTGCCCGCAGACCTACCCCTCACCCAGAAAACGCGCCTGACGAAAAAAGGGGCGGGTCAGAGACCACGCCCCTACGTATTACCAAATCACGGGTAAGCCAACCACCGTCCCCCGTAGGGGCGGGTTTCCAACCCGCCCTGTTCATCAACCAACACGATCTGCCCGAAGACCTACCCCTCACCCAGAAAACGCGCCTGACGAAAAAAGGGCGGGTCAGAGACCACGCCCCTACGTTTAACCGGTTTTCCTCTGTACGGATGGCGAATGCTGTCTCCTGATGGCTAACTTGCTTTTATAGACTCGGGCGACAGGGCCAGGCCCACGCCAATCATGCTGTTCTGGGTGATCAGCTTGGCCAGGTCTTCTTCGCTCATGCCCTCGGTGCCGTCGGGCCGCTTGGGGAGGACTAAGTACCGGTAGTCTGCGCTGCTGTCGATGACTTTGACCTGGATAGCTTCGTCGAGCTCGGTGCCGAATTCTTTCAGCACGCCCCGAGGGTCAACGACGACCTTGGAGCGGTAGGCCAAGCCTTTGTACCAGGCTGGTGGCCGGCCGATGATGGCCCTGGGGAAGCAGGAACACAGCGTGCAAACCGCCATGTTGTGGACCTCGTCCGTGTTCTCAACGACCGTGATCTTGGGCGACGTCTCGGGCAGGTCATAGCCCAGCTCCAAGAAAGCTGCCTCGGCGTTGGCCAGGAGTCGCTTCTTGTACTCCGGGTCCACCCAAGCATGGGCTAAGATCTTGGCGCCGTCTTCGGGGGAGCGGGAGTCGATCTTGTCGGCCATGGTCAAAATGTCGTCCAGTGTGCAGACGCCCTTCTCGATCAACAATGCCTGCATCGCCTGCGCCCGCATCGAGTAATATTCGGCGTTCTCCCCGTGGTTGTGCCCTTCGTGTTGTCCGTTCTCAGCCATGAGTCCTCTCCTGTCCGTTACCGTGAACTAGCTGTGGTGATTAGATAGTTTCTAGCCAGTTTTCGTATACGTCGATGAGCAATTTGTCGCTGGGTGCGCCTTTGTAATCCCGCCACAGATCAGTCTGGGCGAACTCTACGAGGTACAGCGGTTGAGCTGGCAGTCCGTCGCCGCCGTAGGCCAGAGTCTCCGGGTTTGGATACGCGCCCCATAGGGTGTCGATGCGCCCCTGCTTGCCCTGGATGTACTCCGGGGTCCGAAAATGGGTTGGTGGAACTCCCACCCTGATGCGCACCTGGTCTCCGATCTTGTACTTCGCCGTCGAGTCGGTGGCCATCTTTACTTCTGACCTTGCTTCAGTTGATCGACCTTAGCGTCGATCTCATCCGACGTCATGACCCCCTGCTCAACCAGGAGCATCTCCATGGCGGCGGTCCACTTCTCGTAGTACGCCAATGTCTCGTAGGTCTTGAGGTCCAGACTCTCGATGGCCCGGCGCAATTGGTCGGTGTTCTTGAGGCCCTTATCTCCGAGCACTCCGTTCAGCGCGTCGACCTGGCGTTCCCATTCCTCCATCTCGTGCTCGTCGGGATCAATGGGGTCGTCGTTGGGCCAACCGCCGCGGTCATGTACCTTAGGCATCTTTAGCTCCTACCAGTGTTGGTCAAGGCGAATATGCGCCAATGTTAATTGTGATGCAGGGTATTGGCAAGCGATTCCCCCGTGCTGACAGCTGAACGCTAACTGCCTACCTTCCCCGCTTCGCTATCACTTCCCTGCCAAAGTCTTCAATCAGATCGCGTGCGCCCTCAGAGTCGGTTACGGAAATCGCGACGCTATCGACTCCTGTGGTTTCCATCCGGTCGAGTTTTTCGATGATCTCCGGCCCGGTGCCGGTCAGCGACCGCGACAAGAGTTCCTCAGTCGCGAATTGTTCTTCGCCAGGCTTTAGGAAGACCATATGCCCCCGGTGGGCGTCCAGGTAAAGCCGGTCGGACGGCGTATCGTTGGTCTCTGCGTACTCTTGGAGATAGGCTTCATAAGCCTCGGCCACATCGGTGTCGGAGCGCATACCCAAGTCCGCGCCGGGGCCGTATCGGGCCTCCCATTGGGCGTGTACACCCGGCAGGATGCTCGGGCCGACGCGCGCCATCACACGCTCAGAACTCAAGGTCTCGCCCTCACGCAGCACGCAGCCGTAGCTCAGCGCCACTGTGTAGGGTTTGTCGGCGTTCCGGCCCGCTTTAGACGCCGAACCCTTGATCGCGGCGTAATTATCGCCGAGGTCGGTCCTGGCCCGCAGTGTCGTCACCCAGCCATCCGCAAGCTCGCCCACGACCTCCAGTGCTCTTGGGCCGTTGGCGGCAATGTAGACAGGAATCGGGTCTTTGATGTTGATGAATTCTTCTCGGTCTGCGTGCATCAGCCGGATCCATCGTTCTTTGTCCCCCTCTCGGAAGAGCACGTCTTCGCCGGCCAGTAGACCCTTTACCTGCTGGGTGTACTCCCTAAGATTTTTGACGGTCATCTGGGGTAAGCCCATGGTGTTGCGGCCCGTGTAGCCGGTGCCCATGGCCAGGATCACCCTGCCCGGCGCCAGCTTGTTGATCGTGGCGATCGCCGAAGCAGTCACCGGCGCGATGCGGTTGGTGGGAATCGCCACCAGCGTGCCAAGTTTGATGCGGTTGGTGTTCTGCGCCGCCAGGGCCATAGTGGCATAGACGTCGCTGTAGATCAGCTGAGAGTCGTAGAACCAGGCATGAGTGAAACCGGCTTCCTCTGCCGCCTGCACCTCACGCCACGCGTCGATATACGAAGGAATACCTATCCCGTAGTCCATGTGTCTTCTCCCTGTTTTTTACATCCACATCTTGGCGACGTCGATGGCCCGCATGAATTCCACGTTAGGGAAGCTTTTGATGTGCTCTATGAGCCGCTCCAACATCAGCAGACGGCCCGGACGGCCGATGTACTGGGGGTGCATGGTCAGGGTGAACGCCCGGCCGTAGCGGTAGAGTCCTTCGAACTCAGCGGCCCAGGTGCCGTAGACCTCTTCGGGGTTGCGCATGGGGCCCAGGCGATTGGCCACGGGTGCGTAAACGAAGTTGGGCGCGTCGTCCAATAGCCAATGGATCGGTAGTTCAACGATCGTCTTATTGTTGGCCAGTGAATCGACGATATAGGGTGCGTCGTCGCCCATCAGGCTACTGTCGTAGATAAAGCCGTG
>CAVOAA010000128.1:0-8763 GCA_963693555.1 Dehalococcoidia bacterium | reverse complement strand
AGCGCGCTCTAGGCAGTCTGACCAAACGCGAAGACCTTCGCCTGTTGTAAGGTCGTAACGTTTATCACTTTGGATATTAGGGTGCCAATCTGAAGGCTGCTGGACCCAATCTTCCGGAGCAAAAAAATTGGATCGACAATCTGGATACAACCAATCCGAGCACTTCCTCCGCTTATTCCAGGATCCGACCGGAGGTTGCCAATTCTGACCTCAAGTTCTTGCAAACTATCGCAACCGTTAGCTCGTTCGAAGGCATCCCATGCCAACCATATCGGGAGTGGCGTATATTGCTTAAATAGGCCGAACCCGCATATTGCATTGTGTGGAGCTTTGAGCTTGAAAAAGAACGGAGAAGAAACCGAGGCTCTAAAACCTCTTCGATCTGATGGGCGCCAAAAATTAACCTCTGAGAGCCCATCTTGGGCGCTCAAATTTTCATACCAATCATAGTCTGTAGGTAGAATCGCCCCTTGCAAACTGCTCTCCGAAACGGCAAATTGGACGTCTGTTTAAGTTCCGCTCATTATGACCGCATTCAGAGGTTGCCCACAACCTTTAGAAGCAGCAATTTGTCGAAACGTAGCCCTCTCCCATGCTAAACTACCCCAAACTTCCCACTAACTGTTGCGACGGAGTTACATCATGCAGGCAGAGATCAAGCACCTGAGCACACCCGACCTGGAAGCGGGTCTCGAGAGTATTCGCAATTCGCCCAAGGACCAGAGCACCCTGGATATGATTGTGAGCCGCCCCGAAGAGGACGCCCGCGAGGTCATGGAATTGGCGGACCTGGACGTTGCTATCGGGCTGGTGGGAGACACTTGGCAGGACCGGCCGAGCACCCGCAGCGGCGACGGCAAGGCCCACCCCGACATGCAGATCACGCTCATGAACTCCCGCGTCGCCAACCTGGTGGCCCAGGACAAGGAGCGTTGGCAGTTGGCCGGAGATCAACTTTTCGCCGACTTGGACCTCAGCGTTGAAAACATGCCCGTCGGCGCCCGCATCTCCGTTGGTGGCGCAATTTTAGAAGCCACCGACCAGCCCCACACCGGTTGCGCGAAATTCGCCGCCCGGTTCGGCATTGACGCTCTCAAGCTCATCAGCTCCCCGGCCGGCAAGGAACTCCGGCTGCGCGGTATCAACCTTAAGGTTGTGCAGAGCGGAGAGATCAAGCCCGGCGACCCGGTCAAAAAACTTTAACCTCACTTCTTAACAAACAATATCCGGAGGAGACACCATGGCCACACTGACCAAGCCCGACGCAGTTGCGATGGACAGCCAGAAGCTGGAACAGGTCAAGCAGTTGTTCCACCAGCAGATTGATGAAGGTCTCCATCCGGGCGCCGGCCTGGCCGTGTACCGCTACGGCAACCTGGTTCTGGACATTCACGGCGGGATGGCCAAGACCGAACTGGTCGACGCCGATACCATGTTTGTGCTGATGTCCTCCACCAAGCCTCTGACAGCCTCCTGTCTCTACATGCTGAAAGAACGGGGCAAGCTCTCCTATGACGACCTGGTGTCCAAGCACTGGCCTGAGTTCGCTCAGAACGGCAAAGAGACCGTTACCATCCGGCACATACTCACCCACCGGGGCGGCTTCCCTGAGACTCCCGCATCCCTGCCCTGGACCGATTGGCCAGATTGGAGCAAGGTGACCCACGCCATGGAACAGGCGCCCACCATCTACACTCCCGGCGAGACCCTGGCCTACCACCCGATCAACTACGGTTGGGTCATCGCGGAGATAGTCCGGCGTGTGGACGGCCGCACATTCGACAAGTTCATCGCCGAAGAACTGGCTGGCCCCCTTGGCATGAACAACACCTATGTGGGCCTGCCCAAGGGACTGGAAGGCCACGTCTCCCCCATGCACCTGATGGAAGGCGACGCCGACACCAGCGGCTATAGTTCCACCTTCAGCGAACCGACTGTCTGGGGCTGTGTGGTCCCCGGCGCCAATGGCGTCGCCACGGCCGGAGACCTGGCCCGTTTCTACGCCATGATGGAACGCAAGGGCTCACTTGACGGCGCAACAGTGATCAAGCCGACCACGACCGAAGAAGCGATCGAACTCCAGGTAGAAGGGACCGACCAGTCGTTGGGCCTCTTCGCCCAGCGTTCCCTGGGCCTGGCCCTGGCCGACGAGCGGATGGGTAAGTCCACCGGTGACCCGCTGAAGACGTTCGGTCACGGCGGCGCGGGGACGTCTATCGGATGGGCCGACTTTGATTCCGGTCTAGCCGTGGGATACATCACCAACGGCTTCCGTGGATCGGCCACCAACAACGCCAGACTGGCCGCCGTCTCCCAAGCCGTTCGCGACGCCTGCATCTAGGCGGCTAGCCGCGTTTTCTGAGCGTCTTCGCTCCCTAGCTAGTAGGACGGGCACCGGCTGCATCCGCTTGGGTATCGCCTTACGTATTTAATCCGGAAGGCCGGTCAAACCCAATACGACTTTGCCTATGGGAGAGGGTGACATATGGACAACGCAGACCAGCTTCTGGGCGGCAGTCTGTCACGGCGCGCGTTTCTAAGCCGGCTGGCTCTGGTCGCTGGGGGCTCGGCCGTTGCCCTGGCCTGCGGGTCTGAAGCCACCGCCGTCTCGCCAACGGCCACCACTGCGCCAACCCCAACTTCCGTGCCCACCTCAGCGGCTACCGGCGGAGATTCCATCGAAGAAGGGCCCATCGAGTTCGATGCCAACGGCGAGAAGCTGTTGGGATATCTATCCAGGCCCACTCTACCCGGACCCCATCCCGCCATCGTGGTCGTTCATGAGAACCGTGGCCTGTTGCCCCACTTCCATGACATCACCCGCCGCTACGCCCGTGAGGGTTATGTCGCCCTGGCCATCGACGCTCTATCCAGGGAAGGGGGCGCCGACGCCTTCACCGACCCTGCCGACATGCTGGCGGCACTTCGCAGCATCCCGACCGACCAGGTAGTCGCGGACGGCAATGCTGCAGTCAGCTTCCTCCAGGACCAGAGCTACGTACGCCGCGACCGGATCGGCGCAACAGGGTTCTGTTTCGGCGGCAGCATAGTGTGGCTGATGGCGGTGAGCAACCCGGAACTACGGGCTGCAGTCCCTTTCTACGGCAGCGCACCACCACTGGAGTCCGTCGCCAATCTCCAGGTGCCAGTGCTGGGCATCTACGCCGGTGAGGACTCACGAATCAACGCCGGGGTCGCCACCCTGGAAACGGCATTGAGGTCAGAGGACAAAGAATACAAGTTCGTGACCTACCCTGGGGCAAGTCACGCCTTCTTCAACGACACCGGCAGCCGCTACCACCCCCAGGCTGCGGAAGGGGCCTGGATGGAAGCCCTGGACTGGTTCGAAGACCACCTGATGGACGCTTAGTCCGGCTTACTTGATCACCACGACCATCTCGATCTCGATGGCCATATTGCCGGCCGGGCAGGCTATTCCCACAGCGGACCTAGTATGGCGGCCCTTTTCGCCGTAGAGCTCGTGCAGCAGGTCGGACGCCCCGTCACAGACCCCGGACGTGTCGAAGAATGGGTCGGCAGTGTTGACCATGCACAGGAGTTTTAGCACCTGCGTCACCCGGTCCAAGTCGCCGATGAATTCCTTCAATTCACCCAGCAGGTTCACGGCAGTCTGTCTGGCCGCCTCGTAGCCCTGCTCCCAGGTGAGATCTGTACCAACTTTGCCAGTAAGACTGCTGCCGTCGGGGTAGGTCGGTATCCGGCCCGACAGATACACCAGGTCGCCGTGCTGCAGGGCTGCGACCCGGTTCGTCCGTAAAACAGGTGGCGAGGCCTCCAGGCCCATCTCTACCAAACGTTGTTCCACCAGCAATTTTTCTCTCCTATCCAATAATTTTGGTTTAGCCGCTAAGAATCAGGCCCAATCCTAACCAGCTGTTTACCAAGATTTTTGCTCGTTAGCACCCGCAAGAACGCGTTCGGGGTATTCTCCAGCCCGTCGGCAATGTCGTATTGAAACTGCAGTTTACCGGCGCGGTGCCACTCGGCCAAGCGCGTCCGAGCATCCACGTAACGATGCTGATAATCAGAGACCAGGAATCCCTGGATACGGGCGCGGGCAACCAGTATCTGGCGCATAAACCGGGGGCCGATATCCGGCTGTCCGAACTTCTCGACAAGGGCTACTGTGCCACACAGGATGATGCGGGCGTGGGTAGCCAGGTTCTGCAACACCGCATCGTGGATGGACCCGGCGGTGTTGTCGAAGAACACATCAACACCGTCTGGGCATTCCCTGGCGATGGCCGCCGCCAGATCAGGTTCGGTTCGGTAGTTGATACCGGCGTCATAACCCAACTCACGGCACCGGGCGATCTTTTCTTCGGAACTGGTGACCGCGATAACACGGCAACCCGCGAGTTTCGCGATCTGGCCAGCTATCTGGCCGACCGAGCCAGCGGCGGCGGAGATCAGGACTGTATCGCCTGGTCTCATCTCCCCAGCGTCCACCAGCCCGATGTACGCCGTCAGTCCGTTCAAGCCCATGAAGTCCAGCCAGCAGGGTAAGGGCGCCAGGTCCGTGTCGATACGGCGCACCACCGAGGGTGAGATTACAGCATATTCTTGCCACCCAAATGTGAAGTCAGAAACCACAAAATCGCCCGGTTTGTACGCTGCGTCCTTGGAACGTACGACTTCGCCGATGGCCCCTCCCAGCATCACATCGCCAGGGCCGATACCGGCGGCATAGTTCTTCTGGGGGCTGATTCGGGCGCGCATATAGGGGGCTACATCCAGGTAGATGGCCCGGACCAACATCTCGCCATCGCCGGGTTCCGGGATAGAACTCTCCGACATCTCCCAATCACTTTCCGATGGCATGCCCTCCGGATAGGAAACCAAGCGCCATTGGCGGTTCAGATCAGGCATAGGTGGGCTCCTCCGCAAGTAATAGACTGGAGAGAGGGTAGCACCAATACAATTTCAGACGATATAGCCCATTAGAACCAGACGGCGTTCGATCAGGCGGGGCGTTCGCTCACGCCGCCAAAGGCTTTCTTGAACTCATCCAAGCTCAGGTTGGCTGCCTGGGCCATCTGAGAGATGAGCTGGTCGTCGTTCCAGTCTTCAGCGTCCAACCTGATCATGTATTCGCGGGCGACGGCATAGTACTCGGAATCCACATCCACCGTCCGTACTCGGATCCGACCGGTGTCGGGGTCCCTTAGGTCATCAAAGGCCAGCACCTTCCGGTGTCCGTCTTCCTGGCAGATCAGCCCGCCGAACTTCAGACGTTCATCCTCGGTGTCCGATAGCAGGAACCGGACCGCGCTGTAACCCAGAGTCCGGGTGTAATCGATGTCGAAGGGAATGGGTGGGGAGCCCCTAAGCTGGTAGCCCAGGGTGACGTCGACGATGGCGATCTCCTGCCCTCTGGAGGCAAACGCCTGCTGCACCTGCCGCCGCAAGATGATTGCCAACGGGATGTCGTTCAGGCTGATGTGGCCGAAAGAATCGTGTTCCACAGACACGCCCGGGAGGTTGGCCAGTTCATCGGCGGACAGTTTTTCGGCGATGCCCTCGCCGATAACGGCGACACCGTGCTCGTTGCCCATGACTCGTCGCTTGTAGATGGCCGCTTCCAAGACCTTGGATATCTGGTCCAGGGTCGGCCCCTCTTTGGCGAACTCCTCCGGTATCATCGCCAGCGTAGCCCCGGCCGCCTTGGCGATCCCCAGGGCCAGGTGGCCTGCCTCACGGCCCATAACCACTATGAAGTACCAGCGGTTGGTGGTTCTGGCCTCTTCCATCAGATTGAGCACAGCCTCGGTGCCGACCTGACGCACGGTCTCGAATCCGAACGTCGGCTGTCCGCCGGGTAGCGGCAGGTCATTGTCGATGGTCTTGGGCACGTGGGCCACCTTGAGGCTGCCGTTGGCGGCCCGGGCAATCTCCGAGGCCCCGTAGGCCGTGTCGTCACCGCCGATGGTGACCAGGTAATCGATGCCCAATTCCTTGACGCTATCTACAGCCCGCTGCAGGTCTTCCGGGTTGCGGGCCGGGTTTGTGCGGGACGTCCTCAGGATTGAGCCGCCCTGAGAGTGGATGCGGGAAACGTCCGAGATTCCCAATGGCCGGGTCATGTCCGTGCGGCCAGCCACCAGGTGCTTGTATCCATCTAAAATACCCACCACGGACAAACCCGAGTTGACGGCCTCAATCACCGCAGCGCTGATGGCGCTGTTGATTCCAGGGGCCGGGCCGCCGCCCACGAGGATACCCAATCGGCCTTTCTTTTCCATGTTTCCACCATCCCCGGTCAACCGAATCATCTTCCAGCTGCTCGTTCAATCAGATGTCTTTGGACGGCCGAAAGATGTTTGCTGGCGCCTGGCTAGTCCATCACTATCACACACTTCCCGGTCTTGGCGCCGTCGAACTCCTTGAATGCCTCCACCGCCTTGTCCAGCGGATAGCGGTGGGTGATGAGTTTGCTCAGAGGGGCTTTGGTGTCCACGAAGAAGCGTTCGATCTCGATCAATTCAGCTTTGCTGAAGGTCCAAGACCCAAATATGGTCGCCACCTTGAATATGACGTCCTTGTTGAAGTCGATCTCCGCCGGGCCGCCGATGCCCACATAGCAGCACCGGCCAAAAGGACGCAGTGACTGCAGGACCTGCTGCCTGGCCTTGGGGTTGCCCGAGGTCTCCAGGGTAGCCGTCGCGCCCAGGCCACCAGTCAGCTCCTTGATGGCTTCAACCGCGTCGACTTCAGATGGGTTGATGACATAGTCCGCTCCCAGTTCCTGGGCCAGGGCCAGCCGTTCCGGCACCACGTCCACGGCGATGACCTTTGCGCCCATGGCCTTGGCCGACAAAGTCCCGCTGGCGCCCACCGGGCCTTGACCGAACACCGCCACGGTATCCCGGCCGGATACTCCCATCTTCTTCAGTCCGTTCCAGGCGGTGCCGGTGCCGCAGGAGATAGCCGCACCCTCTTCAAAAGACAGTTCATCGTCAAGGATCACCAGACTTCGGGACGGCACCACAATGTAGTCGGCGTTGGCCCCGTGACCCGTGCCGCCGCCGAAGGTGACTCGTCCGTGGACGCAGAGTTGCTCGTAGCCCATGGAGCAGTTCTCGCAGACCCCGCAACCGGCATAGTGATGGCAGATGACCCGGTCGCCGACCTTGATGCCGGGAGGTGCGCCAGGGGAGAGCTCTTCGATGACTCCGCAGGGCTCGTGGCCGGTGATCATGTCCGTTGGTTCCGAGCCTCGGTAGCGGTGGAGGTCGGTGCCGCACAGGCCCGACGCCCGCACCTTGAGCACGGCCTCGCCCGGCCCGGCATGGGGGTCCGGAAACTCCCGTATCTCCGCCTGTCTATTACCTGGAAACGTCACTCCGCGCATATCGTCTCTCCTGTTCAAGCTGTTCGAAACATTCTACTGCTTCGCCCAGACCGGCGCACTGCCGGGTTATGCCAGGTTATGATTGGCCGATGAAGTGGAGAAAGTTTGCGGTTTCGGCGATCATCGCCGGAATTATCGTGTTGTTGGCGGCTGCCTGTGGCGGAGAAACTACGTCAAGCGAACTCTCGCCCACTGTGAGATACGCGCTATATGACCATGCCGATGTCATAGACGTAGCGATTTCCGGGGTCCCAGGTGACTATTCTGCGACGGCAACCATTTCCAGCGACGATCGTGGGTGCGGATCGTACGTCGATTGGTGGGAAGTAATCTCAGAAGAAGGAGAGTTGCTCACCCGCCGTGTGTTGCTCCATGCCCATGTGGATGAACAACCGTTCACCCGGTCCATGGGCGGTCTCAAGGTCCAGCGGCTCGCTGAAAGAGCTAAACTTCGACCCGCCGAGGCTAGGTCAAGCTATGTCCAAGCCATCGAGTGGCGGGGCGCTATCTATAGCATCTACGCTTCGATCGCTAAAAGCGAGCAGGTAGAAGGCAACCTTGCGATTCCTACGCCGCCATCAAAATTACGATGCCGATGCCGATGGCAATGGTTACGGATACGGGAAGGGCCTTTGATGAAAATCACTCTTCCGGGGTAAACGTATAGCACCAGGCCTCGCCCTCAAGCACCGTCTCCCCGGTCTGGCGGGTGATGGTCATCTTGAGTTTGGTGACCGGCTTGGTGGCGTGGACCTCCAGCACTTCGGCCTCGGCGGTGATGGTGTCACCGATGAACACCGGCGCTGTGTACTTGAAGTCTTGGCTCATGAATACTGTGCCTGAACCGGGCATGTCCATGGCCACCAGGGCGTTCAGTATCCCCGAAGTCAGACCGCCCTGGACCACCAGTTCTTTGAACTTGGTCTTGGCGGCGAAATTCTCATCGAAATGAAGCGGGTTGTAGTCGCCGGTTATCTCGGCGTAGGTCTTGACGTTATCAAAGGTCAGAGTGCTGCTGCGGGTGGCCTTCTGGCCGACTTTCAGTTCCATCCGGTCCCTCTTTGTTGGTTGGTGTGTAGTCCCAAGCGGCTTTAACTCTGATTCTAACAACTTTTCCCTTTGGAACGCCGGGCGTCAATCTGCCATAATGGCCGCATTCATTTTTGCGCGGAGTTCATGAAGCAAAAGCCAATAGAAGACCGTTTCCACAACGCCAGGAACGACCAGTCGCTGGTGGTGATCGAAGGATTCCATCCCCTGAAGCACGCCATTCGCTTCGGGGTGGAGTTGCTTGAGGTCGTCAGCCCCGATCTGCTGGCACTCGCGGAGCTGGAGGCCGAATACGCCCCGGATATCGGCTCCAAGATCAGCGCCCAGGCCGCTGCTATAAC
>CAVOAA010000127.1:0-8821 GCA_963693555.1 Dehalococcoidia bacterium | reverse complement strand
CAGGAACGCGACGTGGCGCTGCCTATCGTGCCCATGTTCCACGCCAATTGCTGGGGTATTCCCTACACCTCCGCCATGGTTGGCGCGACACAGGTGCTCACCGGCATCAGGCCTGATCCTGAGGCTATTTGCAACCTGATCGACTCGCAGAAGGTCACGTTTGGCATAGGCGTTCCAACTATCTGGATAGCCGTGCTCGACCATATCGAGCGTTCTGGCAAGACCTACGATTTCTCCAGCCTACGCGAGATAATCAGCGGTGGGTCAGCCGTGCCCAGCAGCCTGATTCAAGCCTACAAAGAAAAACTGGGAGCCTCCCTCGTCCAGGGCTACGGAATGACCGAGGCTGCGCCCATAATCTCCTACAATCGAATCACCAGCCGGTTTGGAGATCTTTCCGAGGGAGATAAGGTTCAACTTGCAGGTTCCCAGGGGCCGACGGTGCCCGGACTGGAGATGCGGCTGGTGGACGACGCTGGGAACGACCTGGCCTGGGACGGCGAGCAGCGCGGCGAGCTGTTGTTCAAAGGCCCCTGGATCGCCGACAGCTACTACAATGACCCGCGTAGCGAAGAGACTTTCATAGATGGTTGGTACCACAGCGGCGACATAGCCTCAGTGGACGCCAACGGGTTCATACAGATTGGAGACCGCGTAAAAGACATGGTCAAGAGCGGCGGTGAGTGGATATCGTCAGTTGATCTGGAAACCGCCATTATCGCCCATCCGGGCGTGCTGGAGGCGGCGGTGATCGCCATACCCCACGAGAAATGGGTGGAGCGCCCGCTGGCCTGCGTGGTTGCCAATGCCGATGCCCAAGGAAAGCTCGACAAAGCCCAGGTGCTGGACTTCATCAGGGATAAGTTCGCCTCTTGGTGGATGCCGGACGACGTCGTATTCATCGAAGAGATACCGAAGACCAGCGTGGGCAAGATGGATAAAAAGATACTGCGAGAGCGTTTCAAAGGCCATCAGCCAGGTTCTTAGATCACAGAAGATTCAGAAGAAGGAGAAGAAGGGCAGGTATAATCACCTGCCCTTCTTCTCGTTTGATCCACTAATGGTTTATGCCTGAGTTCGCCTGCCTCCGGCAGTGGGGCCAGGCCGCCAGTTACTCTTCTTCCGGAGTTTGGTCCAGCACGTTCTGAAGTCTCGCGATTTCCTTCTTCATCTCGTGCTGGCGGCGGTTCACGTAGAACAGGTAGCCGAACAACACCACCCAACTAACGGCAAAGGCCGCAAACAGGTAGGGCAGGTTGGATGATGGTAGGTGGGAACTCAGCAGTATGAAGTCTAGCAAGCCGTCTCCTTAGAATTTGCCATTGAAAAAGATGCGTGAAAGGGATGCGCTGGGCCTAACGGCCTCTGCGCCGTAGAGTGAACCTGATGCGGCCAAGGGCCTCTTCCGTATTCCGAAGCTCCATCCGTTCCGCCACCATGTAGGTAAAGAAGAACAAGAATGTGATCAAGGAAAACAGCAGGACCAGGGCCATGGTGCCGTCCAGTGCGTCTGCTTGGGCGAACGGCCCCACCACCGGAGAAGGGTGTATCGACCGCCACCAGACGACTGAGTAATAGACGATGGGGACGTCGACGAACCCTATGATGCCGACAACCGCGGCATAGATGGCGCCTTTGGACTGGGTCGGTGCGTATGACCTGACCATCAGATAGGCCACGTAGATCAACCAGAGGATCATTGTGGTGGTCAGACGGGGTTCCCATGTCCACCAGGTGTTCCAGACCGGCCGGGCCCAGATGATGCCGGTCAGGAGCGCCAGAGTGACGAAGACGACACCGACCTCCGCCGATGCGTGGGCGACGGCGTCCCATTTGGGCGTCCGTTTTATCAGGTAACCCAGGCTGCTGATGAACACAACGAAGAACGCCAGGAACGATACGATGGCGATGGGCACGTGGAAGTAGAAAACCCTCTGTACGTGGCCAAGGACGGAATCGGTTGGCGCGACCATGAATATGAAATACAGGTCCACCAGCATCATCACGCCTGTTATCAAGGCCAAGATCGTCTTGATACTAGGGAACCCGCCCAAGCCGCCTGATCGTTCCATGCTCTGAGTGTTTGCCAAGTTAAATCATTCCTTTGCTACGCCAGACTACTTATGCGTTTCATGCCCTGAGTGTTTGCCAAGCTAGGTCACTCTTCTACTACAAACGAGAAAACCCACGGACATATTACCAAAAATAGGGCGTCGAACACGCCGATCAACGGCAGCCACCGGCCCAGGCCGATAAACGTTTCTCCTCCCACGGCACGGGTCGTTGCTTCCACCGCTGCGATGATCACCGGCAACAGCACTGGGAAGAACAGCACCGGCAGCATGATCTCACGCGATCGGGTTTGTACCGCCATGGCCGAGAAAAGCGTGCCTACCACGGCAAATCCCAGCGTGCCCAGGAAGATTGTCAGCATCAGATACCAGGACAGGGCCGAGAAATCCAGCATCACCGCATAGATCGGCAGCAGCGCCGCTTCGACCATTAGCATGAATATCAGGCTAGTCAACGCCTTGCCCAGGAAGATGGCATCCCGGCTAACCGGCGAGATCAGCAGCCCTTCGAGCCCTCCCTGCTCCTGGTCTCTGACGAAGGCCCGGTTCATGGACAACACAGCGGCGAATGCGAATGCCGCCCACAGGATGCCCGGTGCAAGCTCCTCAGACCGGCCAGGGGTGTTGTTTAACGCAAAGTTGAACACCACTACCACCAGCAGCCCGAAGACCACTACGGAGACCACCAGGTCTCTGGAGCGCAACTCCAACAACACGTCTTTCCAGACGATGACCATTATCGGACCGAAAAGCCCGCTCATCGACCGGCCTCCAGGGCGTCGGCAACCGCTTGGCGGATGTCGGTTTCTCCCGCGTTGTTGCCATTCTCCAGTGATGTGCCTGGGAAATTCACCTTGCCCCCGCGTAGCACCCCAGCTTGGTTGCCCCAAGAGAGGCCGAGGTCCAGGTCATGGGTGGTCATTACCACTGAGCGTCCAGACTCTGCGAAATCGGCCAGGATCGTGCCCAGGATGGACACCGACTCTCTATCGAGGCCCGCTTCCGGCTCATCTAGGAGCAGGACATCGGGTTGGTGCAAGATAGCCCGGGCGATGGCAGCCCTTTTCTGCATGCCGTTGGACAGGGTCCGTACCCTGTGATCGGCGCGGTCGCCCAGTTTCACCATCTCCAATACTTGATCGACCCTGGGCTTGTGGTCCTTGAGGCCGAACAATTTGCCGTAGTAGATCAGGTTCTCCCGGCAGGTGAGGTCGTCGTAGAGCAGGCTCCGGTGCCCGACCACGCCGATGCGACGCCTGGCTTCTTCCGGCCGGGTACGGACGTTGTGGCCTGCTACAGCCACTGAGCCGTGGTCGGCACGGACGTGCGTGGCCAGTATCCGCAGCAGCGTGGTCTTGCCGGCCCCGTTGGCGCCGAATAACACCAGGGTCTGGCCCCAGGGTACTGAAAGGTCTAGGTTCCATAGTACGGGCCACTCGCCAAAACTCTTCTCTAACGAGCGAACTTGAACAGCCTCTGAGGCAGCGTTGGTCATGAAGACGTCTCGGAGAACAGCACGCTTACTCTAAAACGTCGCAGTATCGTTCGTTTGGGGGAGATGATTGGATTCAAATCTAAGTCTGGAGAGCACGGGATAGTTTGCCTGGGACGGGTTGCCGGTAGCCTGGTTCTGGGTGGTCTGCGCCGGGGACTCTCGGGGCAAAATAGGAGTGCATGAGGCTACCGGAATTCTACTTAACGGGACTTTGAATAGCAAGATGGAACCCGATTTTTTAAGCCGCTGAAAATCAGCCGATCTGAGGCTAATTCGTGGTGGCAGGGAGTCTGGGGCCATGATATGATAAGTCCGCTGGCGGAGGCGGCATCCGCTGCTTGCCACTCATTCCCGAAAGCCGCGCCTGGGGGAAAGGAACACCTGGCTTGAACGACAGAGGATTAACACCGTTAGACGAATTCGGAGACGAGGACCAACCTCGTTCCAACCGGACCAGATTTCTGGTCCTATGTGCGGTTATCGTCCTGGCCTTGGGCTACATGATTTACGCGGCATTCCCCGGCAATGCCCTCTATTTCCTAACGGTCAGCGAGTTCAACGATAAATCAGAAGCCCAAGATGGTCGTGTTCTCCGCGTGTCCGGCAAATTGGTGGAAGGGACCTTCGGCCGAGAGGGCAACTCCATCGACTCCCAGTTCATGATCACGGATAACGACGGCAACGCCCCTGGTGTCACCCTGCTAGCCAGTTATACCGGTGTCCTGCCAGACCTGTTCTTCAATCCCCACTCTGAGTTGATCTTGGAAGGGACGTTCAGTGGCGACGAGGTATTCGAGGCGAATGCCATCTTGGTGAAGTGCCCGTCCAAGTATGTGGACCTTGAAGACGAGTTGAACTCGGCGCAGAATCCCACATCTAGTTGACCCATAGTGGATTAAATAGCTGACTAAATAAAAAACCGGGTCAGAGCAAAAGAAAATCCCCTGGATTCATCCAGGGGATTTTTAATTTCATGGGCTGCAGCTTGGAATCGGCGATACTGGCGTTAGCTCTCCCGCCGCATACGTTCCATCAACGATTGTTTCAAGTTGCTTGGGGCGCTGATGCCGGGCAGTCTTCCCAACGCGCTGATGGTGGAAGACAGAGACCCCACGAAGGCCTGGCAAGGACCGCACTTGCTCAGATGGGCCTGGAATACAGACCGTTTTTCGTCTTTGAGGTCGTTCTCAATGTAGGCGGAAGAGTTATCGGCTACGTCTTCGCAGTCGAACTCGCCCTTCCTGAAGAATCGTTTTATCGCTCTAATCATAATACTTGCCCCGGCCCCATTCTAATTCGCTAGCCGGGTGATGGGCAACACCCGCTGGTCTAATATGCGATTATCTTACCCGGATCTTTCGCTTCTCATAGGGTTAGATGCACTGTCCTGCACTTTTGGTTGCACCGGTTATAAAATCGATCTGGAAACAGAAACGCCCCGCCCGAGGGCGAGGCGTTTTATCAGTCCGTTGCAGGGCAGTCTAGAACTCGAAAGCACCCAGCAGTTGTTCCACTGTCTTGGGTTTGGCCTTCTCCCAGGTATTTACCACGCTCTGGTCTAAGGAAAGCCGTTCGGTGTCGTTATAGAGCACTCCCACCGGAACTCCGCCTTGTTGCAGCAGTTCGTGGGCAGCGCCCCTATCCGAAGTGTCGTGGTCCTCGGGAATATCCCAGAGCGCCGGCTGGATCCCGTTGGCCAGGTCGCCCTTGAGTTCGATGAATGTGTCGTTATAGGTGGTGCAGGGAGATTGGACGTGGATTATGGAGAAACCGGTGTGCTCCATCCCCTGCTTAATTAGCTGTGCCAGCGGCCTCACCTGACCCGAGAAACCGGATGCTATGAACGTAACCCCGAGGGTTAGGTATAGCTCCAGCGGATTGGTCTTCGTCTCCAGCTTGCCGAAGGGAGTGCTGCTGGTGATGGCGCCCTCCAGGGTTGTCGGAGAGCTTTGACCCTTGGTCAGGCCGTAAACGCCGTTATCCATGATCACGGCGCAGATGTTCAGGTTTCGGGCTGCTTGGGGGCCGATATGCTCGCCGCCGATGCTGAGGAAGTCGCCGTCGCCAGCCACGACCACAACGTTCAGCGTAGGCTGAGCCATCTTTACGCCCAGTGCGATAGGCAGTGAGCGGCCGTGTATTCCGTGGATCCCGTAGGGCTGATCGCCTTCTAGCAGGTGGACCAGGTTTCCGGAGCAGCCGATGCCGGCCACCACCACGTTATTCTCCATGGGTAGCCCACTCTCTTCCTTGCGGTTGATCATGGCCATCTCAAGAGCGCGGCGGACTCCAAAATCCCCACATCCGGGGCACCATTTAAAATCGTACTCGGGGTTTTTCTTGCTCATACTTTTGCAGCTTCCTTCCGGCAAGCGTTAGTCATCTCTGTAATCTTCTCGACCAGAGTGCGGGCTTTGAAGGGAAGGCCGATGTACTGAGTGATCGACTCAGCCTTCACTCCCATGGACCGTAAAATGCTGGAGAATTGCCCTTGGTAATTCAATTCCGGGACAATCACCAAGTCCTTGGTTTTCAGTTCTTCAAGCAATTTTGGCGGCAGCGGGTTCAGGTTCATGGTGTATAACCAACCGATCGGCAATCCGTCTGCTTTCAGGGTGTCGTACGCTTCCCGGGATGGGCCCTTACTGCCGCCCCAGGTCATTACAACTATGGAATGTTCTGGTTGGTCGCGTTCGTATTCGTCTTCTTCCAGCAGCTTGATCTTGCCGAACCTACGCTCGGTCATCTGCACATGGCGCTCACCCAAGTGGGTGGTGTCGCCCATGTCGTCGTGCTCGCTACCGTTGGCAACGTAGGCACCGGGGCTGCCGGGGATGGGCATGGCAGAGAGTTCGTTACCGGCGTAACGGAGATAACCGTTATTGCCAGTGTAGGTCTCGCGCTTGCCTTCCACCACCTTGGAAAGGTCGGGTTTCGGTATGTTTTGCGCCCGTTCCGCCAGGGACATTTCAGTCATCAAGATGACCGGGCCTTGGTATTTCTCAGCCCATTGGATGGCTTTGATCGCGCCGTAGAAACACTCTTCCACAGTACCGGCGGCGATGATCGGCAACCTGACGTCGCCGTGAGCCGGGTACATGCAGCTGAACAAGTCAGACTGCTCAGTCTTGGTGGGCAGTCCGGTGGCCGGGCCGCCGCGCTGTACGTTCACCACGACCAGGGGAATCTCGGCGATCCACGCCAGGCCGAGGCCTTCGCTCATTAGGGATACGCCCGGGCCGGAGGTGGCGGTCATGGACCGTTTGCCGGCGTAACCAGCTCCCAGGATGGCGGTGATTGCTTCAATCTCTGAGCTGACTTGGTAGGCCAGGCGGTCTTGTCCGACCAAGTTACGTTCCATATAGAGGAGTATCGGTGTGGCCGGAGAGATGGGGTATCCGGCATAGAAATCTAGTCCGGCGGCCATGGCGCCTACGGAAACGGCCTCGTTGCCCTTGATCATCACCTGCTGATATTTAGGCATCTCCGGGGGTGCCAACTCGCCAAGTGAGAAACCGCTCTCTGCTATGTGTTCACGGCCCAGGTTAAGGGCCAGAATGTTGGACTTGATGATCTCGGCGTCTTCGGAACGGCCGCGATTGAACCGCGTTTCAACGAAGCCGATCAAGTTCTCTTGGGGCATGTTGATCAGATGGGCCAGCGCGCCCATGATCACCATGTTGGCGGCCCGGTTGTTGCCGGTGGACTTGGCGATCTCTTCAAAAGGCAGACCGAAGCTTCGTTCATCGCCCTCTAATTCAAACTCGGTTGAGTTATAGATCACGACGCCGTCGGGGAGTACTTCTTCATGGTGAGCGTCGTAGGCGTCTCGGTTGAATGCAACTAAGACGTTGACGTCATCACCGGGGGATAATACGGGGTCGACAGATATTCTGGCTTGGGTCCAAGTGGGACCGCCAAGAATCTGGGAAGGGAAGGTCGCGAAAGTCATGGCGTGGTAGCCAACCTGGGTCGACGTTTGGGCTAGGCCCTCCGCCGAGGTTACGACTCCTTGGCCGCCTTCTCCTGCGAACCGTACTACGAAGTCGCGCATCTGCATATTAAGAAGTCCTCGTGGCTCTCGGGGCAAGCATGTGAGAGGTGTTATTCATGGATGGGATAGCTAAACGCCTAAGAGACGGGGCTGATAGGAACAGTAAAAAGGGGGTCTGGGGATGCCGTGGACGTGACGATGTAGCCGTAGATGTCATGACGATTGTCGGAAGTGTCCTCTGGGGCGGTAGAACGTTCTCAAGGTAAAGGTATTTACGAAGAACGCCGGTATTTTGACAACCCGATATGGTCGCGTTTTCACGTGTAAAACAGCGTGTTGAATATATCATCCGCTGGAATCCATTGTCAATCAAAATGCGCATAATTTCCAGCCTATTTCGTGTCTTGGAGCGGCGCTGGTGCGGTTGTCGAATCAGTGATTTTTTTCACTAATACTCAGTACCGCTTAAAGGCGCCATTCGTTGCCGCCATTTCCTGCATTGGCCGTTGCGATGGTTGTTGCAACGACTAGAGACGCTAACCCATTGTTTGGCGATTTTACCCTATGATATTATCGCCAACTAGACGAATATTCAGCTAATAAGCGATCAAACAAGGGAAATGTGATGGTAGAGAACGCGTCCGCAGACACCAAATATTGGGTAGCTCTGAGCCGGGTCCCGCAATTGGGAACCGTGCGTTTTCGCCGCCTCGAATCCCGCTTTGGCAAGCTTGAAAACGTCTGGAAGGCCAGCTTCAATGAGCTCAAGGCCGCTGGTTTGGAAGACCGGCCGGCCCAGGAGATTGTGGCTGCAAGGAATAATTCTTCCCCCGACGACGAGATGTCTGCCCTTGAACGTGCGGGGGTTACGGCTGTAACCTGGAATGAATCTGGTTACCCGGCCCGGCTGAAAGAGATCGCCGACCCGCCTGCAGTGCTCTTCTATAAAGGAACGCTGCTGGCCAGCGACGATCGTTCGGTGGCGATAGTCGGCACCAGGAGTCCGACAACCTACGGACGGGAAGCTGCTGCGGTCCTAAGCCGTGGACTAGCCGAGGCCGGACTAACGGTTGTCAGCGGGCTGGCTCTGGGAATAGACGGGGTGGCTCACCGGACTGCCCTGGAGAACAGAGGCCGTACCATAGCGGTGCTGGCAGGCGGTCTGGACCGGGTTTACCCGAGGGACCATGCCCGCCTGTTTGAGCAGGTCCAAGAGAGCGGCGCAGTGGTTAGCGAACAGGCGTTGGGCGTAAGGCCCGA
>CAVOAA010000126.1:0-8827 GCA_963693555.1 Dehalococcoidia bacterium | reverse complement strand
CACCAAGTAGAACATTGGCAGACCCTGGAACGACGGCGGGAGTCTCACTTAACATTGCCCCAAACCTGTCCAACTGACGGGGTCCACCTTAATCATCCAGTTTATGCTCAGCGTTGTCCCGTCAGCCGAGCCAGATGAGTGGTTACGTAAGCAACAAGTTATAGTAGGAAATTTCCCTACTATTGCAGGTACAGTGCTATTTGCAGATGAGCCACAATCCTTTTTACCAAAGCGTAGTGGATTAAAAATTGAACGATATGCCACGACCGATCGGGAAGGAACACGCGAAACGATGGTTGGCGATCCAATTACCATCGAAGGGAGCGCTTACGACCTTATACATAGCGCCGTAACAAAGACACAAGAAATTATTAGTCATATTCCCAAACTGGGTGATACCGGACTTGAAGAAGTCAGCTATCCACCTGTCACTCTTCATGAAATCATCACAAATGCGGTCCTCCACCGGGATTACTCCATCGCCGATGATATCCATGGCCGAATATTTGATAATCGAATAGAAGTAGAAAGTCCGGGAACGCTTCCCGCCCATATCACAGAGGCGCATATTTTGAGAGAGCGTTTCGCCAGGAATCCGCTCATCGTTCGGCTAATCAACAAATTCCCGGAGCCACCGAACAAAGATGTGGGCGAAGGGTTAAATACTGCATTCGCTGCAATGAAATTGATGCGGCTACGTGAGCCGGAAGTTCATCAATCGGCCTATTCAGTGCTTGTGAACATCAACCACACAAGGCTTTCTTCGCCAGAAGATACGGTCATGGAATACCTAAAGGACAATCCACAAATCACCAACACCATTGGGCGGGAAATGACTGGCCTCCGTTCTGAAAACACCATGAAAAACGTGTTCAGCAGGCTCCGGACAAGGGGTTTGATAGAACCTGTGCCAAATACGCGTGGACGAACCTCGGCTTGGCAGCTCGTAGACGCCGAAAAGAATATCGTCCAGCGAAACACCAACTCAGATGGAGATGCCGTTCAAGGCGTCCTGATACCTCCAGAATAGTCGGTCACCAACGTTATGTCCGTTTGACAAGCCCCACCCGCCTTGATACGATTCCTGGGTTAAAACATTGCGAATTCCGCTAAGAACGGGAGTAGTAAGGATACCCTGCCTGAGAGAGCCGGTGGTTGGTGTGAATCCGGTGGCAGTAGGGTCCCGAACTCGCCCGGGAGCGGCCCGCCTGAAACAGCAGTAAGGCGCGGCGGTTGACACCGATAACAAGTCTTCGAGGGACCACACGGCGCAACCCCGAACGGTCGGGACGTGAGGCCTAAAGAAGGGTGGTACCACGGCTTTATAGCCCGTCCCTTCCATGTGGGATGGGTTTTTTTATTGGGATTTTTGTCCTTCGACCAGCTCAGGATGAGCGAATAACGGGGATCGATAAGATGGAACTAACTGGCGCTGAAATAGTCTGCGAAAGCCTTCTGAAAGAGGGCGCTGATGTGGTCTTCGGACTGCCCGGCGGAGCTGTGCTGCCCCTGTACGGAGCCCTCTCCAAATACCCGGGCGTGCGCCATATATTGGTGCGCCACGAGCAGGCCGCCGCCATGGCCGCCGACGGCTACGCCCGCGCTACCGGCAAGGTCGGCGTCTGCATCGCCACTTCCGGCCCCGGCGCCACCAACCTGGTCACCGGAATCGCCGCCGCCCAGATGGACTCGGTCCCCATGGTCGCCATCACCGGCCAGGTGCCCAGGCCCTACATCGGCCGCGACGCATTCCAAGAAACAGATGTCACCGGCGTAACCCTGCCCATCACCAAGCACAACATGCTGGTCATGGACGTTAAAGACGTTGCCCAGGCCATCCACGACGCTTTCCACATCGCCCGAACCGGACGACCCGGGCCGGTCCTAGTTGACATTCCCAGAGACGTTTTACTGGGCGACAAGACGGAATTCGTCTGGCCCACCGAGACCAAACTGCCCGGATACAAGATTCCCGGCGAGGCACCTGAGGACCAGGTAGCCGCCGCTGCCGAGTTGATCAACAAGGCCGAGAATCCGCTGATCATGGCCGGCCACGGCGTGCTCATCTCCCATTCCTACGGTCTGATGACCGAGATTGCGGAGAAGGCCCAGATTCCGGTAATTACGACGCTTTTGGGCATCAGCTCTATCCCGTCCGACCACGAACTGAACCTCGGTATGTCGGGCATGCACGGAATGGCCTACTCCAACCTGGCCATCGACGAAGCCGACCTGATCATCGGGTTGGGCATGCGGTTCGACGACCGGGTCACTGGCCGGATATCCGACTTTGCACCCAACGCCAAGTTCGTCCATATCGACATCGACGCCTCTGAGATTGGCAAGAACGTCGAGACCAGCGTGGGCATGGTCGGCGACTTAAAAGCGGTGCTGACCCAGATGCTGCCCAAGATCGAAGCCAACGTCCACATCGACTGGCTGCGCCGTATCGACGAATTGAAGGCGCAGCACCCGTCCCACGTGGTACGGGAGTCTGACGAGCTACTGCCCCAGTACGTACTGCAACGTTTGACCGAGACCACTCAGGGCCGGGGTATCGTCGTCACCGGCGTCGGCCAACACCAGATGTGGGCCGCGCAGCACTGCAAGTTCACCGACCCGAACACGTTTATCACCTCAGGCGGACTCGGCACAATGGGATTCGAGGTACCGGCTGCCCTAGGCGCGCAGGTGGGCCGTCCCGACACCGTCGTGTGGTCGGTCTGCGGCGACGGCGGGTTCCAGATGACCATGTGCGACATCGCCACTGCGGTTGAGAGCGGCGCCGACGTTAAATTCGCCATCCTGAACAACACCAACCTGGGCATGGTCCACCAGTTGCAAGATGTCTTCTTCGAAAAAGATTTCATGGCCAGCGAGTTTTCGGCCAACCCCGACTTCGTAAAGATCGCCGAGGCTTACGGCATCCGGGGCATCCGCGTCACCAAGAAGGACGAGGTGGTGGACGCCGTGCAGCAGGCCATGGAGACCGCCGGGCCTGTGATCGTCGACTTCATGGTGAAGCAGGACGAGATCGTCTTCCCATTCATCCCGTCCGGCCAATCGGTCAATGAGATGCTGGAAGAACCAGCGCCGAAAGAGACTACCTAAGATGGCCCAATTAAATAACACTCAACAACATACGTTGATCGCCATGGTCGAAGACAAGCCAGGTGTATTGACCCGCGTGGCCAGCATGTTCCGCCGGCGCGGTTTCAACATCGCCAGTCTGGCGGTTGGCAGCAGTGAACAGCCCGGCATCTCACGTATGACATTTGTGGTCAACGGCGACGAATACACCGTGGGCCAGGTGGCCAAACAATTGGACAAGTTGATCGACGTCTTAGAAGTCGCCGATATCACCAGCGAGCGTATCGTCACCCGTGAAATTGCCCTGATCAAGGTCAAGACGACCCAGGTAACCCGGGGTGAGATCATTCAGATAGTTAACCTCTTCCGGGCCAACATCATCGATGTCGGCAGCGAGTCGATGGTCATTGAGATCACCGGGGAAGAGGACAAGATAAACGCCCTGCACAATCTGCTGGCCCCCTTCGGCGTCATTGAGATGCTGCGGTCCGGGCTGGTGGCGATGGTGCGGGGAGAAGCCAACGGTCTGCCCAACGAAAACGGAAACGCCAATGGCCAGGTCAACGGCCACTCTTAAATACGAAAGTCACGCAGCATAAGACGAACCGGGAGAAGGACAAAACAAAGATGGTAGACGTTTATTACGACAAAGATGCAGACCTTAAATTTCTGGAGGGCAAGACCATCGGCATGGTCGGCTACGGCAGCCAGGGCCACGCTCACGCCCTCAACCTGAAGGACAACGGCCAGAACGTGGTTGTTGGTCTCTACCCCGAAAGCAAGAGCCGGGCCGTCGCCGAAGCCGCGGGTCTGCGGGTCGCCGACGTACCCGACGTGGCCAAAGAGGCCGACGTGCTGATGATGGTCATACCCGACCACATCCAGGGCCGCATCTACCGCGAGCAGATCGAGCCCAACCTGAGGCCGGGCAGCGCCTTCATGGTCGCCCACGGCTTCAGCATCCACTACAAAGAGATCGTGGTACCCGATTCCGTCGACGTCATGATGGTTGCCCCAAAGGCCCCCGGCCACCGCATGCGTGAGTTATTCACCGAGGGTGTCGGAGTGCCCAGCCTGCTGGCCGTGCACCAAGACGCCACCGGCAACGCCAAGGACATCGGCCTGGCCTACGCCAAGGGCGTCGGCAGCACTGGCGCCGGCGTGCTGATGACCACCATCAAGAACGAGACTGAAAGCGACCTATTCGGCGAGCAAGCCATCCTATGCGGCGGCGTAAGCGCGCTGGTCAAAGCGGCCTTCGACACGCTGGTCGAAGGTGGCTACCCCGCGGAGATTGCGTTCTTTGAGTGCCTGCACGAGCTGAAGATGATCGTCGACCTGATGTACCAGGGCGGCTTCAACTACATGCGCTTCTCCGTCAGCGACACTGCCGAGTACGGTGACCTGACCCGTGGTCCTCGCATCATCGACGAGCACGTTAAAGACAACATGCGTGCCATTTTGAAAGAGATCCAAGACGGCACTTTCGCCAAGGAATGGATCGCCGAGAACGACGAAGGCCGCCCTCGGTTCACTCCTCTGCGGGAAGAGGCCCAACACAGCCAGATCGAGGACATCGGCAAGGAACTTCGCGCCATGATGCCCTGGATGGACCCCAAATAGGCGGCTCGCCGCGTTTTCATATGATTTGTCTGCGGCGAAAGCCGCAGCGATTTCCTGTCGTGAATTCCCACAATCGGGATAGGTCAACAACACAGAATAACTGGAGCAATATCATGAGGAATCTGGAGGCGTTGAGTGTAGTCAATCATCGCCCGCTGGTCCTGGCAGGGCTGGCGGCGGTTGACTACGCAGCCCTGGCGACCCTTTCTGACAGCCGCAGTTAGCGGACACACAGCACCACCCAAATTCAGTAAACAGAAAGGGATATAGGTAACAGAGATGGCTAAAGAAAGAGTATTGCTCTTGGACACGACTCTCCGTGACGGAGAGCAATCGGCCGGCATCGGCATGACCGGCGTCGAGAAGATGGAGATCGCCCGTCAACTGCAGAAGATGCAGGTGGATATTATCGAAGCCGGCTTCGCGGCCAGCTCGCCCGGCGACTTTGAAGCGGTGTCCAACATCGCCAAAGAGATTGAAGGTCCGATAATCGCCTCCCTGGCAAGGGCCGTCGCCGACGACGTGGACCAGGCCGCCAAGGCCGTGGAACACTCCAAGCGGCCCCGCATCCACGTGTTTCTCTCCTCATCAGAGATCCACCAGATGCACCAACTGCGCAAGAACCGGGAAGACGTCCTGGAGATGGCCATCAACAGCGTAGCGCGGGCCAAGGGGTACTGCGATGACGTGGAGTTCTCGCCCATGGACGCCACCCGCACCAACCCCGAGTACCTGTTCCACATGCTGGAAGAGGTGATCAAGGCCGGCGCGACCACCATCAACATCGCCGACACCGTGGGCTACGCCATCCCTTCGGCCACCGGCTTCGGCCAACTGCTGAAGGATGTTCAGGCCAACGTCAAAGGCATTGAAAACGTCACACTGAGCGTCCATTGCCACAACGACCTGGGACTGGCCGTGGCCAACAGCCTGATCGCAGTGGAGTTCGGTGCGCGCCAGGTGGAGGGCTGCATCAACGGCATCGGCGAAAGGGCCGGCAACGCTTCCATCGAAGAGATCATCATGGGTCTAGACACCCGGAAGGACCACTTCGGTATCGAGATCAATGCCGACACCACCCAGATCTACAGCGCCAGCCGAATGGTCAGCCGCATCACCGGCATGGCCGTCCAGGCCAACAAGGCCATCGTGGGCGAGAACGCCTTCCGTCACGCTTCCGGCATCCACCAGGACGGCGTGCTGAAAAACCGCTCCACCTACGAAGTCATGCAGCCGGAGCGCGTTGGCGTCCCCGGCAACACCCTGGTGCTGGGCAAGCTCAGCGGCCGGGCCGGTCTGCAATCACGGCTGGAAGACCTGGGTTACAACCTCTCGAGAGAGGACTTAGGCAAGGTTTTCGAGTCCTTCAAAGACCTGGCCGACAAGAAACGCGAAGTCACCGACCGCGACCTGGAGATCCTCATGGACGAGGAGAAGCGGACGGCCACCGAGCCCATCAGCTACACCCTGGACCATGTGCAGTTCACCGGCGGCGACCAGGGCATCCCCACCGCCACCGTCAAACTGATCGGGCCTGATGGCGAGTCCATCACCGACGCCTGCACCGGCAACGGTCCGGTGGACGCGGTCTGCAACGCCATCGACCGGGCCATCGGCTCCGAGTCCAAACTGGTGGACTTCAATGTCCAGGCGGTAACCGAGGGCATCGACTCTCAGGGCACCGTCACCATCCGCATCGAGAAGGACGGCCGCAAGTACACGGGCCGGGGAGCTGACACCGACATCATCGTCGCCAGCGCCAAGGCCTACCTCAGCGCGGTCAACCGACAACTGGCCTCCGACGAGGAGTCCAACGTCCCCGCCCTAGGCAGCACGCCCGACTAGATTGCGGGGTAAAACAGCAAAAAAAAGAGGCCGTCCCAATCGACCGGGACGGCCTTTTTTTATTGTGTCGGCACCCTGACAACGATCTGCCCGAAGTCTCGGCAATTCGTAGGGGCGGGTTTCTAACCCGCCCGGCCCAGCCGCCTACCTAGCCCGAATTCCGAAAACCCGCTCATAGTGAACCTGTCGAACCGCATATCTCAGCAATAACTATTTCGCAAGCAATCGTCCTTCGACATGCTCAGGATGAACGGCTGTGAGGTCGGTTTTAAGGTTAATTTAGACTTTGGCGAGAAGGGCGGGTCAGAGACCCGCGCCTACGGGGTTCCCTGAAACCAGACCGCGGCTACTTAGACCGCTCCGGCCAAACCGGGTCATGGTGGCCTAGGGGCACGGATGGGCGGGCCCAGCGGGGTGGGGTCTCGGACAGACCTATAACCGTTCCGAGATGTCCTAGCTTGCCCATTGGGGTGTCGCTGCTCGTGGACCAGGCGGCCACTTCTTCAGGGGTGAATTCCCCAGGTATGTTCTTGAGTTGCGACTCGGGTATCTCGCCCTGGCTGACCAGCCAGCGGCCAACCTGGGCCAGCGATATTCGCACCAACCAACTGCCGCCCTCGTGGACGCGCTTGTTCAGCGCCACCATGCCGCCGAAGGCCATCAAGTAGCCAGTAAGGTAGTCGATGGCTGACACCGGGTAGAACTGCGGGCCGGGAGCCGCGCCCGGGAACAGGTCGCCCTGGCGGCTGGTGATGCCGCTGACGGTCTGCACCACAGTGTCGAAGCCCCGGCGCGACGCCCAAGGCCCCTCGTGGCTGAAGGCGCAGAGTGAGATATATACGATGCCAGGTCTCAACTCAGCCAGTTCCTCGGGTGATAGCCCGCGACCGCCCAGTGTACCGGGCCGGTAGCCTTGGGAAAACACATCTGTCTGGCGGACCAGCCCGCGCAGGGTCTCCCTTTGGTTGTCGTCACGCAGGTCCAGTTGGGCGTTCAGCTTGCCGTGGCCGGTGTCATATTCCTGGTAACCGATGTTGGGTAAATGACCGGCGGTGATCTTCATGACATCGGCCCCATGCTCGGCCAGAGTCCGGGCGCAGGTGGGCCCAGCCAGCACCCGCGTTAGGTCCAACACACGCACCCCAGACAAAGGCCGAGTTCCTTCGGGCAATGCCTCGGGAGGCGCCTCGCCTATTTTGACGATCTCCATCAATGGGAGAGCGGCGATGGCGGCAGCCTGGGGGTGCTTGGCCCACTCTTCCATGGTCCGCACCATGCCTCCGGCCCCTTTGGCCTCTATGATGGCTTCTTCCAGGTCCTGGGCGTTCCATTGGGCTACCGCCTTGGTCACCGCATCCCGGTCTTCGGCCACGCCCAAAACGCTGAGAGCGGCGGCCCGGTGGTTGGGGAAATTGCAGTGCAGGTAGCTCCAGCGTCCGTCTTTGGTCGGGTAGGTGCCCATGACGGTGTTGCGTTCGGTTGAGATGCCGGCGCCGTCCATCTGCATGTATTTCCCACTGCGTAGTGATGCAGTCGCCCGGCGCGCGTCCACGGAAACCTGTTGGCGGCGTCCGGTGCGGGTTTCCCAAAGGTCAGAAACGGCGAGACCAACCGCGCTGAGGGCAGCAGTTGCAGTGTCCCCGACACGGAACGAGGTGGGCAGTATGGGATCGGTGCCACCGGTGATCGTCAGTTCTTTGGTGCGGTCTTCGCTCCATCCTGCGAAGGGTAGAAGAGTTTTTAGAATCTCGTTGGCCATGTCAGGGAAATCTCCTTCGGATATGAGGGCTTTGCTTCTAGACAGCTTATATTACCCGATGGATCAAGCGTTAGGATGCACCGGTGACTTCAGCGCTGGCTTCGTTGCCCCGCGTCTGTTCCATGATAGATTAATGGACGACTACTTCAGAGAATCACAGGCTTAGCTGATGGAAAACCCAAAAACCACCTCGGAAATGACCCAGGTTGCACTGGGCACGCATGCCAGGCCTGTCTGGTCGTCCCAAACGATTTTTATCATCGCTTCCATCGCCGGGGTGGTCGGACTGGGAAATATCTGGCGCTTCCCGTACATGGTGGGCCAGAACGGTGGTGGCACGTTCATAGTTGCCTACGCAATCTGCATCCTGGCCATCGGCCTTCCGATCATGATCTTAGAGTCCAGCGCGGGCAATCTTACTGAGCGAGGGCCTGTGGGGACATTCCGGCACATCAACCGGACATGGGGCCCGTGGGTCGGTTGGCTTCTTGTCGCCCTGACCGTCACCAT
>CAVOAA010000125.1:0-9210 GCA_963693555.1 Dehalococcoidia bacterium | reverse complement strand
GCCCCACTTATCGTGACGCCGCATGTGTGGAATCGGCTTGCGCTCACTGATTCGAAATTGAGCCCGCCTGAGACTGCCACAGGCCGTGTCTGAACTGGCATCGTCTGTTCGTCTATCAGGTCGCTGACAATCCGTTCGTCGCCCAAACCCCAGCAATAGGCGTCACCGCTGATCGTGATGCCGCAGGTGTGTAACTCACCAGCACTCACCGAAGCGAACGTGAGGCCTCCCAAGACTGGCACCGGCTTCCCCTGCGGTTCTTCCGTCCCAATTCCCAACTGCCCTCCCCAGTTCAGGCCCCAGCAGTAGGCAGCGCCGCTGGTTTCCACGCCGCACGTATGATTGTGATACTCATTTATCGAAGCTAGGGAGATTCCGGCTGAAACAGGCGCTGGGCTAGTAGAACGGGGTATATGGAATTCCCCCCAACAGTTGACTGCACCGCTCGTCGTGATGCCGCAAGCGTGACCGTTGCCTGCGCTCACCGAAGCAAAGGTCAGGCCACCAGAAACAGCGGTCGGCGTCGACCTATCGTCATAAGCGTTATTGCCGATCTGGCCAGAGAAGCCCTTACCCCAGCAGTAGGCCGCGCCAGTGGCGGTGACACCGCAGGTATGATTTATTCCCGCACTCACCGATTCAAATACAAGCCCTCCAGACACAGCAACCGGCACCCGTTGGTCACCCGTGGAGCCATTGCCAAGACGGCCCCCATCACCGATACCCCAGCAATAGGCGGCTCCGGTGGCCGTAACGCCGCAGGTGTGCTCGCTACCCGCGCTCACCGAGGCGAACGCAAGTCCGCCCGAAACAGCCGCCGGCCTCAGTTGGTCATCGGTCGCCGAGCCGTTGCCTAGCTGGCCGTAGAAGTCCCAGCCCCAGCAGTAGGCGGTGCCGCTAGTGGTGACCCCGCACGTGTGGTTACCACCGGCGCTAAGCGAGACGAATTTGAGGGCCGTTCCCGACGGCGATGACGTGGGAGAGACGCCGGGCATGGTTGTCTGAGTTGGGTTTGAGGCAGGCGTCGAGACAGGTGTCTGGGCACGGACAGTACCTCCGGCGGTCACGGTCAATGTGTAGCTGTTATCAAAGTCGCCGATTATCTTCACGTAATAGATTTCGTTGTTCGGCGCCGTCCATTCGATACTCGAAGAGAGGCCGCCGCCGGGACCAGTATTCTTTACCAAGTCTTCAACTGCGTCGTTGGTGATGTATACACTCGATCTTCCCAGCGTGTCCAAAACATCGACCGTGTAGGTGGTCCCCTCTTCAAACTGCACTGCGTAAAAGTGATATTGCGGGTAGAGGATATTGAACGTGGACACCACCGCTTCGCCCATTCCGATCGACGGAGCGCTGTCGCGGCCAAGTCCGGGATTTGGACCCTGTTTTTCTGGTGAGGGAGTGGAAATTGCGGCTCTGGGCGGCGTTTCGGTAGTTCTAGTTACGTTGACATCAGCCCCCGCGCAAGCCGACGCCAACAGGGCGCAGACGGCCAAGATGCCTAAGATTGAAACGTTGCGCAAACCAGAGAACAACAACTGATACCTATCTTTCGCCGCATGCGACGTATGGGAAATGTTGGACCGAAGCTCCAGTATCCGATGGGGGATGCCGGCGATCAAGGAAGAACTATGTATTGGCAACCGGCTAGTACTTAACGCCCGGTTAACCACGCTGGCACACCTTCTGCTGACTGAGAGGTAGATCGTTAAATACGTTTAAATATTTTTACTAATTTTAAATTAATACAAATTATTTGCCTATTTTCGTTTATGTTCAGTCGCTAAACCCTCAAGCGGCCTGTGCTAGGGTGACAACATAAATTGTGGGTTGGCGTCTCTGGATGCCTTCTCATCATCATGTCCCGCCGATGGCGAAAGGATTTTTATTTCATGGACCGCACTATTTCTTCTTTTCTTCAGCACATCATTGTAGAGAAGGGTTTCTCTCGCAACACCTCGGACGCCTACCGCAACGACCTGGGCCAGTTCTACGATTTCCTGCAAGGCCATCCCAACGGCGATTCCAACGGGAACGGCAACGGAAATGGCAACGGACACAGCAATGGCAACGGTAATGGAAATGGCAACGGCCACAGCAACGGTAACGCCATCTGGTCCACGGTGGACATCAATGTCCTGAACAAGTACATCGACGACCTCAGGGTCCGCAAGGGATACCGCGACACTACCACGGCCCGGAAAGTCGCCTCCATCAAATCGTTCTTCGGCTTTCTCTCTGAGAACAGCATCATCACCGAAGACCCCACGGAATCGCTGGGCTCCCCTCGCGTCGGCCGTACTCTACCCAAGTTCCTTCCGGAAGAGGAAGTGACCAAACTGCTGGACACGGCCTATAGATCCGGCACCAACGAAGGGCAGCGCGACGCCGTTATCATGGAATTGCTCTACGCCACCGGCCTCCGAGTCGGCGAACTGGTGTCGTTGAACGTGCAGGACGTGGACCTATCTGAGTCCTACATTCGCTGCATGGGCAAGGGCTCAAAAGAACGCATCGTTCACCTGTATCCCAAAGCCTTGGAAGAGCTTAGGCGTTACTTGAAAACCGCCCGCTTGGCGTTGCTGGGACACAAGCGCACTGAGCCTTCTTTGTTCGTCAATCACCGGGGCGAGCGTCTGACCCGCCAATGGGTCTGGACCATCTTGAAGACCTACGCTCGGAAAGCAGGCCTGGAACAGAACATTACCCCTCACACGCTGCGGCACAGCTTCGCCACGCACCTGCTGCAGAACGGCGCCTCTCTCCGCCACGTCCAAGAACTGCTGGGCCATTCCAGCATCTCAACCACGCAGGTTTACACTCACCTGACCAACGGTTACGTGCAGAAGGAATACGCCAAGAGCCATCCCAGGGCCTGATCTTTAGCGTCCGACCTCGCGATTAGCGATTAAAAAAGGGCGGTCCAACACGGACAAAGCGGAAGTTATTACCGTAATTCCGTGTCTGCGGACTGCCCTTTTTTTCGGAATACTGCTATAGTTGATTGGTTGGCGAAAACCTGTGACCAGGCTCCCGCCGACCTGATTTTCGATCATTATTTCCCTCCTCAGGAGGCACCCACAGATGGCTAAAGCACGCCGCGCCGCTTCACGACAAGGGCAACTGAAGCGCAAGAAGAACACCAAAGGACCCAGTGGGATACCCTCCACGCTGCGCGGTGCGACTGTTCCTGAGACGGAGGATTCGATCGCCGTTCCGGCAGGCGTGGAAGAAGACGACATCGATGCAGACGCGCTGGCGGCAGGCGAAGCAGCGGTAGCCCCTCAGGCGTCCCGCCCCACTCCCGCAGCGCGCACCCCCCGAGGCGAATTCGCAGGCCAAGGCCGGCTCAGGGGTGAGCGGCCGGCAGCCTATCTCTACGTCGGTGCAGAGTTCCGGCGCATATTGGTGCTGACCAGCGCAATTGTCGCTGCCCTGGTTGTCCTAGGGATAGTCCTCTAACCCAGATGCCTCTTCCGCTGGTCGAACAGCGTTTGCTGGCAACCCCCGAGAGTCCTGGCGTCTACTTGATGAAGGACCCACGGGGCACGGTGCTCTACGTCGGCAAAGCCAGCGTCCTCCGCAACCGTCTTCGGCAATACTTCGGCTCGCCGGCCAACCTGCCCAACAAGATCAGGCGCATGTTGGGGCATCTACACGATTTTGAGTACATAGTCACCGACTCGCCGGCCGAAGCCCTGATCCTTGAAAACACCCTCATCAAGCGGTACAAGCCCCGCTACAACGCCCGGCTGAAAGATGACAAGACCTACCCCTATCTGAAGATCGACCTGAGCGAGGAGTTCCCCCGGGTCTACATCACACGGCGGGTCGACAACAAAGACGGCGCTCGCTATTTCGGCCCCTTCGCGACGTCCGGCACCGTGCGTAAAACCATGGACCTGGTCAAGCGGCTGTTCCCCTACCGTTCCTGCACCAAGAAGATCACCGGCAAAGACGCCAGGCCCTGCTTGGAGTTCTACATCAACCGCTGCGTCGCGCCCTGCACCGGGGCTGCCAGCAAAGAAGACTACGCCAAGGTCGTCAACCAGGTGGTCATGTTCATGGACGGCGACACCGGGGCCGTGACGAAAGACCTTAAAGACAACATGGAACTCGCCTCGGATGACCTGCAGTTCGAGCGCGCAGCGGTACTTCGAGACCGGATCAAGGCCGTTGAGAAGGTTGCCGAAGAACAGCGCATCAATGTCGATTCCAACCCCGTCAGTGACATGGATGTCATCGCCCTGGCCCAAGGCAGCAACGAAACGTGGGTCGAGGTGTTTTTCATCCGGAAGGGTAAATTGATCGGCCGGGACCATTTCTTCATGGAAGGCACCCAGGACGATTCCGAAGAACTGGTGATGGGCCAGTTCATCAAGCAGTTCTACCAAACAGCCGCCCTGGTGGTGCCCCCGAGAATAATCGTCCAGCACGAGCCGGAAGACGAAGAGACCATCACCCAATGGCTGCGCCAGGTTAGAGGCGGCGCCGTGCGGCTGGTCTGCCCCCAGCGCGGTATCCACAAGCAATTGATGCAGACCGTGGCCGACAACGCTCGCCAAGGCCTGGCCCAACACCGAATAACCTGGATGGGCAACACCGATATCATCCAGCAGGCCATCTCCGACCTGGAAGAAGAATTAAGCCTGCCGCTGCCGCTCCGCCGTATGGAGTGCTACGACATATCCCACATCCAAGGCAGCAACACCGTGGCCAGCATGGTGGTATTTGAGGACGGCAAACCGAAACCCGCTCACTACCGCCGGTTCAAGATGAAGACGGTGGAAGGCGTGGACGACTTCGAGAGCATCCGTGAGGTGCTGCGACGCCGGTTCAAGCGTTTGGCCTCTGCGCGTGCCGCCGACCAACGGGGCGAAGGTCCCGGGCCGGGAGTAGACAGTTTTGGCGTTGTCCCCGACCTGGTGCTGATCGACGGCGGCAAGGGACAGCTATCTGCGGCCCTAGAAGTATTCTTGGAGTTGGGGCTGGACGACATCCCCCTGGCGTCATTGGCCAAGGAGAACGAAGAGCTGTTCGTCCCCCATACGCCCGAACCAATCGTCCTACCGAAGGACTCTCAGGCCCTCTACTTGGTGCAGCGCATCCGTGATGAAGCCCACCGCTTCGCGATCACCTACCACCGGAATCTGCGCAGCAAGAGCAGCTTGAAATCTCCCCTCGACAACGTCTCCGGCATCGGGCCCAAACGCAAGCGTATGCTCATGCGCCGGTTTGGTACCCTCAAGGGTATCAAAGAGGCGGCGGTTGATGACCTGGCTTCGGTCCCGGGCATGACCCGGTCGCTGGCCATCCGGCTGAAGCAGACCATCTAGCTCGCGCCCCGGCACGCCTGCCCAGCTTCCCTGTCTACACTTATACCGAGTACTGTGTTTGCCTTTGTACCAACCCTGCGATACGATGGGTATCCATTGAATGTAATCAGTATCCCTTTACTCGCGGTTAAGTGTAAACATGGTCAAAGTATCCATATCCCTGCCCAACAATGCGCAGATCACCTTCGAGTCGGAAGAGTCTGAGGTACTACGCGAGATCGTTGGCATGGCCCTACGCGACCTGCCCCGCGAGCTGATGCAATCGCCCGCATCGCCCTCAGCAGAAGTAACTGGCGGGTCAACGGAAAAAGGTACCAGCGTGGCCGCAACTGCACTATCCGGGGCCGCCGCCACGGAACCGGCCCCGGTCGCAACCCTTAACTCCCCGGCCCCCAGGCCCACGCCGTCGATTGCCAGAGAGATAGCTAGGCCTAGCGCCAATACCGATAGTGTACCTAGTGAGGTACACGGTGAGGTACACGGTGAGGTACACGGTGAGGTACACGGTGAGGTACACGGTGAGGTACACGGTGAGGTACACGGTGAAGTACGCGCAGTACCCGAAGTACCAGCCGAATTTCTCTCCGCCAACGGACGTCAAGCTTTTGAAGCGTTCTGCCGGGACGCCAACCCACTGGGCGACATGCGCCGGGTGGTGGTTGCCACCGAGGGCGCCAGCCGCCACTTCGGTGTTGACGGGGTGAACGCCGACGACCTGGCCTGGCTCTTCGATGCCGCCGGATGGCGCCGGCCGGGCAACTTCACCCAGACTCTCCGCAACGCAGCTCGCTCCAAGTTTGGCTGGCTGGAACGCATCCCCGGCCGCTCCGGCCGCTACGCAGCGACTGCCCTGGGATTGTCGAAAACCCTCCCCAACGGCGGCTAAGCGGCTCAGCCGGCGACTCAGTCGCGTTTTCATTCAGTCGGTTACATTTCGTCGGCCACCTTTAGTCGGCTACCTTCAAATATTCCTTCCCTAACCCAACGTCTATTCCCACATGCTCTTGGGTGAATTCCGTATAATGACTTGCGGACTATTCCCGCGGACTATTCCCTGTGAGGAGAGCACCGATACCTGGATGGAAATATTAAAAACTGCGCCCAAGCGGGCCATGGCGATAACCCCTCATCCCGACGACTGCGAGGGCGGATGCGGCGGAGCGCTGGCCAAGTGGATCAAAGAATCCGGAACCGTTGGCGCCGTGGTCATGTGCACCAACGGCAACAAGGGCACTGGGGACCGGGATATGACCTCCGAGCGGCTGGCCGCTACCCGCGTGATCGAACAGAACGATGCCTCCACGATAGTGGGAGTAACGGACGTGGTTTTTCTGGCCCACCCCGACGGCGGACTGGAAGACACCGAATTGTTCCGCAGTCAGGTTACCCGCGAGATACGCCGTTTCAAGCCCGACTTGATCCTGGCGGTCGATCCCTACCGCAGCACCTCCCACACTCACCGTGACCACCGCAAGAGCGGACAGGTTGCCCTCGACGCCGCGTTCACCTACGCCTGGAGCTACCAGCACTTTCCGGAGCAGATCACCGAGGAAGGGCTGGAGCCGCACCGCGTTGAGCAGGCTTTTCTCTGGGGCGGCGAAAACCCAGATGTGTTCGTCGATATCAACGACTATCTGGAAATTAAAGTCGACTCTCTAGGCGCTCACGCCAGCCAGATGTCTTCGGACCGTGAAGTACGGCTGGAAAGGGTCACGGACAACTCCGGACGCCATAAAGAAAAAACCGGCCTGGACCATGCAGAGGGTTTCCGGCGCATCACTTTCAACCTAGGCTCCCTGGAGTGGCAGTTGCTCCACCGGTAGTGCCGGTCGATCCCATCGCTTAGATAAAGCCGACAGCCTGTGAAGAGAAGACAGCCATGACCATTACCCTACGCCCCGGAACACCCGACGACGCTGAGCGGTGCGGCCAGATAATCTTTGAGGCTTTCGGCGCAATCGCCGACCAGCATAATTTCCCGACCGATTTTCCAGTCCCGGAGGCCGGCATTGGAGTGGCTGGCATGCTGCTCTCCCACCCCGGTTTTTATTGCGTTGTGGCCGAGGACGACGGCGTGATCGTTGGCAGCAACTTCCTGGACGAACGAGGCAACATCGTCGGGCTCGGTCCCATAACCGTTTCTCCCAACGGCCAGAATTCGGGCGTTGGCCGACAATTGATGCAGCACATGCTAGACCGGGCGGCGGAAAAAAACTTTGGGGGAGTCCGGTTGCTCCAAGCGGCCTACCACAACCGGTCCATGGCCCTGTACGCCAACCTTGATTTCGATGTCCAAGAGATCTGCAGCGTGGTGCAAGGACCAAAGGTTCAAGCCCCAGTGCCGGGCTGCACTGTTCGAGCGACCACTGGAGCCGACTTGGATGAATGCAACCGCGTCTGCGTGCAGGTTCACGGTCACGAAAGGGGCGGTGAGGTGAGCGATTCGATCCAGCAGGGCAGCGGGCTAGTGGTGGAGCGCGGCGGCAAAATCACTGGTTATACGACCGGCGTCGGCTTTTTCGGGCACTCTGTAGGAGTAGGCAACGAAGACATAATGGCGATGATCGCCGCGACCGCAGAGTACTTCGGCCCGGGGCTCATCGTTCCAACCCGCAACACAGACCTGCTCCGGTGGTGTATGAGTAACGGCCTGCGCATAGTCCAAAACCTAACATTGATGACCACCGGCTTTTACCAGGAACCCAAGGGCGCCTATCTAACGTCCATACTCATGTAAGGCTCACCAGTAGCAAAGTAACAGAAAAGGCACCCTATTCTGTCTCGGACGAATGGGGTGCCTTTATTTTCCTAGCAATTAAACCTGATAGTGCGAGTAGAAATCGCGCTGTTCTACTATGCCGGGCTTGTCTCCCACAGCACTTCAAAGATGTGCTCCTCGTCTTCGAACCCCTTAAGGGTCCTATGCCCGAAATCCGCGTACTGATGCTCCGAATTTGACGGACCGTCGGCAACTTTACGCAACAGGTCGGACACCAGAATCTGCCCCCCGGTAGATTCGTCCATTATCCTGGCGGCCATGACAACTGCGGAGCCGAAGTAGTCCTCTTCCTCTTTTATCACCTCGCCCAGGTTGAGGCCGATCCGTACCTTGAGCTGCCGGTCCGGGTTGTTGCGGTTGAACTATTGGAGATCCTTTTGAATCTCCACTGCACATGAAACGGCCTTGCGGGCGCTATAAAAGGCAATCATGAACCCGTCACCGGTTGTCTTGACCTCCAGACCGCCGTATATATCCAGTTGCTGGCGGATGATCTTGCTGTGCGACGCCAACAGAGTCTGGTTTTCCTCGTCACCCAGGCGGGTCAACATCTGGGTCGAATCCTGCAGGTCGGTGAACATGATGCTGGCAGTGATCTCTCGTACACGTCGCTCAAGCTGCGTGTAGGCCTGCTCCAGCTCTTTAACGAGCTCAAGTCTCTGGTCCTGTTGGCAACCAGCAAAAGTGGGACACTTTGGTAAAGGAGAGATCAGGGGGAAATGGCGGTGTTCTGGGACTCCCGGAGCAGGCGGTTGTAGCGTTTGCGTTGGGCTAAGGTCTGAGCTTTCACCTCCTTTCTCGTGATTAGGATCTCTTCCCGTCTTCCATGGAGGACATCATCAGGCGTTACGTTGCCAAGGGCCTTGTGGTAGCGGCGGTGGTTGTAGTAGTCGACAAAGCCAGCGATGGCCTCCTCCAAGTCACTAGGCACCTCATACGGCACCTGGTTCACCTCCTGCTTGATGCTCTGGTGGTAGCGCTCCAGTTTCCCGTTGGTTTGTGGGTGGTAAGGCGCTGCCCGGATGTGACGGATCCCTACCAAGCTCAGGTAGTCGCGAAAAGCCCTGGATACGTAGCCCGATCCATTGTCAC
>CAVOAA010000124.1:0-9355 GCA_963693555.1 Dehalococcoidia bacterium | reverse complement strand
GGAGTTTCTCGTAGACGGCTTCTGGTTGGACGCCGGTGGCCGCCAGTAGGACCAGGGTGTGGTAGAGCATGTCGGCGATCTCGCCGGGCAGGTTTTCGGTGTCGTTGATGGCTGCGGCGATGGCCGTCTCACCGGCTTCTTCCACCACTTTCTGGGCGATTCTAGGTACGCCCTCTTTGAACAACGACGTGGTGTAGCTGCCTTCTGGCATCGCTTGTTGGCGGTCTTTGATCAACGCGAATAATTCGCCCAAGACGCTTGGGCCAGACTCGGTCTCTTCATATTCCTCTGGCACGCCTTCCAGCTTGTTGAAGAAACAAGAGGCCTCGCCGGTGTGGCAGGCAGGACCGTCCGGGTCGACCTTCAGGAGGATGGTGTCGGCGTCGCAGTCGAGCCAGGCTTCCTTCAGATTCAGGTAATTGCCGGACATCTCGCCCTTGTGCCATAGGTCTTCCCGGCTGCGGCTGTAGAACCAGACCTGGACTCCCTCCACGGTGCGTTTCAATGAACCCGGGTTCATATAGCCCATCATCAGGACCTCGCCCGTGTTGGCGTCCTGAGCGATGGCGGGCAGCAAGCCTTGTTCGTTGAGTTTTATCTTCATAATTCGCCTTTGATTATTTCGCCGGTTTAGGGGCGCCAATTTGCGTCCGGGTTAGGCAGCCAGACCACTGATTATGAGTTTGGGAAGCTCCAGAAGACTGGAGATCATATGGGGTGGGGTCGGCAAGTCCGGGTTCAGTGCCTGGTTGCTCCGGTTGATCCACACTGGATGCATGCCGGCATTTATCGGACCCTGAACATCTTCCAACTGACGGTCTCCGACGTAGGCAGTCTCGTCGGGAGTCACCCCCAATTGGGCCAGGATCATCTCGAACAACTCGGGCCGGGGCTTATATATCTTTGCCTGCTCCGAAGTGAGGACCAAGTCGAAACCGACTTCCAACAGTTCCAGGTTCGGCAGCAAGAACCCTTCATCGGCGTTGGACAAGATGGCCGTTCGGCAGCGCTCTTGGACCTCTGCCACGGCGTCGTCGGTCTCGGGGTAGGGGTCGCGCTGAGATACGTCGCGGAAGAACTGCTCCGTGGCGGCTTGAGGGTCTCCGTCCAGACCAAGGGTCGAAAAGGAGAGTTCAAATCCACTCTTCCAAGCGCTGAAGTAATTCTGAAACGGCAAGTCGGGATCGAGGCGGGTCTTTTGGAACTCTGCTTCGGCGGGCAACCAGTTGTCCCACAATTCATCGACAGATGTGTTCAGACCCTGCTGTTCGATGATCTTGGCGAAGCTGCTCTTGCCCATTCCCTGGGGATTCTGGACCAGCGTTTCGTACATATCGAAGATTACGGTGGTGATTCGCGGCATCTTTCGCTACCTGTTATTTGTTAATACTTTGGCCGGACCGGGATGCCCTTGCCCTTAAGGTATTCCTTGGCCTGGTCGATGGTGAAAGTTCCAAAATGGAAAATGCTGGCGGCCAGGACGGCATCGGCTTTGCCTTGGTCGAGGGCTTGATAGAGATGGTCTAACTCTCCCGCACCACCACTGGCGATAACCGGGACCGGCACTGCTTCGGAGATGGCCCGGGTCAATGCCAGGTCATAACCCGACAACTGGCCGTCTTCGTCCATGCTGGTGAGCAGGATCTCCCCGGCGCCTAACTCGACGACCCTGACAGCCCATTTTACCGCGTCGATCCCCGTGGGAGTGCGTCCGCCGTGGGTGTATACCTGCCAGATCGAGCTTTCGTCCAGGGCCAGATCGGCCGTGGCGGGGGTTGGTTCTGATGGGACCGAAGAAACACGCTTGGCGTCGATGGCCACCACGATGCACTGGTTGCCGAAGGCGGCCGCGCCCTGTTTGACCAGCTCCGGGGTATTTACTGCGGCAGTGTTCATGCCGACCTTGTCCGCGCCGGCTTTCAGCATCCGGCGCACGTCTTCAACCGAGCGTATGCCGCCGCCAACAGTCAGGGGAATGAAAACCTGCTCAGATACCCGTTGTACCACGTCAACCATGGTGTCCCTGGAGTCAGAACTGGCGGTGATATCCAGAAAGACCAGCTCGTCGCCACCTTCCTGGTCATAGAAAGCCGCCAGCTCAGCCGGGTCTCCGGCATCTCGCAGCTCAACGAAACTAACGCCTTTCACCACCCGTCCAGCGTCCACGTCCAGGCACGGGATTATACGTTTGGTCAGCACGGTGGGTTCGAATCTCCAAGGGAACTAAAGGGTTCTCAGGTCGTCTTAGCAGTATAACACCGTGCCTGGGCAGGATAGGATTTTTACCCCATTGGCGGGGATGCCTGCCTGCGCTAGAATGGCTCTACTTTTATTGGGAGGGAATCATGGCTATAACACTAGACGAAGCAAACAAAATCGTGGCGGGTGCCATCGCGAAAGCCAACGAACTGAACATCAAGATCAACGTGGCGGTCGTAGATGCTGGTGGACGGCTTCTGGCCTTCAACCGCATGGACGGCGCGATCTGGGGCGGCGCGTACGGCTCCCAGGGTAAGGCAGTTGCCTCCGCGGCATTCGGACGCAGCAGCGGGGAACTGCAAGAGCGGTCGGAATCGCCGATCATGAAGGGCATCCTCGCTGCCGAGGGTGGCCACGGCATCCCCAGCCAGGGCGGATTGCCAGTCAGGCGTAACGGTGTTGTTGATGGCGCGGTTGGCGTCGGCGGCGGCACCAGCCAGGAAGACGAGGACTGCTCAGCGGCCGGAATAGCCACTTTAGGCTAACCAATCATCGAGTGGACCTGATCTAAACCTTTGATCATGGTCTAATAACGGACATCTAGGGGACCAGAGCCGTAACTGCTGCCGGGCCACCGCTGCCGCCATCAAGCCTCAACAGGCCAATGATCAAGAGGGCGCCGGTGGCAGGCAGCAGGTCAAGGTTCGTCAGGTTCTCCAACACGATCAGGCGGTTTTCCAACGCCAACCGGCTGACGGAGAACTGCGTGTCGGCTCCAGGCTCAGCCCCGGCGGAATCGGTACCCAGTCCGGCTACGTTGCGGCCCTCAAGCAAGTGCTGGGCCGCGTCCAGCCCGAAGCCTGGGAAATGGAGTTCGCTGGCATTGTACCCGCCGAAATATTCGGCAGGGTTGGTCCAACGGGTCTGCCATCCGGTACGGAGTAGCGCCACGCAACCTTGGGGCACCGGGCCGTGGTCCGACTCCCAGTCCAACACGTCGTTCATGGTCAGGGCGTAGTTTTGGTCGGCTTGCGCCTGGGTTTCTATGTCGATGACTATCGCCGGTCTGACCAGGTCATGAGGCGAGAAAATCTCGTGGCCGGGTGCGCCCGCTTGGAAATTTGAGGGTGCGCTCAGGTGGGTGCCGGAATGCTCTCCCATTGAGAACCGGCGCAGGAAATAGCCGTCCGGTTGGTGGGTTGCAACGGCCTCGAATTCTACGCCCGGGTCACCCGGCCATCGGGGAATATCGGGGTGAATGGGCCAACTAAGGTCTACAACTCTGGAAAATGAAATGGACCCGCCATTGGCGGGTCCATCTCTTTGTGGCTGGGTTGCCATGGAACAAGCCCCCTTCAGAACTTCCGCTTCCGCACATTCTCCCGCCAAAGGGTTCTCGTGGCAACCCGGATTTTTTCGGTTGATCCGGTCTGGTCGTCCGGTCCGGCTGTCCGGTCTGGCTGTCCGGTCTGGACCGTCAGGCTACTTGGTATACCGCCTGCTGCGTGGTTGGACGAACGGTTCGGGTCGCTCCCAGAATGGCGTCACGTTTGACGTTGCTGTCAATCCACTCCATGGCCTCACGGGAAGTGCTCCTGGCGGTCAGTTCCAGCCGCTGGGGACGTTGGCCGTAGACCGAATAGCTGATGGAGCGTATCTCCTCGTCAATCACATAGCCCCGATAAAAGATCTTCATGGTATCCACCCTCCTCCGGTTGCCTACGGTCGTCCAGTCGAAATTCGACTGCTGCGAGACGCCGTTGGTATGTATTACGGACATATGTTCTAACTTTTCACCAGGAGGGTCAACGGGGAAATGTCACAACGGAAATGTCACAACGGAAATGTCACAACGAGGATGCCACAACGAGGATGCCACAACGAGGATGTCGCAACGAGGATGCCAGACAGAGATGTCACAATGACGAAGCCAGACAGGGATGTCTTAGCAATCGCCCACGAACACGGTGCCCAGGATGACATGAGGCGGAAGGGGTTGGGCCAACGGCCCGCCGGCCATTCCGGGCGATCCCGGCGAATCAAAGCGGCTTAGTCCGCTGCCGGGGGCGCTCAATACCAGCTCGGTCGCTCCGCCCTGCGCCCATCTGATAGTTTGCTTGGCTTGAGAACCACCCACTTTGAACGTGACGGTCTGTCCGGTGAACGATGCGCCGGTGGGCTGCTCCACCAGCAAGATATAGCTACCTTGAAGCACCTGGGCGGAAGCTGCGAGCACGTCGTTGACCCAAGCGGTCACCGTTAAGCCCTCAGCGGCTGGAGTGCAGGGGCCAAGCTGGATGGGCAGAGGAGTGATCCGGGGTGTACTGGTGGGTGTTGGAGATGGAATTCTGGTCGCGGTGGGCGCGGGCGCAGTGTTGAATGCGCCGCCGATCCCCAGGGTAAAGCTGGTCGGCTGCGGTGTGGGAGTTGCCAAGCCCAAGGTTGGGGTTGGAGAGGGGATGGGTGTGGCCGCAAGCAGCGCTCGGACGGTTCCCTGGACTCGCACACTGACGGTGGCTTCGATGTCCGGCTCTGAGATAGTCCTGCCGCCGGCGGTCTGGGTTTCAGCCACCACCGCCTGCACGGTGGCCTGAATCTCCGGAGCCAACTGAGTCTGGAGACCACCGGCCTCGCCGCAAGCCAAGGCCAAGAGAGCTATGGGCAATATAACTGCGGCCAACCGCTTGATACCCATCATCCTCACATCCACACCTTCATCACTTATTTGACCCGGCCTGGTTTCTCTTCGCTAAGCGTCCTTGCCGTAGGCCTTGGTCGTTTCATCGATGAATTCGGCCAAGGGTTTGCTCTCTTGTTCCGACGATTCCATGTTTCTGACCACTACTTCGCCCTTCTCAATCTCGTCGTCGCCCAAGATGAGTGTGAAGGGGATATTCAGGGCGTTGGCCTGGCGCATCTGGCCACGAAGGCCTCTCGAGCCGCTGCTCAAGATGGCCCCAACTCCGGCCCGGCGCAGGCGCACCGACAATTCCAGGGCGGCGATGCGAGCGTCATCCCCCACGTTGGCCACCAGGTAGCGAGGCGACGGCTCGTCGGGGACTTCCACCTCGCTGCGTTTCAGGTTCAGGGTCAACCGTTCCAGTCCGGTCGCGAAACCGATGCCGGGGGTCTCCCGTCCGCCCAGTTCTGTGATCAGCCCGTCGTAGCGTCCGCCGCCGCAGATGGTCGACTGGCCGCCGCCGTCCACTGGCTGCACTTCGAAGACCGTGCGCGTGTAATAGTCCAGGCCGCGCACCATGCGGTGGTCGATCTCGTAGGGCAGGTTCATGGCATCCAGATATTTCAGCAGCTTGTTCCAGTGCTCGCTACAGTCGTCGCAAAGATTATCTGCCGACCGGGGCGCATCCTCGCCTAATGCGTGGTCAGCCTCCACTTTGCAGTCCAGCAGACGCAGAGGGTTACGGTCCAACCGCTCTTTGCAGTCATTACACATCTTGTCTTTGTGGCCGGAGTAGTACTCTTTCAACTTGGCTACGTAGGCCGGGCGGCATTCCGGGTCGCCAACGCTGTTGACCAGCAGATTGATGTCGGTCAGGCCCAGGCTGGTCATCAGGTCCCACGCCACTTCAATGACCTCGGCGTCGACTGATGGGTCGGCATCGCCCAGCACTTCAACCCCGAACTGGTGGTGCTGCCGGAAACGTCCGGCCTGCGGGCGTTCGTAGCGAAATACCGGACAGAAGTAATACATCCGAACCGGCTGGGGCAGGTTGTGCATGCCGTGTTCCAGGTAGGCCCGGCACACGGGTGCGGTGCCCTCGGGACGCAGCGTGATACTGTCGCCGCCGCGGTCGTCGAAGGTGTACATCTCTTTCTCGACGATATCTGTCCCTTCACCCACCGAACGGATGAAAAGATTGGAATCTTCGAATGCTGGTGTGTCGATGCGGCCGAAGCCGAACCGGGCGGCAACGTCCATCGCTTTGGACTCGATGTACCGCCAGTATTTTTGTTCTTCAGGGAGGTGGTCCGCGGTGCCCCTGGGCGCTTGAAACAATGTCAAAGGTATCTCCGAAATCGACTGTACTAGGCACCATTATAGGCTGATATCGTCCCGTATGGAATCGGTCACGGCTCCCCGTCCCAACGTAATCGGGGTTACAGCTAGGTTGGCCGGCCGTCTTTATGGGGCTGCAAGAGTGCGTAGAGTGAGTCGTTGATGGGGGTTGGAACGCCAACCCGGCGGCCGATCCGGACCACCGCACCTGACTGCGCTTCCAGCTCCAAAGGCCGGCCGGCCTCGATGTCTGTGAGCATGGACATGCGCTGGTCTTGGGGTAGGCTTTCCATGAAGCTGAGGCCCTTTTGAATGGCGTCCGGATCGATGTTTACTCCTGCGGCCACGCCCACCGCCGCCACTTCTTCCATGGCTCCGATAAGAAGGTCTCGCCCTTCATCCGTCTGGATCAGCCGAGTGATCGGAAACCGGGACGTGGCGTTGATGGCGTTTCCGGGTGCGGTCAGCAGGAATTTCGACCAGAGCACGCTGGCAATGTCGGTGGATAGTTCGGCGTCGATGGCGGGCGTCAGACAATCCAAAGCGGCCTTCGTTTCAGGGGTGATCTGGCCGTCCTCTCTGCCGAAGACGATGCGCATCGTTTTGCTCTGTTGCCTGATCACGCCGGGGGATTCTATGGAGGCGATGGTGTAGGAAGTGCCAGGCAGGACACGGTCAGGGCCAAATTTCTCCAGTAAAACGCTGGCGCTGTCTACCCCGTTCTGCAAGGTGATGACCTGCGTTTCGGGGCCGACCAGGGGTTCCATGGAATTAGCAGCATCCGCGATCTGGTAGGTCTTTACCGTCAGCAAGACCAGGTCCACCGGACCAATCTTAGATGGGTCGTCGGTGGCATTAACGGGCACGGTGAGATGGCCATTGGCCTGATTAAGCCGGAGACCTCTCCGTTGCATGGCCTGGAGGTGTTCCCCTCGGGCCACCAGAGTGACATCGGCACCAGCCTGTATCAACCGGGCGCCAAGGCGGCCGCCCACTCCACCGGCGCCCATCACCGCGATACGCATGATCGGTTAGCCGTCCTGGGGGACCCCGTCTTTGTGGGGCAGTAATACTGAATAGAGGAAGCTGTGGACGGGAGTCTTCACTCCGATCTGCTTGCCCAGCCGGATCACCGCGCCGGACAACGCGTCCAACTCGGTGGCCCTGCCGGCCTCGTAATCGCTGTGCATGGAGTTCTGGAAATCGGGCAGTCCGTCGATGTATTTCAGGGATTCCTCTGCGATGTCCGTGGGCAGGTCGACGCCCTTGGCCAGTCCAACCGCCAGCGCCTCTTCCATGGCGTCGCAGAACATTTTCCGGGCGTCGGGGAATTGCAGCAGTTCTTTGGGGCGGGTCTGCGCGGCGCTGGTGATTCCCGCCAGTGCGCTCAGTAAGATGAATTTCTCCCAGAGTACCCGCAGAGGATCGGGGGAAAGCTCGGTCTCGATACCGGCATCTCGGAACACCTTCCGGATGTCCAGTGCTCTGAGGCTCTCAGTGTCGTCCAACTCGCCGAACGATATTCGGGCGGTGACATCTTCGACGACCACACCGGGTTCCAGGATGTGTGAAGACGCCCAAAATGCTCCTGGCAAGATATTATTCGGCCCTAACACCGCGCCCAATTGCTCGTGACTTTCAACCCCATTCTGCAGGGTGATGATGGAGGTCTCGTGACCCATCAACGGCTTGAGGTTGGTGATCACGTGCCGGTTGTGAAAGGTCTTGACGGTGAACAGGACCAGGTCGACAGGCCCGATCTCCGCAGGGTCGCTGGTGGCCTCAACCTTGACCACAAATTCGCCATCGGGGCGGACCAGTTTCAGGCCGTTCTCGCGTATGGCGTCCAGGTTCGCACCACGCACGATCAAAGAGACGTCGTTACCGGCTTTGGCCAGCAATCCGCCAAGACAACCGCCGACGCCGCCGGCGCCCATGATCGCTATTCGCATATATCCCCCAAAACGCCGCTTTTGACTTGGTTGCGCTTCTGCATCTGTTTAGCGATTCTCCGGGGAACCGTCTATGTGAGGGAGCAAAAGGGTGTACAGCACATCGAAGATAGGCGTAAGCACGTTCACTTCACGTCCTATACGGCCGACTGATCCGACCATCGCTTCTAGTTCGAGAGGCCGTCTGGCCTCCAGGTCAGCCTGCATTGACCCGCGAGCCCCCATTGGCCGGGCTGTTATCAGGTCGATCGCCCCTTGGACATCTTCTTCGCCGAACGGCACTCCGGAGGCGGACCCCACATCAGCAACTTCCTGGATCGCCGACCGGAACATCTTAGCCCCTTCCGGGGTTTCGATCAGGTCCTTGGGACTTAGCCGGGCTGCGCTGGCCATCCCGTTCGCCGGAGAGTTGTACAGCATCTTTGACCAGAGGACCCTCGAAATATCGTCCGAAAGTTCGGCTTGAATGCCTGCTGTGGAGAGTGTTTCATAGATCGCCGTGGCACGTGCGCTTCGGTCGCCGTTCGACTCGCCGAAAGCGATGCGTGGAACGGGAGATTGCTGCTTGACCACGCCGGGCGAGACGATGTTACTTATCACAAAAGCAGAGCCGGGCAACACCCGCTCAGCGCCGTATACCTTCCCCAATTCTTCGGCGCTGCCCAATCCGTTCTGTATCGTGAGGACCGTGGTGCCGTCTCCGACCAGTGGCTTGATGAGAGGGACTGCTTCCGGATTTTGGTGCCCTTTCACAGAGAATATAACCAGGTCTACCGGGCCAACTTCAGACGGGTCTCCGGTGGCCGCAACATCTACTGTGAAGTCCGCATCCGGCTGCACCAATTGGAGCCCTTTTTCTCTTATCGCCGCCAGGTGAGCGCCCCGTGCGATGACCGTGACGTCATTTCCGGAACGCGCCAACAGGCCGCCGTAACAACCGCCGATGCCGCCAGCTCCCATAATCGCTATTCGCATGGGTTACGACTCCCCTGGCGGGCCGTCTTTGTATGGGAGCAGAAGTGCATATAGTAGGTTGTTTATCGGCGTCGGCACGTTTACTTGACGGCCGATCCGGCAAACCGAGCCGACCGTTGCCTCCAGCTCCAACGGCCGACCGGCATCCAAGTCTGTCAGCATCGAGCCACGTGCGGTGATTGAGACCGTTCCGATGAAATCCATCGCGTTA
>CAVOAA010000123.1:0-9358 GCA_963693555.1 Dehalococcoidia bacterium | reverse complement strand
TTCGTGCAGTACGAATCGGCTTTGGACCGCACTCTTGGCGCCGGGCTATCTTTATCTCTAGTGGTGCTTGCTCTAGCGGTTGTAGGCCTTGAGTTGGTCAGCCGGGGCCGGGCGCGCTATTACAGCAGTTCATCGTCCGCGACCAGGCCGCCATCGCAGGTGCGTCTTGGCCGGTGGAAGTGGCCCGCGTTAGCTTTTTGCACCTCGATCGTAGCGGTGTCCCTGGCCGCGCCAATGTCCATCTTGGGTTATTGGGTGGCCCGGGGAATCTCGGCCGGCGAGCCCTTCAATCTGGTGTGGGAGGCGGTGGGCAATTCGGTCTACGTTGCGGCATTGGCGGCAACGGTGGCAGTGGTCGCCGCCCTGCCGGTGGCGGCGCTCTCCGTGCGTTATCCTGGCCTGCTCAGCGGTCTCCTAGAACGACTTAGCTACATCGGGTTCGCTTTGCCTGGCATCGCCATCGCCCTGGCGTTGGTGTTCTTCGGGGCCAGGTACGCAGGGCCTCTATATCAGACCACCGGGTTATTGCTACTGGCCTACGTTGTTCTCTACCTGTCTCCGGCTCTGGGCGCGGTGCGTACGTCATTACTCCAGATCAGCCCTCGAATAGAAGAAGCAGCTAGGGGCTTGGGCAACAGCCCCATCCGCGCTTTTTCATCGGTGACATTGCCGGTGGCCCGGCCCGGGGTACTGGCCGGATGGGCCTTGGTGTTCTTATTGGTGATGAAAGAACTGCCCGCGACGCTTATATTAAGTCCCATCGGTTTCAACACTCTCGCCACCTCTATCTGGTCGGCTGCCTCCGAGGCATTCTTCGCGAGAGCGGCGCTGCTGGCCCTGATCCTGATTGCCGTATCGGCGATTCCCCTTGCTTTTCTCATGCTCCGTGAGCGCCGGTAGGCTATAATCTAGCGGCTCGGCCAAGCTGGACGCCCTAATGGCCGGTCAATCACATTCGTTCATTTCGGAGTAGTGCGTTGCCTCAGGACAACAACACCCTCAGAGTAATCCTGCCCAGCAAACTGATCGACGGAGTATCCGGTCAACCTCAAGAAGGTATGGCTGTTGCGGTGCAAGGGAGCCTCATCAAGTGGGTCGGCCCTGCGTCGCAGGCGGAGAGTCTGGACACCAACGGCGCAGGACGGGAGACCCTGGATTTCTCAGGCGGCACCCTGCTGGCCGGACTGTTCGACATCCACACCCACACCAACATGCCGGGCGACGGCCGTACGGGTGAAGAGGTCAACGAAGACGACAACGACGAGGTACGCCTGCTCCGCTCTGCCAGCAACGCCACCGCGGCCGTGGCTTCAGGCGTGACCACCATGTGCGACTGTGGTTCCTGGAACCGCAACGGTTTTGCTCTGAAAGAGGGACTGGCCGAAGGCCTGATCGAGGGCCCAAGAGTACTTGTATCGGGGCCGCCCCTTACGATCACCGGTGGTCACCTCTGGTACATGGGCGGCGAGGCCGATGGGGTGGACGCGGTGCGCGCCCGGGTCCGCGACATGGTCAAGCAGGGAGCCGATTTCATCAAGATCGCGGCCTCCGGCGGGAGCACTTCCACCAGCGACCCCTACCGGGCGGCTTATTCGGCCACCGAGTTGAACGCCATCGTGGAAGAGGCCCACAACCGCAACCGGCCGGTTCTGGCTCACTGTCGCTGCACCGACGCCATCAATCTGGCCCTGGACGCCGGAGTAGACTCGATATTGCATTGCTCTTTTTATGACAATGACGGCAATTACAAGTTCGACCAACGGACCGCCGACCGGCTGGCAGAGTCCGAGGTCTGGCTGAACCCGACCATGGGCCTGGGCAACGCTAACCGGGAGCGCCTGGCCAAGATTCAGGAAGAGCGAGAACTGACACCCGATGAAGAAGACAGGCTCGAACGCTCCACCGTCTCCGGCACGAACTCTCTGGCCCAGTTCAGTGCCCTGGTAAAGGCCGGAGTGAAGCTGGTAGGCGGCTCTGACTGCGGCTGGAGTTACTATCCCTTCGGCGATTTTCAGAGTGAGGTCATGTCCCTGCATGCCGCGGGTCTCTCCCGCATCGACGCCATCCACGCCGGCACCCGCAGCCCCGCTGCGGCACTGGGCATCTTGGGGTCGATCGGAACAGTGGAAGCCGGAAAAGAAGCAGACCTATTGGTGGTGAACGGCGACCCCAGCCAGGACCTGGAATCCCTGCGCGACGTCGCCGCTGTGTTCAAGGGCGGGACCAGGGTTGCCACGGCGAAAGAACGGGCGGCGCTGGGCTAACAATAATGCACCACTGGGAGAAGGGCGGACCCATCAGCATCGGCTGGCCGGACCACAACGTCGCCGAGCGCGAATACACCATCGTGGAAGAAGAACGCATCGGTCAGGTGTTCCGCAGCCGAGTAACCGACGGCAAGAAAGAAGGCGGATTCTTGGTGGTCTTCGACTGTCCGGAGGTGGTCTTGGAGATGTTGGCCGAACAGGCGACCAGCAAGCTGGGGTTCAAGGTTATCGTCTCCAACCTGAGGTGCAGCATCGAAGGCACGGTGCTCCGCAGTTTCGACTACGAGTGGTATCCCACACCTGAGTTTGCCGACCGTCCCAGCGATCTGGCACGGACGATTTCGGAGAGCCTGGAAGAGATGCGGACCTCGAGTTGAACGACGTTTTCCGGTGGACTAACCCCAGGCGCGAATGTATCATTATGTCCAGTAGTTTTGCCCGCCTCTAGCGGGACAATAACCGGAGATAATTTTGAAGAAAGTAACTATGGGCAGCCTACCCAAGACCAAAGTCCAGATGAATCCACTGGGCAGCGGCGGTCTGCAGACCGGCACCCAGGTCTGGGCCCAGGAAGTATTGGAAGGGGATGACAGCAGCGACTTCAAATTCGGCATCAGGTTATTCGACGCCGGCTCAAGGACCAAGTTCCACAAACACACCGGCGACCAGATCCTGATCATCACTGAAGGCACCGGCAGCGTGGGCACGGACAATGAAACTCTGACGGTCGTTGAGGGTGATGTCATTCTCATCCCCGCCGGCGAGAACCATTTTCACGGCGCTCCCGATGCCACTTCCATGGCCCACATCACCATCCAGAAGGAAAGCAGCGTAACCGAACAAACCGAAGCCTAGAGCCCGTTCGGCAAGCAATGAAAAAGAGTCACGGAGATGTTTTCCATCTCCGTGACTTTTGCTGTTTGAGGGATACCGGGTACGGTGTAGGGGCGGGTTTCTAACCCGCCCTCTCGGACACCAACTTAGCTCATCGTGACGAAGCCTGGTTCGTCGTCATTGTGTGGCGGTTCGTCGAGAGCGGTAATTGCGAAGCGTAGCGGGTTGAAAACCCGCGCCTCCGAGGTTAGGCAGCCCAGCATTCCGGGTTCCACCATCAGCGAAGGCGAGTACCAATCTTCGCTGTGTCAGCCAAACATCGTCTGTCTAGGCGCAATGGACTTACTCCAGAGTGGCTTGTATCATTATGTCCGGTAAATTTCCCCGCAGAGTGCGGACCAATCGCAGGAGGACAACTTGAAAAAAGTTACTATGAGCAGCGTGGCCAAGACCAAGGCCGAAATGAGCGGCGGTCTGATGACCGGCACCCAGGTCTGGCGTCAGGCCATCCTAGACCCGGCAGACAGCAATAATTTCAACTTCAGCATCGTCGCCTTTGATGCCGGCTCCCGGAACAAGTTCCACAAGCATTCCGGCGACCAGATTCTGATTGTCACCGACGGCACGGGCACAGTTGCCACCGATAACGAGTCGCTGACCGTCACCGAGGGCGATGTTATTCTCATCCCCGCCGGGGAGAACCACTGGCACGGCGCACCCGACGCCACTTCCATGGCCCACATCACGGTTACCGTGAAGGGCAGCGAGACCGAACAAACCGAAGCCTAGGGCCTCTTCGGCCAAGCGGAATTCTTAAGAGACCCGAAGATGTTGATCATCTCCGGGTCTTTTGACGTTCAAAGAGTGTGACGTAGGTGCGGGTTTCTAACCCGCCCTTTCAGACGCCAACCTATCCCATAGCGACGAAGCCCTGTTTCTCGTAATCGTGTGGCGGCTCTTAGCGAACGGCAATCGCGAATAGCGGCGGGTTGAAAACCCGCGCCTACGAGGTTAGGCCGTCCAATGTTCGCTGAGCCAGCGAAACACCATTCGTGGGCCGTAATAGACTTACTCCATAGCCGCTTGTATCATTATGTCCGGTTATTTCACCCACCTCACGTGGGTCAACAGCAGGAGGAAATCTTGAAGAAAGTTACTATGAGCAGTGTGCCTAAGACCAAGGCAGAGATGAATGCACTGGGCTCCGGCGGACTGATGACCGGCACCCAGGTCTGGGCCCAGAACATCTTGGACGCAGACGACAGCAGCGACTTCAGCTTTGGCATCAGGGCTTTCGATTCCGGCGCAAGGACCAAATTCCATAAACACAGCGGAGATCAGATCCTGATTATCACCGATGGCACAGGGTCAGTCGGCACCGAAAGCGAGACCTTGATCGTAGTCGAGGGTGATGTCATTATCATCCCCGCCGGGGAGAACCACTTCCACGGCGCCCCCGACGCCACTTCCATGGCCCACATCACCATCCAGAAGAAGGGCAGCGTAACCGAACAAACCGAAGCCTAGACCCCTTCGGCCAGGCAAAAGAACAAAAAGAGCCCTGGAGGCGTTTTACGTCTCCGGGGCTCTTTTTATTCTGTATGAGAGGTTCGCATCTATGCCTGCCAATATACCTGTGGCTGAGCGATGCTTATCGATCCATAGGCAAGGAGGTCGAAAATATCCGGGTCGCTGTAGCCTAACTCTTTGAGAATCTCCGCGCTGTGCTCACCGATCGCGGACGCCGGATGCCGGTCGGCGGAGGGAGTCTCTGAAAACCCGATTTGTACGCCGGCCTGCCGCAGATTGGTGTATTGCGCGTTTTCGGTTTCGTCGATCAGTCCCAGATGGAGCGCCTGTGGATGCCGAAAGAACCCCTCATCAGCGTTCTTCGCTACCCGGCAAGCTGGCACTCCTCCGGCAACTAGTCTTTGTTCCCATTCGGCCGCCGACAAGCGCTCGAACTCCTCCCCCAGGTCTCGGCACAGGCCTTCATTCCACGGGTCCATCTTGCTGGCTTGGTCGAAGGTAATCCCACCGCCTAACTCTGGCTTGCCCAAACAATCTCTGAGGCTGTCCCATTCTTCAGGCTGGTTGCAATCGAGGAATATCCAGCCGCCAGCAGTTTTATAAAGGCGATTGATGGCACTCATCCCATACAAACCCTGGTCGGCCAGCGGGCGGTCTGGTTTGCCCCTGTAGCGCAGGAAGTCATCCGAGTTGACCAGCGCAGCCGTTTTTAGGAGGCTTAGGTCGATCTTCTGACCCTGGCCGGTCTGGTCGCGGTGATGCAGGGCCATGAGCACCCCGGACGCCAGTAGCATCGCATTGGTGTCATCACAAACCGGAGTCCTGAGGAACACAGGGCGGTCAGCGCTGGCTCCCTGCCGGGCGGTGGTTCCCGACATAGATTGAAAAAGTGGGTCGAACCCGGGTCTTAGTTTGTCGGGCCCGGTCGAACCGTAGCCGGTGACGTGGGCGTAGATCACGTCTGGCCGGAGCTTTCGAGCCGATTCGTAGTCGATGCCCAACCGTTCCGCGATTCCTTCCCGCATGTTATGGACCACCACGTCGCACGAAGCTAGGAGACGGTTGATGATTCCCTTGGCGGCTGGGGATTTCAAGTCCCGAGCAAGATTTCGCTTGCCACGGTTCCCACCTACGATCAAAAATGGCAAAGGTCTCGCCCCCTCTCCGGATAGAGGCTCCACTTTGATCACATCTGCGCCAAGGTCCGAAAGTATCATGCTCCCGTAGGGAGCGGCGATAAATGAACTGAGGTCCAAGATTTTCATTCCATCAAGAAGATGTTTGGGCAGTCTGCCTTCATCCGCGTTGGATCCTGACCCTCCAGAGGAACTTCCGTTGTGCTCTCTATCGTGCTCTCCATCGTGCTCCAGTAACGCCAACACCTCATCTGTGTGTTGGCCCAGGTCAGGAGCTGGCATTCGAGTCATTCCGGGAGTCTCCGAAAAGTCGATAGCCATTCCGATCTGGCTTGTCTCGCCTAATTTCGGGTCTTCCACCGTCTGAACCAACCCACTGTGCCGCACTTGCGGCAGGTCCATGTACTCCTGGGTCGTCAGCACTGGAGATGAAGGGACGTCCGACTCGGCTAACACTGCTAGCCAATGGTCCCGAGATCGCTCCAACAATCGCCTCCCGATCAGGTCCATCGCTGTCTCACGGTCTTGGTCTGTTGACCATCCGGCTGGAGCGAATTGAAATTCGGGCTCGGTGGCGAGTTCCAGCAGGTCTAGAGCGACGGCGAGTTTGTCCCAAAACTCTCGGGTGAGACACCCGATATGGAGCCATTTCCTATCGGAGCATGGGTACATACGATAGGCTGGCAGGCCGCCTTGAGGGAGCAGATTGAGAGTCTGAAATTTCGATATCTCGTCCGCCTCCGGCAACATAGGCGACCGAATCGCGATGGAACCCTGATACATGCTGGTTTCAATCTCTTGGCCTATGCCGCATACGTTTCTAACGTGTAGAGCGGCAAGGATTCCCTGAACAGCCAATAACGATGTTCCCAAGCTCACTATCGGCACAGAGTAGAACATGGGGCCATCGCGCACGCCGGTCTGATCGGTCATTAATCCCGAAGCAGCCGAAACCAAACCTTCATAACCGTGCCGCTGCGCCCATGGGCCGCTGGCGCCAAAAGCGGATATGGAGCAATAGAGTATGGCCGGGTTGAGGTCTTTTAAGGTCGAGTAGCCAAGCCCCCAGCGCTCTGCAACTCCGGGCCGGAATGACTCTAGGAAAACGTCAGCGCCCTGTGCCAATTTGGCAATCCCTGACCGGGCCTCTGGGTCTTCCAGGTCAAGGGCGATGCTTTGCTTTCCGCGGTTCCAAACGGAGTAAGCTGGCGAATTCTCCAACGGATTACCCGAAGGGTGTTCCAACTTGATAACGTCCGCGCCGTAATCTGCCAACAGCATGGTTGCGATAGCGCCGGGCATGCCACGAGTAAGGTCTACCACTTGGATACCAGCCAGAGGGCCGGAGTTTCGATTGTCAGTTCGCAATCATTGTTCCTTGGAAGGACGACTCAGGCAGGGATCTTTGGGCAGGGACCTGCGGGAAGGGCCGGTGAGATACCGGTCACCGGCTTAGTCTTCGAGGGACTTCGTTATGATGCGGATGGTCTCGGCTAAGCCCCGGTCTTTGTCACGAGTCTCGGGGTTCTCGTCACCGAGAGTGGTTGCACCAATCATGCGGTACATGTCGGCCACGCCTTTGAAGATGTTGGGGGTCATGCCCAGATCGGTGAAGGTCTTCTCGATCTCCTCCATCTCGCTGATCCAACGGCGCGATTTGGCCGGCATGGTCGGTATCCAGCCTTCCATGCGGGTGACCACTGCCGGCTGGGTGTTGGAAAACTCGGCCATGACCTCCTCGGTCAGACCCATCTTCTCCGCCGCGATCAGCAACTCGGCGTGGAGGGCGGTGGTGCCCTTGGTCATGGCGGCGTAACACATCTTGATGCCCGACGCCCGGCCCAACTGCGGGCCAAGGTTCCGTACATCCAAGCCATAGTCACGAAGCTGTTCGAACTCGGCGGCGTTGTCGCCGGAGACATAGACCCTGGGGCTGGAGCCGTTCTTGGGCGGCCCACCGATTATCGAGGCGTCCACATACCGTGCGCCGCCTGCCTTCAGGACTCCTTCCATTTCCTTGCTCAGTTCCGGGGCGATGGCGTTACATTCAGCGAATAGCAGATCGGTCCCGGTGGCTTTCACCGCGTCGGCAATCTCCCGGCACAAGCCAGGCACTGCCTCGGAGACAGTGACCGACATTATCACGTCGGACTGCTCGACCAGGTCATTCATGTTGGGCACATCGATTATGCCTGCCTGCTCCGATAATTCCCGGGTGCGGCCGCTGCGGCCGGTCAGGCACGTCAGGACCTTTAGTTCGTTCTCTCTTAGCAGTTGGCCGATGGCATGCCCCATATCGCCGGGGCTGAGGATGGCTACAGATTCAATGGACAACAGGTACTCCCTTCACAATCACTTATCAGTGTTTCTCTAGAATTTTTTACTTAATCGGGCTCGCCCGGACTGGGCTGGCCCACGCTTACTCGATGGACGTCTTGTATCGGGTTGGGCACCCGGCGCGGCCTAAAGCTATTGTAGGCCATGACCAACGCAAATACGCCAGCCTCAACTAGGACAACAGCCGCTCCTGAGGACACGTCGATGAAAAAGCTGAGGTAGATGCCCACGAACCCGCAGGCAGCGCCGAGACCGGTAGAAAGCAGCAGTACCGTCCGGAAACGGTCGCTCAGCATCCTGGCGGACACCGGTGGTATCACCGTTGCTCCGGCGATGAGCAGCACTCCCAGAACCTGCATCGACACTACTATCGTGGCCGCCAGCACTAGGGAGAACAGGGTCTCCACCCAGCCGGTGGGCACCCCGTAGAACTGGGCCACCTCGCCGTCGAACGTGGCGAACAAGAAGTACTTGTAGGCCACGAACAGTACCAGTACGGCGGCCACCGTGACCACCACTATCGCCATCAGGTCGCCCACGCTCACGCCTAAGATGTTGCCGAATAGCGCAGCCTCAAAGTCTCGGGTGAAAGACTTGTAGCGGCTGATCAGCACGATGCCGATTGCAAAGCTGGCAGTGGTGATCACGCCGATCGCTGCGTCGGCCGCTATCCCGCGTTTCTTGGCGGTAACGGCGATCAACTGGGCGCAGAAGAACCCCCAGATGGTGGCGCCGACCAGGAAGTTGATGGACAGCACAAAGCTGACGACCGCCCCACCCAAAACGGCGTGGGACAGGCCGTGTCCGATGTAGGACATGCGCTTCAGCACGATGTACACACCGATCATGCCGCACAGGCCGCCGACTAGGGTGGCAGCCAGGATGCCCCGCACGAAAAACTGGTAGTCAAAGGGTTCAAACATCGCTGTCTTCTCCCTTTGATTCGTTCCCCGCAGAGGTTGATTCATGTTCGTGAGAAGGCGCCATGTGGGCATGGTCGTGGTTTGAGTGCGAATCCGAACCTGACCGATGGTCTCGCACGTGACGTGCCTCGATCTCCGGGTCGAACCCGTGTTCTTTGACGTGGCCTGCTTCGTCTTCCGGGTTGCCGCCGGGTTCGTGGACGTGAACCGGAGGCAAGGTCGTATTTCCGTTGGTGTCGCCATTCCTCCCGTAGGAATGGGGGCTCTCGGCCACGATGGTCATACCTTCGTAGTGGATCACCGGCATCTCTGCGCCGTAGGTCAGGCGCAG
>CAVOAA010000122.1:0-9359 GCA_963693555.1 Dehalococcoidia bacterium | reverse complement strand
GGTTGTCTCTCCGCCGGTTGTCTCTCCGCCGGTTGTCTCTCCGCCGGTTGTCTCTCCGCCGGTTGTCTCTCCGCCGGTTGTCTCTCCGCCGGTTGTCTCTCCAATGAAAGGGTATGCTATCCTGGCAAAGCAGCCCTAGGCTTGAACCGCCTTAATTATTAGCGAGGAAATAAATTGAACTGCCCACGTTGCGATGTAGCTCTGGATGAGAAGAAGTTCAAAGATATCGACGTCGACCACTGCCCCCAGTGCAAAGGGCTCTGGCTCGACTTCCACGAAATTGACACGCTGGAAGACCATGCCATGGACGAAGACGAGCGGAAGGGGATAATCGAGTATGCCCGCAGGGACAGCGACATCTCATGCCCTCACTGCAACGAGCCCATGGAGACGTTCAACTACCGGGCCAACGACCTGCCCATCGACCACTGCAAGAACGAACACGGTTACTGGCTAGACGAGGGCGAAGAAAAGAAAGTCCTGGAGATCATGCAGCAACGAGTCAAGGATCTGAAACGGACCGACTCTGCAGAAGTCTCATGGTCCAAGTTCCTCGAAGCCGGCGGCAAACGCACCTTCCTGTCCAAGGTCAAAGAACTCTTCACCGGCTAGTCGACCTCCGGAAGGAGACCTCGGCAGCCCACTATTTGTCATTCCGAGGCGTAAGCCGAGGAATCTCCTTGCCATCATCAAACACGTCTCACCAAAGCAAAGAGACCCTTCGCACGCCTACGGCGCTATCAGGGTGACAATGTCGAGGATGGCTTCCCTACAGCCTCATCCAACGCCTAGCTAAGCCCTTTTACCCCTCAAACTGGCGCAGCGTAGGTCGCCAGATTCCCAACAGCAGCGTAACCAGAAGCACCATTAGCGCCGCTCCGGTCACGGCGATGGGCCAGCTAACCAGATCTCCGGCCACCGCCAATGGCAGTGCACTCAGAAAGTGAATGGCGGGGGCGACCTGCAATATGCTCAACACTCTGCCCCGCAACTCGGACGGCACGTTTAACTGGACCAAGGTGTTCGCCAAAGGCCAAAACAGTCCGGTGCTCGTCGTCCCGACGAAAAAGAACAGCACCCAGGATGACCAGTACCAACGAGACCAGGCGAACGCGGTCAGGAATAGGCATAAGAACAACAACGAGGCTAGTAAAAGCCACGACTTGCGTTTGAAGTCGCCAAGAGCAGCCAGCAAGAAACTACCCAACAATGAGCCCAGGCCCGCGCCCAACCAGAGCAGACCGGTGCCGCCCGCTCCCACTTCCAACACCTCTTTGGTGAAGGCCGGCAATACCTGACGATAGGACATGCCGAAGAAGGCGAAGGCCAGCGCCAACCCAATCACGGTGTACAAAACCGGCGTTGACCGGACACATTGCAACCCTTCTCGGAGTTCCCTGAGAACGGCTTTCTTCGGGGCTTCTGCCATCGGCGGCAGACCCTTAATCAACAACAAGAACGCGATCCCAAACAGGTACATGGCCCCGTTGGCCACCAATGCAGTGCCGACCCCGGCAACCTCGATTATCCCGCCTGCCAAAGCTGGCCCGATGATCTGGCCTGACTGGTTCACCATGGTGTGCAGCGCCACGGCGTTCATGATGTCTTTCCGGTCTACCAAGTCCGCCACCAGCGCCATGCGGGCCGGGCCGTTTATAGCCTGCACCGTGCCCAAAAGGGCAGCCACGGCAAAGACGTGCCAGAGTTCCATCATGCCCAATATCTTGAGTAGCGCCAGAGCGAAGATAACGGCCGAAACGACAAATCGAGTGGATATCAATAACCGGAGCCGGTCGGTGCGGTCAGCGATTATCCCGCCCAACAAAGAGAACGCCAGATTGGGTATGCCGTAGGCGAAGATCACCAGACCTAGCTGGTAGGAAGAATCAGTGCTGTCCAAAACCAGTATGCCGATGGTCAGGAACTGCATTCCCTGGCCCATAGCTTGGGTGGCGCCGTTCAGCCAGAACCAGCGGAAATTGCTGTAGCGGAGGGCACTGAACATCCGAAATCTGGTCGGTGAGCCGGCGATGGGCGGAGGCGGGACTGCGCTATTGATATGAGTGCCCTGTGTTCAATTTGGAGGTCACTGACCGCTCTCCAACTCTTGCATGAACAGCTCCAGCGAAGCGTTGGCGCGGGAGTAGTCGTAAGTGGCATAGCGGCGTTGGCGGAGTTGCACCACATCCCCGTTGAAGAAACGCTCGTAAAGTGTCTGCCGAGAGCCGTACTGGGTACCGATCAAGTCCCAGGCCAACCGGAACAACCGCACCCTTTGTTTGGCGTCGATGGACGCCCCCTGATAGAACTTCGCTATATCTCCGGCCAGCGGCCCGGCCAGGTCTTCCTCGGTGGGAGTCAGCATCAGTCCACCGGCAGCCAGCTGCTCGACGATAGCCGCCACCCGGGCGTAGGCATCGGGATACCAATTTCGCATGGCGATCCATGGCTCAGCAGCCGGCCATAGTCCCTCCCCCTCGTAGGGAGCGGCGTCGGCCTCTGCGGCCCGCATATAGGCCCGTACGGTCTCTAGGGTGTCGATAACCTCTGCGTTCTTCTCCTGGACGTGGGCATACTGGCCGATGTTGATAGCATCGGTGATGCCGTGGACGATGCCCAGGATGAATTCCAGCTTTGCGATGCTCTTGACCGCCACCTGCTGCATGTACTGCCGCCAAAGGGTGACCTTCTGGACGGTCATGTTGGCCAGTTCAACGTCGTCGTAGATGAACACCCTATCCCAAGGGATGAGCACGTCATCGAAGACGGCCAGGGCGTCCATCTCGTCATATTGGCCGGACAGCGGATAGTCGGCCAAGGGACGGCCCATATCGTGGCTGGGGCGGCAGATGAACTTTAGGCCTGGGGTGGCCACGGGAATGGCGAACCCGATGCAGTATTTGCGGTCTTCTTCGTGATCGGGGCGGAGCGGACGGTAGACCGGGGCGAATATCTCGTCGGAGAACGGCGCTAGGGTTGCCAGGAGTTTGGCCCCTCGCACAATCACCCCTTCGATGGTTCGGTCGACCACGCCCACCGCCGTGTACTCCTCAGGAAGCTCAGCGAGGGTTAGAGATCGGTTGACTTGAGGATGGCCAAAGGCGTGGGTCAGGCACAGGTCCCGTTCTCGTACATACTCGTGGTAATTGCGTAGATTATCGGCGTGCCGCTGGTCTTTCAAGCCGTACAGGTGGGCCAGTTGCCGCGATGCCGTTACCTGGATGTTGACGTAGTCCGGCGTGCGTCCCAGCATGCCGTGGCTATGCTGAGCAACGATCTCCAGAGCGCCCCGGCGGCGCATCAGGTCTTCTTGGGTCTCGGGCACCAGGTATGACAGGGCCACGGGCTCGCCGCTGGTGGGCGACTTGAAGGTCATCCGTTCGTGGTTTTCGGGGGTGTGCTGCAGGTCGTAGATGCCGGCCAGGGTCTTGGCCATGCGGGCGGTTTTGGGATGCGTGGTGACGTCCGCCACGCGCTCGCCTTCCAGCCAGACCTCTCGCCCGTCTCTAAGACCTTCCAAGAACTGCGCGCCGGTGCGTACTGCCATCTATTTCTCAGCTCTCAGCGACGACGTGATTGCGGAGGATCCCGATGTCCTGGATCTCGATCTCGATGGTGTCGCCCGGCTTCATGTTGAGGGTCGCCCCTTCAGTCCCGGTCCAGATCGTGTCGCCCGGCTGCAGCGTGTGGTAGCGGGTGATCTTCTGGATGTAATCTGCCACCGCCCAGATCATCTTGCCAGTATTGAACTGAATCTTTTCATCGCCGTTCAGCCGGACTTTGACCTCCAGGTTGGTGGGGTCGAGGCCGGTGGTGATGAAAGGGCCCATCGGGTGGAAGGTGTCGGAATCTTTGGCCCGCCAGTTGTTGGGGTCGTCGCGTTGCCAGGTCCGTTCGCTAACGTCGTTGCCGATGGTGTACCCCAACACGCAGTCCAAGGCATTTTCACGGGTCAGATGCTTGGCTTGTTTACCGATGACCGCCACCAGCTCACCTTCGTACTGGAACTCTTCGGTGGCGTCTTTGGGTTTGACGATCTCCTCTTCATGGGCGATCAACCCGCTGGTGGCGCGGGTGCCGACTATCGGCTCTTTCGGCCAGGCCGGGGCAGTCCCGGCGTGTTCGGCAGCCCAGACCACGTGGTCCGGATAGTTCAGCCCGCCTGCGTAGAGCGTGGGCGGGACAACCGGCACCAACAATTTCAACTGATCGAGATCGAATATGTTATCGGTTTCCCGATGACCGTTGAACGGGTCTCCCTCGACCTGTACGACCTTCTCGCCGTTCACGAGACCGTAACTGGGGCCACTGCCATTATCAAAGCGGCACCATTTCATGGCATTTCCTCCAATTTTGGCAAACCGGCTAAACCGGGCAAAACTTGATGGCTATTTGTAGGGGACGTCCCATCGGTCGATTCCGCAGACCTCTTCCAGGGGCTTGCGAGTGACCGATCCAAACTCGCCCCGCGGGTAACCCAGGGGCATGCAGTAGACAATCTCCGCGGTGTCGGGAATGTTCAGCAGTTTCTTGACCCGGTCATCGACCACGGCGTGGAGGGTGGCGATGGTGCCGCCGATGCCGTGGGCCCTGGCGGCCAGTAAAAGGTTCTGGGCTGCGGGGATGATTCCGGCCGCGCCGCCCTTGGACAGGGCACAGATGAAGACCATCACCGGGGCGTCGCCAAACTCATTGGCCAGCCGCATAGCGGACCGCGTCGAGTTCTTGCCGGCGGGAATGTCTTCGGGGCCCATGATTCCCTGGTCTTTGCGCTTGGCCCACCAGGCCTCGTGGTAAAGCTCGCCCATCTGCTTGCGGGTGTCGGCGTCTTTCACGACTATGAAGTGCCACTGCTGGGTGTTGCCGCCGTTGGGGGCGCGGATGGCCGCCTCCATGAGGTCCCGCATGACTTCATCAGGAATCGCATCGGGCTTGAGCCGGCGGATGGCCCTCTGGGTGAACATCGCTTCGCCAAGCGTCATGGTCAATCGGTCTGCAGTGGTCATTGTTCGTTCTCCAATTTTTGTGTCGGGGTTATGCCGGGCTGTCGGCGTATCTAATTAATTCTTACGCCGGTTGTTTGATCTTGCGTAGGTCGGCGCGCGGTTCGTTCAGCAGGCGTCCGTATCCGGAAAGCGGCTTGGTCTCTCCGGCCTGGCTTAGCGCACTCCAGAGGGTGGCGGTGTGCGAGGTGACCACCGGTTTGCCGATCTCATCTTCCAGGGCCTGAGCAGCGGCCATGCCGTCGTGGTTCATACAGCTGATGAATAGGCCGTCGGCATCATCGCCGTATTCATTCCAGGCTTCCATCGCGAAGTCGAATATCTCTTGCGGAGGGACACTTGCGAACCCCTCAGCGGTCTCCAAGCCCATCCCTTTCATGACCAGCGCCTCGATGCCGGCCTCCTTAAGATAGGCCCGTTCGGCCACGTGATGGCTGTCGGGGTAGGGCGTGGTCACAACGATCTTCTTCATACCCATATGCTGTAGCGCCTCGGCGACGGCCAGCATCGTGGATGTGATGGGGGTGCCCCACTGTTCTTCCAGTTCTCGACAGAACTCCCGGTCCCCTTCGATTCCGCGTAGCGCACCGCTGACGGTGCAGCAATAGGCCACTGCATCGACCTTGGCGGAGGCCAACTCGCCTACGGCCCGGCCTGCATTGCTCTCCATCTCGATCAGTGCGTCGATGCTTTCGCCTTCGGCCAGCATCATGCGGCTGGTGAGGAAAGCCACTCCCGGAGGTGCGGCTTTGGGGTACCTCAATTCAGAGATCGAAGAAGCGCTTACCACCACCAGGCCAATCTTGGTCTGAATATCTAGTTGGTCCATCTGGCATCTCCCACGGGTGAATCGTTGTCAGTATCTATTCGAAAAATACGCGCAAAAAGTACAGGGGCTTTCGGTTGCAAATTTTATCACAACCCTCGGCTACAAACGGCTATCGAAAGGACGCGTGGAAAAAGATTTGAATCGGCGTCCTCGAGAGTTGCTATAATGGCCCATCTTCCGATTACATGGCGGCTATGTAGCGCGGCCTTTATCAGCCCATCAGGAGACATCATGGCGAATATTCCCTTGGACGCGATGCAAGCGTATCAACGGCTGGGCGTTAGGCCGGTCATCAACGCCGCCGGGTCCATGACCAAGTATGGCGGAACCAGGACCAGGCCCGAAGTGCTTGAGGTCATGGCTGGCGCGGCCCGGATCATGGTCAATGTGGATGAGCTGAACCGCAAGGCCGGGGAGGACATCGCCCGGCTGACCGGCGCCGAAGCGGGTTTCGTCTGCAGCGGCGCGGCGGGAGGACTGGTGCTTCAGGCGGCTGCCTGCATCGCCGGTAAAGACCCCGTGAAGATGCGCCAACTGCCCGATACTACCGGCATGAAAGATGAGTTCATCATCCAGAACATGCACCGCTTTCCCTACGAGCAGGCCTACCGCGCCGGCGGGGCCAAGCTGGTGGAGATCGGCGATTCCAGGTACTCGCACCCCTGGGAGTTAGAGGGGGCCATCGGCGAGAATACCGCCGCGGTGGCGTTCCTTTGCGCCCCATTGACCAACCGGCGAGCAATCCCCTTGGCCGAGGTCTGCGAGATCGCCCACAGTAAGGGAGTGCCCGTAGTGGTCGATGCAGCGTCGATGCTACCACCCCGGGCAAACCTCAAGAAGTTCCTGGCCGACGGCGCCGATATGATCGCTTTCAGTGGCGGAAAAGGTATCCGTGGCCCTCAGGGGACGGGTATCCTCTGTGGCAGGGCTGACTTGATCGAGGCAGCTGCCGCCCACGCCAACCCGGCCCAGTTCCTCGGGCGGCCCATGAAAGTTGCCAAAGAAGAAGTGTTGGGTCTGATAACCGCCCTGAACATGTTCCTGGATGAGGATGAAGAGGCCGAAATACGGGCCTACCGGGCGCTGGCCGAACAGGTGGTTGATGCCCTGAGCGAGGTGCCCGGCCTGGAGATCACATTGAAACATGACGAGTACGATTACCTGATTCCCCATGCGGTGATGCACTTCGGGCCCGAATGGCAGGGGCCCAGCAGGAACGAGATTGCCAAGGCTATGGAAGAGGGAGAGATTCCCATCCATCTGCACCAATTGGGACAACCGGACGAATTGGCGGTGGACCCACTCAACCTGACCGAGGAAGAAAATTCTTTGGTGATACGGCGTTTACGGGAAGAACTAACCCGTTAACTATAATCCTGCTAACCATAATATCGACAGCAACCTGATTGAGGAGAAACTATGGCCATCAAGATTGACCTGAGAGTACCCCCCTGTAAACCCATCCCTGAGGTCACAGCCTTTGTGAAGGAATGTGAGGACGCCGGATTTAACGGTGTGGGAATGTTGGACTCGCAGATGCTGGAGCGGGACGTTTTCGTCGCCATGGCCCACGCACTGCTGAACACCAAGACGATCAACGTCGCATCCGCCGTCACCAACCCCGTGACGCGACACCCGTCGGTGCTGGCATCGGCCGCACAGACGGTCTCTGAAGTCGCTCCGGGCCGGGCACAAATATGGATCGGGCGCGGTTACAGCTCCGCAAACGTGGTTGGAATACCTCCGGCAACGGTGCGCCAGATGCGCGACTCAGTGGTCATGATGAAAGAACTTATGGCCGGCTCCGAATATAACTTTGGCGAGACCTCCAGCCGGATGAAACATGGTGGCGGAGCGCCAACGCCGATCTACATCGCGGCTACCGGTCCCAAGGTTATGAGGGTCGCCGGTGAGGTTGCCGACGGCGCGGTCTTGATGACCGGCATCCACCCCCAACAGGTGGCTGAATCACGAGAGATAATCGCCGACGGCGCCAGGGCTGCCGGCCGGAACCCAGATGATATTGAGACCATCTACACCTGTACAACCATCATCAGGGACAGCCTTAAAGAGGCTCGGGAGATCGCTCGACCCCTGGCCGTGTCCCGTTTGATGGAACCCACCTACGCCCGCTGGCTGAAAGCCGCCGGCTTGGATTTCTCGGAGTTCGAGCTGCCCCGAGGCCTCTGGGACCTCTACCCCGACGTTCCACACGCCGAGGACCAGGAAAAGGCCCGGGAGCTGTGCTCCTTCCTGCCCGAAGACGCCCTGGCCGAACTGTGCGACACCATGGGTCTGATCGGGACCCCGGAGTACTGCGCAGACCGGATCAAGCAGGCCGAGGCAGCTGGCATGGAGCACCTCTACCTGATGACCGACCAGTCCTACGACTTCGCCTCCGGCGAACTGGCCGCCTTCAGGGACAAGATTTTCCCGGCGCTGGGACGCTCAAAACAACCAGCGTAAAAACCGTCGAAAATAATTGACGTACGTAGGGGCAGGTTTCTAACCTGCCCCTTTTTGCGCAACCACTTCTGCGTACCTAACTCAACTTGACTGGATCTCTGCCTTCCCCGGAATGACAGGAATGACGGGTGGGCAATCAATCACGATCAACGATCCGCTCGTCCTAGGTTGAGCAATCGTCACCTAAATTCGTTTTGGATTCAAGGATCGTTCTTCTACCCATCGTTCTTCTACCCCAGGAGTACCAGTAATTTTGAGGCCCAACGGGCAACCAGAATTCGGCTCTAGTAGTGCATCGAAAATAGGTTGGAAAAATCAGTGACAACATTGTCCTGCGGGCGTCCTTAATATATGTTATGCTTTACGGTAGTGGCAGCAGTCTATAATCACTCTACAGGCATTCTAGATCGGTCTTCGGGTATCCATGGGCTTAAATGCTCCTTCGGGTCTCTCACAAGCTTTCCGCTTCTTACCGTCTCCGTGAGCAGTCTCTTGCCAACTTTATTTACACAGGGACCCAAAATATGAGTTACCAGGACAGAAATCTTACATGCGTGGAGTGTGGACAATCGTTCATATTCTCGGCGGACGACCAGTCGTACCATGCCGAAAAGGGATACACGAACGAACCCAAGCGTTGCACTTCTTGCCGCGATGCAAGGCGCGCCAACCGGTCAAATGAAGGCGGCTTCGGTGGCGACCGTGGACCGCGCGAAATGCACTCCGTGGTTTGCGCAGAATGCGGCAACCAGGCTACGGTACCGTTCCTCCCCCGCGGCGACAGACCCGTCTACTGCAGCGATTGCTTCAGTCGTCAGGGTGGCGGCGGCGGTGGCGGCGGACGCTACTAGGCCAATAACTAGGTCCGTCCGCCAAGCTCGGCCCACAATATAGGCATGAAAAAAAGCCCTCAGCTTACACTGCTGAGGGCTTTTGCTTTTCTAGATCATGGCTTTTGGCCGGATGAGTTGCCGGTCTATCATGCTTCACGAAAAAATAACTGGATTCCTGCTTTCGCAGGAATGACGGGCTGGGGCGGTAGATGAGAGAGCCTAGTTGTC
>CAVOAA010000121.1:0-9364 GCA_963693555.1 Dehalococcoidia bacterium | reverse complement strand
GGGTAGGTATTAAAAAGGGATCGACGATAACGAAAGAACGGCCCGTTTGCCTTCAAGGCAAACGGGCCGTTCTTTATCTGTAACACGTCTATCTAGTGATCATTTCATACAGCTAGATAAAGTGAACGTTTATTTAAGATGGGTGTTGAACCAGGCCACGGCCTTTCCCCAGGCATCAGCCGCGGCTTCCGGACGGTAACTGGCTCTGGCTTCGCAATGGAAACCGTGCCCAGCCCCTGCGTAGCTGTGGAACTCGTGGGCCTTGCCGTGTTCCGTTAGCCGGGCGTCCATGTTAGCCACGTCTTCCGGGGTGGGGTTGGCGTCTTCCTCACCGAACAGCCCGAGCACTGGGCAGCTGATGTTGGCGGTCTGTTCCAGAGGAGATTGGCCGTCGCCCAGGGGCATACCGATGCCGCCTCCATAGAAGACGACAGAAGCCGACAGGTCTGAGATGTTGCAGGATGCTAGGTATGATACCCGGCCTCCGAAGCAGAACCCAACGATCCCAATCTTGTCCCCTTGGACGAAAGATTGGGCTTTGATGTAGTCCACTGCGGCCCTCACATCCGAGAGGATTCCGTTATCATCGCACTGACGCATACGGGCAAGGGCAGTGTCCAACTCTTCGTGCAGCCCCGTGGTCATTGGGCCTTCCCGGTGAAACATCGCCGGCGCCAGACCCACGTATCCCAAAGACGGCAGCCGGTCCACCACTGACTGGATGTGGGAGTTCACCCCCCAAATCTCCTGGATCACAACGATCGCAGGGTACTTGCCCGCGGCTTCAGGCTGTGTCAGGTAACCCTCCATCGCACTTTCTTCAACGTTTATATCAACCCAGCTAGCTGGCATGCTAGTTCCTCCTTTATCCTGCTGAAACAACCCATTGTTTGTCTCCCCGTTATTCCCGGTATAGGGCTAACAGGCCGTTTTAACGATCAATGGGTGAGTTTAACGGGCGATTATTTTTTCTCTTCACATTTCTTGAGTTGGCCATATCGATAACTATATCAGTATGGTTACTCAAGCGAAAATCACTTAAAGAGGTAAGTGAAACGCTGATTTTAGTTGAACCTGTATCGGTAGTCAACGAGGCGCGAGTCAGTAGACTGAAATGCGGTTATAACTCTAACCAATATCGCTGCTGGCCGTGCTAAAAGCAAACACTCCAGCGTCAGGAAAATGCACCAGCCTGACAATCAGGACTGTTCAGCATTTCAAAATCGGCGTAGTTTTTGTATGATAGGTAGAGGTAAGCTGTGGTAGTTAGCCGTAGCGACTAGCTTGGACTCAGCAACCAGAAGATTGGCTGAATCGCTCCTGAAATTTCGCCGGAGGAAGCCTTTGCGCAACCTGGCAAACTTCTTAGTCCACCTTTTCAACCGAGATGGTGAGCCCGACAGAACATATCTGTCAGTGATCCACGATCGGTGTTTGTTTTGCGAAGAGCCAATAAGCGATTCTCCGTCTTATCTGACCTTCCGAGTCTGCCCCTTTTGCCGGTTTCATTACACGATCACCGCACGCCAACGTATAGAGCTGCTGGCCGACAAGGGCACCTTTAAAGAGTCCTCTAAGTATGTAAGTTCGCTCGAGCCTATCTCCTTCTCGCGTCGTTCCCGGTACCGGAAATTCCTCGCCCAGGATCAGAACCGCACCGGCCTTACAGAAGCTGCTGTGACCGGAAAATGTCATATCGGCGGCGTTGAGACGATGTTGGTCGTTCTCGACTTTGGTTTCATGGGCGGGACCATGGGCAGTGTGGTCGGCGAGAAAATTTCCATGGCTTTTGAGAATGCGGCCCGGAGCGGGATCCCCGCAGTAGCAGTGGTCTCCGGCGGAGGCGTCCGGATTCAAGAGGGCGTTTTGTCACTGATGCAGATGGCCAAGACTGTCACCGCCGCCAACCGCCTTCGTGATGAGGAAGTACCGTTCATCGTGGTGTTGGCCAACCCGTCCACCGGGCAGGCTTATGCCAGCTTCGCCAACTTGGCTGATGTTATCTTGGCCGAGCCGGGGTCTTTGATTGGATTATCTCCATTGCGCACGCTGCGAGAGGTGTCGAAGATGCCTCTACCGTTGGACGCTCACACGGCTGAAGCCCACGTGGGGCACGGCCTTCTGGACAATGTCGTGGACCGCGAGAACCTACAATCCCGGATCGCTTCATTGTTGCAGGTACTCACGGCCCAGAAGCAGGGGAAATCCAACCACAAGCACCTATTAAAGGCCGAACCTGAAGAATGCGAAGAGGTGGAACCGTGGGAAGCGGTAACCGCCGCTAGAAACTCGGAGCGGCCCCAGGCCAGCGCCTATTTCCGGGCCATGTTGGACCCGTTCATCGAATTGCGAGGAGACCGGCTGAGCAGTGATGACCGGTCTGTGATCGCTGGTCTTGGTTTCATGGACGGTCAACCGGTGGCTGTGATCGGACAACAGCGGAGGCCTCTGGTTGAAGGGGAGCGCTATCACGTCTTTCCCGACGGCCTCCGCAAAGCCCAGCGGGTGATTGACCTTGCATCCCGTTTCAAATTGCCCTTGGTTACGCTTATCGATACCCAGGGAGCGGACCCCGGTCTGGAGGCGGAAGAGCAGGGCATCGGCAACGCCATCGCCAGAACACTATCATCTATGTTGACGGTCCCAACACCCATGGTCTCAGTGGTCATCGGTGAGGGGGGCAGCGAGGGTGCACTGGCGCTGGGATTATCCGACCGAATCTTGATTCAGCAATATGCCGTCTACTCGCCCATGTCGGTGAACCATAGCCTTGGCGCATCCCACCATGATCATTTGCTGGACCGCGAAGCTGCAGAAGCCCTGATGCTGACGGCCCATGATTGCCTGGAGTTGGGTATTGCCGATGAGGTCGTACCGGAGCCAGCGGGTGGCTCACATGTGGACCCGCGCGAGGCTGCATCTGTGCTGCAAGCGGCCATCCTGACCAACGTGGTCCAGCTCTCCAAGATGTCTCAGGGCAAGCTGTTGAAGAAGCGCTATCAGAAGTTCCGGAGAATGGGTGAGGGCAGCGGACATTCCCAAGAAGCAATGAACCGGGAAGTGAACCTTCTGATGAGCATCTCCTCAGGTGACGCGCCGCCGGAACGGCCGTCCCGCAAGCAAAAAAAGAAGGGCCGGGCGGAGGAATCCGCCGAAGCCCCAGTATCTGCTGACGATTAACTCCGGCCGGTTTTAAACCGGCCGGATATTTTTTAACGCTGTTTTGGAATCGCTGTTTTTTGGTAGTTAGACTGCTTCCGAGCCGAATTCCTTCAGGCTCTTTTTCATCGCGTCGGCCACCGAGACGAACTCCTTCTCAACGTCCTTGTCTATAAGAGTCGTCGGCTTGGATGAGTCCCTATAGACAGAACGCAGGGCCAGGTCACCCAAGAACGGCGCATCCACCTCTTTGGCCAGGTTCTGACCGCCGCCTTGTCCGAATATCTCGCCGGTGTAGTTCTCGACCACGCCCAACACGTTCAGATTCAACTTGCGGATCATATTGATGCAGCGTTTGGCGTCCAGGTTGGCCAGGTCTTGGGGAGTGCTGACCACCACAAATCCGTCCATGGGCAGGTTCTGCATGATGGTTAGAGGTGAGTCGGATGTGCCCGGCGGCAGGTCAACAACCAGGTAGTCCAGCTCTGCCCAGTCGGTTTGCTGCAGGAACTGGGTGATGGCGTTGTGGATCATCGGCCCGCGCCAGATGATTGCCTCGTCCGGGTTCTCCTGGAAAAACGCCATGGAGACCACTTTGACGCCCCATTTCTCGGAGGGGATGATCTGGCCATCGACGTAGTCAGGCTTGTCGGTGATGCCCATGACCTTGGTGACGTTGGGACAGTCGATGTCGACGTCCAGAAGTCCAACGGTTGCGCCCTGGCTGGCCAGGGTAACCGCCAGATTGACGGCTACGGTGGTTTTCCCTACGCCGCCCTTGCCGCTGTACACGCCTATCTTGGTCTTGATCTTATCGAGTCGGTCAGTGATCTGGCGTTTTTGCTGCCAAGTCTTTTTAATCTGTTCAAGGCGCGCGGTTTCCTGGGGCGTGGGCATAGAGTCCTCCGGAACGGAATCCTGGGCTTCGGGATTATGAACCTAAGACAGGAGGCCGGCGGCGTTGGGAATCAACCCAACGCCCGGCCTTGATTCGTGATAAATGCGAAAAGAAGTGAAAGAGCTGTCAGTGGGCTAGATGCCCAGTTGGGACCGGGCCTCTTCACTGATCAGTTCGGGCGACCAAGGTGGGTCGAAGACCATCTCGATCTGTACTTCTTCCACGCCGTCCAGCTCTTGCACTGCCCACTCAGCCTGTTGGCCGATATACGGGCCCATGCCGCAACCGGGGAAGGTTAAGGTCATCTGGACGTAAACATCGCCAGAATCCTTTAACTGGACATCGTAGACCAGACCCAGGTCTACTATATTGACCGGAATCTCCGGGTCGTACACCGTTTTCAGTGCCTCATAGATATCTTCCATGGTGAGGGTCGTTTCGGCCATGTCAGCCTCCTAATGGGGTCGCGTACCACGATTATATTAAAGTCGACCAACATGGTCAACAATTATTCGTGGGCTGTTTTTGATGCAACATTGCGGGCCCGTTCGCCCTGAGCTCCGACCAGTGGCCGAGAGTCTCGATTTTTTCGGACTTATCGAAGGGCCCGTTCAGCGCAATGTTCGATTCAAAGTTGCCTACGGTATGAGCAGCAACTTGCCGGTGGTCGCCCTGCTCTCCAGTTGCGTGTGCGCTTCTGGGGCGTCGGACAGGGCGAACTCGCCGCCGATCCTGAGCTTCAGTTCACCGGAGGCGACCCAACCTAGAACGTCACCGGCCCGTTTCTCTAGTTCCGCACGGTCGACGGTGTAGTCGCCCAAGCCGGGGCGGGTCAATGACAGCGACCCTGCGCCGAGGATGCCGGGGCTGATAGGGTCCGGGGCGCCGCTGGCTGCGCCGTAGAGCACCATGTGTCCACGCCGGCCCAAGCTGGCGATGCTCTGGTTGAACGTGGTCTTGCCAACACCGTCGTAGATGGCCTTGACGCCCTCGCCGTTGGTGGCCTTTTTGATCTCTTCGGCGAAGTCCTGCTTGGTGTAGAGGATCACATGGTCTGCGCCGGCGCCCTTCGACAACTCCGCCTTTTCCTCGGTGGAAACGGTGGAGAATACATAGCCGCCCAGCTTCTTGATCATCTGGGTCAGCAGCAGGCCCATTCCGCCGGCTCCGGCGTGGACGATAACCCGGTCGCCCTTCTGCACGGCGTAGGTGGAGTGGCAGAGATAATGGGCGGTCATGCCCTGAAGGATCGCCGCGGCTCCGGCCTTGGCGTCTACTCCGGCGGGCCGTTTCATCAACCGCCAGGCGGGCACCACAGCCAACTCGGCATAGGTGCCGGGGGCGGTGCAGTAGGTTACGTCGTCGCCGACTTTAACCTCGGTCACTCCGGGGCCGATGGCCTTGACCACTCCGGCGCCTTCAACTCCGATGATGCGGGGCAGGGGCGGGCCAGGGTTGATGCCCTGGCGGCTATAGACATCGGTGAAGTTCACGCCGGCAGCCTGAATCTCAACCACTGCCTCGCCTTCACCGGGCGTTGGGTCGGCAACGTCCTGGTATTTCATAACCTCGGGGCCGCCGAATTCTGTGATCTGAATCGCTTTCATGTCGAGCTCTCCTGAAATGTCCGAGAAGATTGATTTTTGCTAGGCCTGTGGAGCCATGGAATGGGAATGCGGACGCCGTTTTAGATGGCGGTTAGTATACACCGGGTTCGGAATGAGGATAGATGAACGCCAAGGCCCACAGGCTCTCACACATAAGATGAGAGCGATAGACCTGATAGCAATTACAAAGAAACCAATACCCGTAAACCAGTCGGAAGACTGCCAGTGGTCGTGGTTAAGCAGTCTTGATGCCGAGCGAGGACAATGCAGCGTCGGCTCCGCCGGTAAGGGTCACACCATTGACGATGGCCTCTGCGTACATCTCCTGCAGCCTCTGCGATGCGGCTGCATCTGGAGCGTTGCCTTCACCGCGGTGGGAGTCAAGATCGGCCAGGGTGTTGTAGGCCTGATCAACATTCCAGAAGAATGAGAGCAGCCAGGTCAGTTCGCGCTCGTTGTTGGGGACAGGGATGTCGGATAGGTCGTAGAGACTGTTCACGACCTTGGTGTAGCGGAGGATCCCTGCCTTATCTTCCGAATTCTCGCCGTAGAACCTGCGGCGGCTTAGTTCGGTGATGCGCTTGGAGTAATCTTCGTCGCCGTAGATGTTGGTCGGCAGCCAGTCAGAACGAAGGTCGACGATCTCATTTCCGGACGCATCGACGATGGCAACAGCGATATCCGACCCCAAGAGTGGTTCGCGTTCGAACTTGACGGCGTCCCGGAGGAGGGCTTCCTGGAGCATCAGCGTCAGTTCGCGGGGAATCTTCTTGTAAAGGGCGCCGCTGGCCTCACCGTTGGTGTCAGCGCCAACGCCGCCGGTGTTGAAGACGAAGTACTGTTGGTTGAGTCCGCCCTCTTCGATCTTCTTCAAAATGGTATAGAGGTTGTTGGCGTTCTCGTCTTCGAGGCCGATGATGAACGGGTCGGAGAAGTACTCGACGTAGGGCTGGCCTATCACTCCGATGGCAGCTCCCATCTGGACCGCTTCACCATACATAAGGATACGGATGTACTGTTCGGCGGTCAGGCGGCGCAGCGGCGGCACCACAGTGTTCTGGCGCATCACAGCCTGCCAGAAGACCTGGTCGGTGTCTTCGATAGGAACGTGGACGCCCTCGGTCTCGCGGCCGTTGGTTATCTTCTTGAGTATCTCGTTGGCGCCTTTACGGGTCACCAACCTGGTGCGTGACAGGGTCACGCGCATGTTGCGGACCGGGTTGGAGAGGAAGTTTGGAGTCCAGGTGTCCAGGTCGATCGGAACGTTCTCCAAGGTCTCTTCGCTGTTGGGGTCCTGGTTGGTGCCGCGGACCGACTCGAAGGTGATGGGGTCTTCCGCGTGGTTCAGGCCAAATGGCATGGCGTAGAGGTTGTTCTCGGTGCCGTCTATCCCGTAGTAGAGGGTTGATTCCTTGCCGCCTTTGGTGACCTTTACCGGGTCCTTCAACTGCTGTAGCAGGACGATGTCGTCATTCATGGGGTAGACGCCTTCGTCGGGGTCAACGCTGAGATTGAGCTTCTTGCCCAGTTCACTGTTGGCCAGCTCCAGCATGATGGTCAGGGTGCTCTTGCCGTGGAGTGACGGTCCAACGGTGATCAGGGCGGTGTTCTTGGTTTGTCCGGTCAGTGTCTTGGCACGGGCCATGCTGAGGGCGGCTTGGATGGCGAGGCCGTCTGCTTCCTTGACCTTGAACATGGCGATGGACAGCGGGCCCATCTTGTGCTCGCCAACGTAGTCGAAGCCAAGGTGTAACGACAGTCCTCTGGTGGGGGACTTGAACACCAACTGAGTCAACCCAGCGTCGGTCAGTCGCTTCTTGAGTTCATCGGGCATTCCCAGGTCTTCTAGCCAATGGGGCAGGCTAACTTCTAGGATGTCCGGCTCTTGGCGGCTGATCTCTTCCGAGGCGGGGAACGTCAATTGACGCCACATCATGGGAATCTGCATGTACCGGGTGCCAAAGAGCATCTGACGGGCGTGGAACGAGCGGCCGGGCGCATCGCCGACCTGACGGTCGGACTGGACGATGGTGTCGCCGGCGGCCAGTTTCTCTTCCATGTAGGCGTTGATGTAACTGAAGACCTCGGTGAACAAGGTCTGGCTTTCGGTGGTGAAGACAACACCGTCGCGGTTCTTGGCGAACCCGTCGATGAAGTATTGGGTCAGGTCAGGACGGCGCACGACGCCGAGCTGGCTGAAGAAGGCGTATCCGCCGGTGTCTAGGCGGACGACCACCCCGGGCCAGGCCCTTCCGGCGGCCTTTCCAGCGGCGTTGGCCTCGGCGGCTTCTTTGTCGATCAGGCCGGCTTCGCTGAGGAAACTTTTTTGTTCGTCCTCAGGCAGGTCCTGTAGAACGTTCATATGGCTGACGAGCCACTCTTGGGATGGGTTGTTGAAAGGTGCGCCGGGTTTATGGCCACCTCGGGCCAGTGCAACCAGGCGATCAAGTTCGGTTACGAATGCCGGAACGATCGTCGGACCGGCCAGAGAGGAGCCAGGTGTCGGCTGAATTTGGGGACTCATTTATTCAGATTCCGTTTAAGTTGAAGTGTGGTTACTGTGCCGCCGGAAATTGGGAGGCCACCGGTAACGTGGCAGGCATAACGTGCAAGGCCGACAGTATGCTACATCGCGGCTGAGACCAAGTCAAAGAAATTCAGGGTGAATTTTATGTCCTCTACGAGGCGTTTTTGAGCAATAGGCTCAGTCCACGATTAACCTGATAAATAGACAGGAGAAATCGACGGGTTTTTGGCTGGAAGGAGGGACTCAAAACGGGCTGGTAATCTCGGTGGCCCAACAGAACTTCGGGTAACGTTTCGTATAATGTTTGGCAACGGCTACGTTCTGTTTCATGGCTTGGATGAAACGGTAAAACCGGGGCGGAAAATCAGCCCTAGATGCACCGCCTGCGAAATTCTTCGGATTGCCTTTGCAGCCGGATACTGGTATGATTTTAGAGTTGATTGCGCTTCGAAAGAGGCCGAATTGACCAGAGAAAAACGGTGAAGATTCCGGCCGAGGGTTTCGACTTACTGACCTTCGACAGCCTTTTAGAGACCCTCCGGTGAAACCCTACACTTCCTAAGACATGGCGCGAGACCTGGCGCGCATCTACGAAAAATAAAGACTGACTGAAGGTGGAGGTACCTGAGTGACGACTGAGCAAAGCCTTTCATTATCCGAAGCTCTGACGCATTTCGTGGCGGCCAAGAAATCATCCAAGTCAGCCCAACAGTCTCATCAAGAATTGGGCCGGTTCGTAGCCTGGGTGGGCCGGGAGCGTAAAGTCTCCGAGCTCTCTCCAGCAGAAGTCGCAGAATATGCTCAGAAGATCGGTCTCGGCGGATCAGAGTCCGTGCACCGGTTGAGCCCAGTCAAGGTTTTCCTCGCTTACTGGAAAGACCAGGGATGGATCGCAAATGGACTGGCATCCCACCTCAGAGTCCCCCGAACTCGTCGCTCCACTGCCGCCGCAAAGACCGGCACTCGCGCCAACGGCCGTTCCGCTTTCACCGGATCCCAGCTCAGTCAGGAAGGCTATGACCGCCTGGTTGCCCAACTAGACGACCCCAAAGACCAGCGGGCACTCGTCTTGGAAGATATCAAACGGGCCATGGCCGACAAAGACTTCCGTGAGAACGCCCCTCTCGACGCAGCCAAAGACCAGCAGGGTATCGTCGAACTCCGAATCCGTGA